>CAZUCD010000113.1:0-12750 GCA_964618855.1 uncultured Candidatus Sumerlaeota bacterium
AGACCGCTCCGAAGATCAGCCCCATGTAGTTCGTCTGGAATGCCAGCGCCAGGCACGCGGCCGTCAGCCACCAATTCCTGCCTGATGGGGACTGCAGGTAGCGCCAACCCCAAAGGCACGCACCGGCTACGAAGAGTGGCAGGATCGCGTGGTTCCTCGTGGCATGGCTCCAAAAGACCGCATACGGGGAGAAGGATGCCACCGCGAGGGCGATCCAACCGGCCCGCCTGCCGTAGATGTCCGTGGCGAGTTCGCGGATGAGGACCAGCGTCCCAAGGGAGAATAGCACCGAGAGCCACTGCGCGCCCTCCAGCGAGTCGGGCACCACGAGGAACCAGAGCTTCAGGAGGGCGTAGTAGAACGGAGGATGCACGTCGGCCGTGGTAGCGGCGAGCATTTCCCTCCAGGGAAGCCGTGCCAGCCGGACAGAGAAGAGCTGGTCGGGGGACCATGGGTGGATGACGCAGTCGGCGAGCCTCCAGGCCGCCGCAGCAGCGAGTAGGGCGAAGAGGCGGAGGCCCCCTGCGCGAGGGGAACTCGCCTGCGGGGGCGGTGGAACGCTTTCCCGGGACGCCCCCGGATCGTTCGTCATCGTTGCGCGTTGACCCGGCGGGGCCCGGGCGTCTGGCTTTCAGACTTCCAGAATGGAAGCATGTTCTGGACGGCTTCTCCGTGGTGGTGCGCTCGCGGGGGGCCTGACCGACCACACCACGAGGAGTCTGCCCCCCATGCTGGACATCGCCCTTTTCCGTGACAACCCCGACCGCGTGCGGCGCGGCCTGGCGTCCCGGGGGGCGGATGTGTCCGTGGTGGACCGGGTTCTGGCGCTGGACGGTGAGCGCCGGGGGATCGTCTCGGAGAACGAGGGGTTCCGCGCCCGCCGCAACGAAATCAGCAAGTCGATCCCCGAGCGCGCGAAGCGCAAGGAACCGATCGAGGACCTGAAGAACGAGTCGCGCGAGCTCGGCGACCGGATCGCCGACGGCGACGCGCGCATCGCTGAGGTGGAGAAGGAACTGGAGGACATCCTCCTGCGGATTCCGAACACGCCGCACGACTCGGTGCCGACGGGCCTGTCGGCCGCGGAGAACGTGATCCTTCGTTCCTGGGGGGAGAAGCGCACGTTCGGCTTCCAGCCGCGCGGGCACTGGGAGATCGGCGAGAGGCTCGGGATCCTCGACATGGCGCGCGGGGCCAAGATCAGCGGCTCGGGCTTCTACGTGCTGAAGGGCCTGGGCGCGCGGCTGGAGCGCGCGCTCATCGCGTGGATGCTCGACACGCACACCTCACGCAATGGCTACACGGAAGTCGCGCCCCCGCACGTCGTCACGCGCCGCACGATGACCGGCACCAGCCAGCTCCCCAAGTTCGAGGAGGACCTCTACCGGATCGACGGGGAGGACTCGTTCCTGATTCCGACTGCGGAAGTGCCCGTCACGAACCTGCATGCGGACGAAATCCTGGACGAGGGGCAGCTTCCGATCCGCTACTGTGCCTACACGCCTTGCTTCCGCCGCGAGGCCGGTGGATACGGCAAGGAGACCCGGGGCATCTCGCGCGTCCACCAGTTCAACAAGGTGGAGATGGTCATGTTCGAGAAGCCCGAGTCGAGCCATGCGGCTCACGAGGTGCTCGTGGGGCACGCGACGTGGTTCCTCGAGCAGCTCGGCCTCCCGCACCGCGTGATGCTCCTTTGCTCGGGGGACATGGGGTTCGGGGCGGCAAAGTGCTGCGACATCGAGCTCTGGGCCCCCGGAATGGACGCATGGCTGGAGGTTTCGAGCTGCTCGAACTTCGAGGACTTCCAGTCGCGGCGCGCGGGGATTCGCTACCGCCCGGCGGGTGGAAAGCCGCAATTCGTCCACACCCTGAATGGGTCGGGCCTCGCGCTCCCCCGCCTCGTCATCGCGATTCTGGAGACGTTCCAGCGCGAGGACGGATCGGTCGAGGTCCCGGCGGTCCTGCGCGACCGCGTGGGCGTGGACGCGATCACGCCGGCCTGAGCGGGGGCCCTCCCAGATGGCGATGATCCCCGTGTCGGTGGTCCTGGTGGAACCCGCCGAGCCGGGAAACGTCGGCGCGGTGGCGCGCGCGATGAAGAACTTCGGGGCGCGCCAACTGATCCTCGTCCGCCCGCGGTGCGAACCCATGCACGGGATGGCGCGCGCCTTCTCGGCGGGGGCTTCGGAGATACTCCGCGCCGCGCGGACCTTCCAGGAGTTTGACGAGGCCGTCGCCCCCTTCGCACTGACGATCGCGCTCACGGGGGTCCAGGGACACCATCGGGTGCTGGAGTGCGTGGACTCGCTGCCGACGGCTCTGCTCGCGGGGCGGTCCCCGGACGACACCATCGCGCTCGTCCTGGGCCGGGAGGAGTCGGGGCTCACGAACGAGGAGGCGAACAGGTGCGGCGCGCGGTGGAAGCTGCCGACGGAGCCGGGATTCCCGTCGCTCAACCTGGCGCAGGCCGCGGGCATCGCCCTGTTTGCCATGGCGGAGGCGCGGCGGTCCATAGGGTGGGCAGCCACGCCGGTGGACGAGGGCATCACGCCGCGATCGCTGCGTGCGGGCGCGTCCCAAAGGTCCAAGGATTCCGCCGCGTCGCAGGAGGAAGTTTCGCGCCTGCTGGACCACATGCGCGCGGAAATGGTGGAGTGGGGCTATGAGGACACAGTCCGCACGGACGCCTCGATGGTGCTTCTGCGGGCGCTCGTGGCGCGCGCGGGGCTCACCCACCGCGAGGCGCAACTCATCCGCGGGATACTGCGCCAGGCGCGGTGGCGGCTTGACAACGGGGCCCCGAAACAACCACCGGAGTAGACCTACTTCGGCAACATCTCCGGACGGATTTCCAGGTCGGCCGAGATCGCGAAGGACTCGACTTCGACGGGGAGGGAAGCCCCCGGACCACCGCGGATCGCATAGATGCCGACGTGCTCGATGGCGTGCGGCGCGGCGAACTCCATGACGCTGATCCAGTTGATGCCGTCTGAGCTGGCGAACGCCCCGAAGTTCTCCCCGTGCCTCTGAACTGCGAGCCAGAACCATGAGCTCCCGGGATCCACGATGCCCGCGTGGCGAGCATCGAGCGCCGTGCCCCCGCGTTCTACCATTCTTGTCAAGACGGAGCGATCGTCGTAGCCGAAGGCGACCCGCACGAAGTTGTCCTGGTCGGGAATCCCGTGCCAGTCCTCCGCCATGAAGATGCCCGCCTGCTGGAGTCGCTGGTTCGGAGTCGGCCCGGGAAAGCGCATCCTCACGCGCACGGTGAACCGGCGCTTGTCCTCGTCGAGGCGGATTCCGACGAGGTTGCTCATGTCGGTGCGCGGCCCTGCGCTGTCGTCCGGAACGAGCGTGAGCAGCAGGGCGCCCGCCTTGCCGGATGCGTCGATGCGCTTGTTGTCCCTGCGGACGATTCGCCACGGCGCCGGCAGGTCGCCGCGGAGCCTTGCAAAGTTCGCGGCGAACGGAAGTGACACCGGGAACAGCGGGGCGGGGAAGACCTCGACGTCGGCGCGCTCCGCGGGGAGGCCGTGAAGCGCGTCCACGCGCGCCGCTAGCACCCGCGTGCGCTGCGCATCGCCCAGCCTGTCCCAGGTGGACTGCCAATCCGGCTCCAGCCGTGCCGGGGTGTTTGCACGCGGCGAATGGAAGGCGGCGGGGGGGACGCGCTCGCGCACGCCGTCCGGCCGAATCCAGTCCAGCCGCGCATGCGCCGCACCGGTGGACTCGGCATACTGGAAGGAGACTGGGACGAGTCCCTGGTCGAGGCTGAGGTCCATGGACAGCTCGTTGCGGCCCGTCGCACTGGGATTGCCGAAGGCCTCCGCGCCGATCGTGACCGCGCAGCCGTCATCGACGTCCGCGATGAACCGATACCTCCCCGGCAAGGGCACGTAGAGGTATGCTTCCGCGAGGAAGGCGAAGTTGTCGGGCGACAGGTTGAACGGGGCACCCTCGCCAAAGTCAAAGTCGATGGCCGGGATCACGGCGTCGCACTGGAGGAACTCCGCACCCCAGGGGTCTGCGCCCGACTTCACCCGCGCGGGGACGTAGGCGAACCATCGCGAGCGCAGGCCGCGCTGAAGCTCAGGTGGACGCGGTTCTGGTGTCGCCGCCGGCGTGGCAGTGGGGCGCGGCGCCGCCGTGGGACTCGGCCGCGGAGTCGGGGACGGCGTGCGCGGCCGAGGCGTCGGCGCCGTGCGCACGGGCCCCGGCGTGGGTGGGGCTGCGGGGCCGGGGGCGGGCGCCGGGGCGGTGATGCGCCCAATGGCCGCCCCGGCAAGAAGCGCCACCAGGACGTAGGCCCCGGTGCGCCGCGCGGCGGACTCCTCCGGTCGCCTCGCACCCGTCCTGGTCTGGTTCAGCTTCGCCAGGACTGCGGAAGCGAACTCGGATGCGAACTCCCCGGCATCCGCGGGGCGCCGCGCGGGCTCCGGTGAAAGCGCGCGTGCGAGCATTCCGCCGACTTCGTTCGTGAACCCGAGCCGCGCGGCGCACTCCGGCGTCGGATCGGCCGAAAGGGCGCGCGCCGCGCCACTCCCACCGCGCCCGGCAAGCACGCAGGCCCCACGCAGCGCGAGCGACCAGACATCGGACTGGGCATTGGGTTCGGCGCCGGACAGGACCTCCGGAGCGGAGTAGAGCGCCGCGCGCGGGTTCGCCGAGGGGGACCGATCCCCCGGCCGGGGAACGGCGATCAGGGAGTCCACGACTAGGGGCAGTTCCCCAGCGCCAACGAAGACGTTGCCCGGATGAAGGCGCCCATGGGCGAGCCCCGCGGCATGAAGCGCCTGAATGGGCGCGGCGAGCCGCCGCATGAAGGCCGCCGTGTCCGCGGGCGCCCTCTGCGCGTGATGGAAGCGGTCCTCCAGTTCGTCGATGCGGAGTCCATCCACGAACCGCCTGAGGACGAACGGCTCCGGTTGGACGACGCTCGCGGCTAAGATGGATACGAGCCCGGCCGGCGCGGGGGAGGGAATGCGCGAAAGGAGCGAAAGGCGCCCGTCGAAGGGAGGCTCAGCGCCGCTCGTGTCGATGCGCGCGACCAGGTTCCCCTGGGCCTCGCGCAGGAGCAGGGTCCTGTGGCCGGGGAGTTCCGCGAGGCTGCGCGCCACGACGTACCGCACGCCGGCCAGAATGATCGAGTCGCCCGGAGGCGAGCGCTCCATGGCTTCTACTCAAACCATCCGATGGGGGGATTGCTCATGTCGCCGGGGGGTTCGCCGCGTTGCCGTTCCTGGAGGATGCGGCAGAGCTCGAAGTGGCGCGAGTTGCGCACCTCGAAGTTGCCACGGCCATCCTCGGGAATCTCGCGGAGGACGGACTCGGCGCGGTCGAGCTGGCCAAGGCTCGCATGCGCGGCGGCGAGCCGCAGCCGCACGGAATCCCGGACCGGGCCCTCGCTGGCGACCGATGCCAGTGCGCGCCCGAACGTGGCGACCGCGTCCTCCGCGTGCCCGGAGTCGAGCTGCACGCTGCCGAGCGCGAACAGAGCCTCCGTGGCTTGCGACGGGCTTGCGTCGGCCGCGCGGCGGTGCAGTTCCATGAGGCTCGCCGTGTCGGCCTCGTGGACGAAGCTGGTCGACTTCGAGTACGCCGCGTGGGCGATGCGGGAACGCTCGCGCAGGGACTCCGGGACATCGGCGAGCGCGGGGGACTCGAGGAGACGGGCGCGCGCGGCCAGGTCCTCGCGCATCACGCTGGCCCGCGCGAGAAGCATCTCAGGCGAGCCCGGGTGGTACTTCGCCCACAGGTCGGTCCACGCGAGATGGTACTGGTCGAACATCATGCGCGACTTGCGCTTGGCGTGGAACCAGTTCGCGAACATCTCGTTGGCGGGGGGGACCGATGGCGTGTACTCGCGGAGCCACAGCCCTCCTTCGCCGGGCGTGAGCCCGCGGCGGTCGAGCGTCTTGAAGCTGTCGGCGAATCCGCGCCGGAAGAATCCGCGCACCGCCACGTATTCCAGCAGCGGGTACATGTCGGAGTTTGACCACGCCATGCGAACGTAGGGGCCCGGGGTGTCGTTCTTGGCGACCGCCTGCATGGAAAGCAGGGGCAGGATGCCTTCCACATGGGCAACCCGGAGGCTCGCGGCGACGGATGGTTCCGCGGCGCGGGCCTCCATCCGCGCAAAGTCGGGCTCGAACGGCTCCGTCGATCCGACGATCGCCATGTCCACGCCGATGCAGAAGATCGTCGAGTACGAGAAGTGCTCGTTGAATGTGCGCAGGACGGACCACACTGCGCGGTCGTCCATTTCATACAGGTGCATCCACTGGAGGACGGTGCCGCCAGGCCTCAGGCGGGAGCGCACGTCGCGAAGGAACTCCTCGCTGAAGAGGCCGGCGACGCCGGCAATCCACGGGTTCGTGGGCTCCAGGATAATGACGTCGTACGTCGCGTCGTCGAGTTGCATGAAGGTCTTGGCGTCCTGGACCACGAGCCGGACCGCCGGGTTGGAGGTGACGTTGTTGTTCCACGGCCCGAAGTGGCGGGCTGCCTCGACCACCTCGGGGATCAGTTCGACGACCGTGACGTTCGCGCCCGGGTAGGCGGTGGCTGCGCCTGCGGTCATGCCGCTGCCCAGGCCGACCACGAGCACGTCCTTGGGCGCAGGGTGGAGCATCATGGGCAGGTGCCCGATGAGTATCTGTGTGCCGGTGTCCTGCGCGGTGGAGGCGTCGGGTTTGCCGTTCACGCGCAGGGTGAGGACCTCCTCGCGCGTTTCCTCATCGTGCTCGCGCGTGACTGCGATGCTGGCGTCCTTGCCGTCGCGGTAGTAGACAAGTTCGCGCGCGGCGATGAACTCCTGGAAAGCCTCATAGCTGGCAAGGCGCCACTTCATGCGGTAAGTGGCGGCGGTGAAGACCCTCTGGTCCCAAGCGGGAGCAAAGGCCAAGTATGCTGCCAGGGTGGCGAGGAGCGCCACAGGGGCGAAGGCGGGACGCAGCAGCCGCGGCGCGGGCTGCGTGCGGTCCGCCAGTATCACCCACAGGCCAAGTGCGATGTTGAGGCCCACGGCCACCTCCACCGTGCGCCGGATGCCAAGCGCCGGAAGGAGCAGGAATCCCGCGGTGAGCGCACCCACAAGCGTTCCCGCGGTGTTGATGGCAAAGACGCTGCCGATCTTGTGGCCAAGGCCGCGCATCTCATCGGCGACCACGCGGGTGGCGGCCGGCACGGTGGCGCCAATGAAAACCGTCGGCACCAGCATCACGATGAAGCAGAGCAGGAACGATCCCGCCTGAAAGTACGGATACGCGATGTCCTCGTTCGCGAAGACGCTGCGCCATTGGTTAAGGTAGTACGGCAGGCGCTGGTAGACCATGATCGAGAGGAGGGCGCTGAGTCCCGCGCCGAGTTCGCACCAGCCAAGCACGCGGAACCAGCCGTGTTCATCCCGCCTGCGTGAAAGCAGGAAGCTGCCCAGCGTGATCCCGGCGATGAACGCCGAGAGCATGATCGAGAACGAGAAGCTCGACGTTCCAAGCACGGTCGTCAGGAGTCGGATCCAGGCGACCTCGTAGACAAACGACACGAACCCGGAGATGCCGATCACCACGAGCGCGATCCTGGCGGCCGTCATGGGCCCCGAGGCGCGGTCGGGCTCGAAGGCGGGAGCGGGGGCGGACTCGCGGGCCGCTTCACCCGTGGCGCCCCCGCGCAACATCGCGTGGAGGAGCCACGAGACCAGCGCGACCTCCAGGTTGAGGAACGCCGCAGCATACATCGAGAACGGCAGCCCCAGCATCGGGATCAGGAACATGCCCCCGACCAGCGAGCCGACGACGGCGCCGAAGCTGTTGAGGTAGTAGAGGCGCGAGACGTGGCGCCCAACGCTCGTGGAGTTCTCGACCATGAACCGACTCAGGACGGGGAGCGTTCCCCCCATCAGTGTTGTCGGCAGGAGAACCGTGAGCGCGCAGACGGCGATCCCGGCCACGTTGACCCCCACTGGGCCAAGTCCCAGCGCGCGCGCCAGCGCCACGAAGAGCGAACGGATCGGGTCGAAGAGGCTCGGGTACACGATGCCGCACAGGCCGATCCCGAGTTCCAGCATCGCGTACAGCTTGAGCGGATGGGGCGTCGCGTCGGCACGCCTGCCCAGCAGCCACGCACCGAGCGCGAGCCCCCCCATGAACGCGCCCAGGATGATCACCTGCGCCTGGCCCGTTCCGCCGAGGAACAGGGTCAGGTAGCGGGACCAGACCACCTGGTAGATGAGGCCCGCGATGCCGGACAGGAAGAAGCAGAGGTACAGAAGCGGGACGCGGATGGCTGCCGCCGTGGCGGAGCCCCCGGGATTCCGAGAGCCGTTGCTCACGCGCCGCGCTGAAGGAGCGCGCGCACCTCGGCCACCATGTCGGCGCGGGCAATCGTGCTCTGCCCGGCCTTCCCCGCGTCGCGGTAGGCGTCGCGGTCGGCGATGCCCTCCCGCGCGGCCGCGCCGGCGCGCAGGTCCTTGATGCTCACCTCACCGCGGTCGAACTCGTCGCTTCCAACGATGATGGCGACCGGGATCCCGCGCGCATTGGCGTGGGACAACTGATCCGTGATCGATGCCTTCTTCTTCCCGAAGTAAATCTCGGAGTTGATGCCGGCGGCGCGCAGCTCCGAGGCGAGCGCCAGGTACCGCGCCCGGTCGACTCCGCGGAACGTCACGACCTGGACTTGCACGATCGATGGCTCGCCCGAGAAGGCCCCAGCGGCATCGAGCGCCGCGATGAGCCGATCAAGCCCGATGGACGCACCCGTCGCGGGAACGCTCGCGGTCGAAAAGCGCGACACCAGCCCGTCGTAGCGCCCGCCTCCCATGACCGTCCCGAACTGTGGCAGGTCCGGGAGCTTCATCTCGAACACGGGGCCCGTGTAGTAGTCGAGGCCGCGTGCGAGGGACGGGTCGAACACCGCCTCGTCCTCGCGGATGCCGAGCGCGTCCATCGCGGCGGCGAGCTCACGCAGCTCCGCCAGCGCCTCGTCGAGTTCCTTCGAGGCGGCCACGGCCTTTGCGATGGCGTCGATCACGGCGCCGCGCGTGTCCGCGGAGATGGCCAGGAACCCCTCGATGCGGGTGATGGTCTCGGGTTCGAGCCCCACGCCGCGAATCGGGTCGCCGGACTCGTCGATGCGTCCCGGGCCCAACTCCAGGCGCACGCCTGCGGCGCCGACCTTGTCGAGCTTGTCGATTACGCGCAGGACGTGGCGCTGGCGCTCGAGCTCAGGGATGGCGCAGCCGAGGAGCACCGCGTCCACGACCTTGCGGCTGTTGACGTGCAGGCGGCTCTTGGCGTTGGTGAGCAGCCGCATCGCGCCGCACATGACCGCGCAGACTTCCGCGTCCACGGCGACGTCGGCGCTCCCTGCGTGGTCGAAGTCGAACTGGGTGAACTGGCGGTAGCGGCCGGGCCCCGGCTTGTCCGCCCGAAACACCGGCCCGAAGGCGTAGCGGCGGAAGGGCAGCCCTAGCTCCGCGGGATACTGCGCAAGGAGGCGGGCAAACGGCACGGTGAGGTCGAAGCGCAGGGCGATCGGCTCATCCTCCGGGGAGGAGAACCGGAAGAGTTCCTTGTTGGCGCCCTCACCCCCCATGCCGAGGAGCGTGTCGAGGTACTCGACGGCGGGTGTCTCGATGGGGACGAAGCCGAAGGACTCGACGAGTGGCCTGAGGCGTTCGATCAGGTCGAGCCGGCGCCGCGCCTCCGCCGGGTGATGATCCTGGAAGCCCTTGAGCGTGCGCGGTTCAACGAGGCTCGGCTTGGGGGCGGTCATCGTGGCGGGGAAACTCCGTGCCCAAAATGAATCGGGCGGGCGAGCCCTTGACCGGCGTCACCCGCCCCGAAAATGAGTGGTACCGAGAGTGGGACTCGAACCCACGACCCCTGGATCCACAATCCAGTGCTCTAACCAACTGAGCTATCTCGGCCCTGCCGCACGGTGGGCCCGCGCGACGAGGGGGAAGTGTCGGGACCTCCCCCCCGCGCGTCAACGATGTTCGCAGGTTAGGGCGCCGGTCGCAGCGCCAGGTCGTTGTCCTCGATCCGGGTCCGGGTCGGGAGGGCGTTGCGGTCGATGTCCCCGATCAGGGTGAGCGCCAGGTCCCTGCAAAATCCGGGGTCATGGAAGTACCACGAGTGGGCGAAGGCGCCGATGCCGCCCACCTCCGACCACCAGTTGCGGGAGAGCATCTGGAAGCGGGGCCCGGCGTCCACGTCCACGAACTTGTCGATGGAGTCGGGGGGGATCCCCACCCTGCCGGCGCGGGGGGAGAGGCCGGCCCGCTTCGCGTTCGAGACCTTCAACACGTTGTCGAAGGGACTGTAGTAGTTCGTCAGTCGGGCGCAGTGCTCGTCGAACGCCTTGGTGGCGTCCGAGCGTGGTTCGAGGGAGGAGCCTGCTATGTCCGCGGCGATGAGGACGACCTGACCGACCATCCATGGGTCGCCGCGCATAGTGCGGTAGTCGCGGCTCCCGAGGAAGGCCTCCCTGACGACGAAGGCGCCCATCGAGTGCGCCATGACGGAGATGTCCACGAGGCAGTCGTCGCGGCGCCTGGCCAGGAACGGCTTGAGCAGGCGGGTGACGAGCAGGTTGGCGGTGGCCTTGGCGTCGTTTCGGTCCTCAAGATAGCCGATGGCGATGTCATTGCTCGGCCAGTCGAACCCGATGACGGTGCCGTTCCAACCCGCGGTGTTGAGGAGGCGTTCCAGGCTTCGCTGGCGGGCGAGCGCGACCTCCATGGTGTTGTTGTAGCCGTGGACAAAGGCGAGGACCCGCCCCTCGCAACCCGGCTCCTCGCCGTGAGGTTGCGGCCCCCCCGCGAGCGAGGCCGCATGGCGTTCGTGCGCGTCGTTGGCGACTGCCCTGAACCAATCGGCATGCGATCCGACCTCGTGCTGCAAACCGGGGACAGTGTCGCCTGCGGGGACCGCCAGGTACGAGACGTCCCCAATCTGGGGTTCGGCGACAAAGCCGGACCTCCTCTTCTTCCTGCAGGTTAACATGAAACTCATTTTGGTTCCTCCATGTGGAACTGTATAACACAAATACACCCCGGATGGCCCCCGGTCAACGTGGAATGGCGGCACCCCCCAACCGGGATCGGGACGCCGGGCGGCAACCCCATTAAAATGAACCCCCTACGGTTCCGTTGTTGCCACGCCCCCGGTGTCCCATCCTAGCTAGGATGCCGTTGGTCCACCTGCAATCAGGCCCCAGGCCCCCGCTGGGGAGCGACCCGGCCCCAGGAGCATGCATGCGTTCCAATCACAGGATACGATTCGCGGCCGCCCTCACGCTGGCGGCGCTGTCTGCGGGAGCACACACTGTCGTCATGGCGCAGGACACCTGCGCCACCGCCATACTGGTTCCATCTCCCCTGCCGCAGGATGTCGTGGTGGACACTTCCTCGTACCTGGACGGGGGCGCGATTTCCTGCACGGTGACGAATGGCGGCGTTGGCGGGAGGGACGTTTGGCTGCGGCTGCCGGCGCTCACGGCCGGTCAGACCTACCGGGTGAAAACCTATGCAGGGACCGTGGCCGACACAGTCGTTGAGGTTTTCCGCACGACGACGGGCTGCGGTGGCCTGGTGTCGGTGGGTTGCAACGACGATGCGAGCGGATCGGTCGTTACGTCGGAGATGACGTTCGTCGCGATCGCCGGGAACACCTACTACGTGAAGGCGGAATCATACTATGACGAGGGCGGCACGTTCACCGTTCGCATCGGCCCTCCCCCGCCCGCGCTGACCAACAACACGTGCGCGACAGCGACGAACATCCCGTCCCTGCCCTACAACAACGAGATCAACGTCTCGACCGGTACTAACACGGGGGACTTCGACAACAATCCGTCGAACGGCACGAGCGGCATCGACGCGTTCTGGCGGTTCATCCCACTGCTGAACGGTGTCTATACGGTGCGCGGGGCCAACAACGACCCCGGGGGGACGATGTGCCTCGGGTACTGGAGCGGCGCGTGCGGGACGCTGGTGCCCCTTGCCAACCCGACGCTGGGAATCGCGCCGGTGGTGACCCAGACACTGCTTGGCGGCCAGACCTACTACATCATCTACGATGATGCGTTCTTCGGGACGCCCCCGCAGAACGTGGAGATCTGGCTGGATGGCGGCCCTGTCGCACCGGTCAACGACACGTGCGCGGCCGCGACGGTGCTTGCGCTCAATGTCCCCCGGACACTGGATCTGTCGCAGGCGAACGACGAGGGCCGCGACCTCGTGGTCATGACGGAGATTGGCGCCTCCGCGCTCCCCGATGCGTACTTCCGGTTCACGCCGACGACCTCGGCTGTCTACCGACTGCGGGCCGATGAAGCCGGAGGTTCGCCGGTGATAGGCGCCTTCGCGGGCACGTGCGGGACGCTCACGGAGATCGATTCCACCTGGACCGGCGGCTACAATGAGCCCGAACGCGCGGACCTGAACGTCCGCATGACCGCGGGAACGACCTACTATGTGCTGACGGAGACTTTCAATCCGACGACCTCGATCACGACGGTCGTCAATGGGCCGCTCTCGGCGCCGAGCCTCGGAGGCGACACCTGCGACCAGCCCCTGTTCCAGACAGGGACGGGTTCGGTGAACGTCAATGTGGACAACATGGTGAACGACATCATCAACAGCGTGACCGAGGTCGCGCTCGGGGTGCCGGTGGACCTGGGGGGCAGGGACGCGTTCATCCGCTTCACGCCCGAGTTTTCAGTCCCGCACACGTTCAGTGTATCGGG
>CAZUCD010000114.1:0-2508 GCA_964618855.1 uncultured Candidatus Sumerlaeota bacterium
GGTGGCGCGCGTCGCCTCGGCCAGGTGGGTGTGATCGATGCCGGTCTTCTTTGATTCCGACTCGAATGCGCGATAGGCACACTCGCCATTGGTCTCTGCGGCGAAGGCGAGGATGGCTTCGCAGACCGCCCTGGGCTCCCGCAGCGACGGGAACATCTTCGAGTCCCACGCCTCGACATCATGCACGCGCATGTACTCGTCGTAGAGGTCGTCGACGTCGTAGTGCGTGCCATGGACGCTGAGTCCATTGTCGCGGAACTTCGGCCCCAGGGAGATGAACTTGCGGAAGACCTTGGTGTAGTCGCGTTCGACGATGGCGAGGTTCGGCATCGTCTTTCCTGGGATGGGTTCGCATTCGCCCTTTGCCCAGTCGCGGATGGACGGCTGGGCGATCTCCGCCGGTGTGTCGTGCAGAAGGGGCGTTGCGACGATGTCGCGGACGGGGTTCGGCAGGTACTGTTCAGCGAGCTTCGAGGTGTGTTCGGCGATCTCGCGGAAGATCACCCAGTCGCTCTTCGACTCCCAGCAGGGCGGCACCGCGGCCTGCAAGGGGTGGATGAACGAGTGCATGTCTGTCGAGTTCAGGTCGTCCTTCTCGTAGTAGGTCGCGGCGGGCAGGACGATGTCCGAGTAGAGGGCGGACGAATCCATGCGGAAGTTCAGGTCGATGACCAGGTCGATCTTGCCGCGCCCGGCCCTCTCGCGCCAGATGACGTCGTGGACCAGTCCGCGTGCCTCCTCCTCGGCGATCGCGTTGTCATGCGTGCCCAGATAGTGGCGCAGGAAGTACTCCTGGCCCTTGGCGGATGCCTGGAGGGCGTTGCCGCGCCAGATGTACCACGTGCGGGGGAAGCACGCGGGATTGTCCGGGTCCTCCATCGCGAAGTGCAGACGGCGGGACTTCAGTTCCGACACGACGTGCGCCTTGATCTCGTCGGGGGACTTCGCACCGGCGGCTTCCGCATCGCGGATCACCTCGAAGTTGTGCTTCGTGAATTGCGGGAAGCACGGCAGCCATCCGGACCGGACAGCCTGGGCCTGCTTGTCGGCGGTGTGCCCGTCGGCGATGGGGTGGGAGCCGTCCGCGACGGGGCACATCTCCCGGAAGTTGCGGTCGTAGCGCCACTGGTCCGTGTGCATGTAGTGGAAGGATGGCGTGTTCTGGAGGCGCGGTGGACCGCCCCAGTCCGTCGCGAACGCGATCGGGGCCCAGGACGCCTGGGGGGACAGTTTCTCCTGGCCGACGTAATGATTCCACCCGCCGCCATTCTTGCCGACGCAGCCGCAAAGGATGAGTGCGTTGATGCAGGCGCGATAAATCAGGTTGTTGTGGTACCAGTGGTTCGCGCCGGCGCCGATGATGATGGAGCACTTGCCGCCGGTCTTCTCCGCGGTGCGTGCCCACTGACGGGCGAAGTTCACGACGACGGTGGAGGCGATGCCGGTGAACTTCTCCTGCCACGCGGGCGTGAACGGCGCCTCGGCGTCCTCGTAGCTTGACGGCCATTCACCCTGTGCCTCGGCCCGGCGGACGCCATACTGCGCGAGCATGAGTTCAAGGCCGGTCGTGACGAGCACCTCGCCGTCCACCGTGTCGATCCGGTGCGCGCGCACATGGCGCTTGATGGACTTGCCGCAAGTCCCCTCGGAGAAGTCGTCGATTTCGACCGGCACCCCGGGGTCCAACATCTCGTCCAACAGGACGACGGGCTCGATCGGCTTGCCGCTGACCGAATCCTCGGGCTTCAGGTTCCATTGTCCCTTTTTCTGCTGCCAACGGTGGCCGATGGTTCCGCCCGGGACCCGTGGTTCGCCGCTGAGTCCATCGAGCACGACGAGCTTCCACTCGGCGTTCTCCACGTCGCGGTAGTGCTCCAGGCGCGCGGCCCGCAGCGCCTTGCCGGGACGATAGCGGCCATCGGCGGACTTGACGAGTTCCACGAGGAACGGGGCATCGGTGTACTTGGTCACGTACTCGATGAACGCGGGGACGGGACGGTCGATGTAGTTCTCGCGGAGGATGACGTGTCCGACGGCCATCCAGAACGCGCCATCCTGCCCCTGGTGGATGGGGACCCATTCATCGGCCACTTTGGAGGTCTGGCTGAAATCCGGGGAGAAGACGACCACCTTGGTGCCGCGGTGCCGCGCCTCCACGAGGAAGTGCGCGTCCGGGGTGCGCGTCATCAGCACGTTGGACCCGACGACCGCGATGTACTTCGAGTGGAACCAGTCGGCGCTCTCCGCGACGTCGGTCTGTTCGCCCCAGATTTCGGGTGATGCCGGCGGCAGGTCGCAGTACCAGTCGTAGAACGACAGGGAGATGCCGCCCATAAGTTGCATGAAGCGTGCACCGGCGGCATAGCTGACCATCGACATGGCGGGGATCGGGGAGAAGCCCGCAATGCGGTCGGGTCCGTGCTCGATCACCGTGTGGATGTTCGCGGCGGCCATGATTTCGTGGGCCTCCGACCACGCGGCGCGGCTGAAGCCCCCCTTGCCGCGTGC
>CAZUCD010000114.1:2518-12625 GCA_964618855.1 uncultured Candidatus Sumerlaeota bacterium
TCCGGGTCGGAAACGATGGACTTCCACGCGCCAACATTGTCACCCGGGTGCGCCGCCTTCGCCTCCCGCCACAGTTCAAGGAGCGCGCCGCGCACGTAGGGATACTTCACGCGCAGCGGGCTGTAGATGTACCACGAGTACGAGATGCCGCGCTGGCATCCGCGGGGCTCGTACGGCGGAATGTTGCGGTCGATCTGGGGGTAGTCGAGCGCCTGCATTTCCCACGTGACGATGCCCTGCTTGACGTAAATCTGCCAACTGCACCCGCCCGTGCAGTTCACCCCGTGCGTGCTGCGCACGATCTTGTCGTACGCCCACCGATTCCGGTAGAACTCCTCCCAGTTCCGCTGTTCCGGTGCGAAGATGTCCTGGATCCAACCCATGGTCCTACCTCCTGGTGGCTTCCTCAACGAGTCGTGCGCGGGTGCCCTGGCGACGGCGCGACCCCACAAGCGCAAGCGCTGCGACGAACAGCCCGGACCCACCGAGCGCCGCGAGTCCGAGGGGGGGATCTGCGACTCGCTGCGCCGGGGTCTGAGCAAGGTAGGCGACGATGTGCGCGGCCTCCTGCTTGGTCACCGGGTGCGCCGCGTAGATGGGTCGCATCACGGGGAAGGCTGCCTGCTCGATGGCGGAGGCGAGGGCCACTTCCCCAAGGCGCGCATGCACCGTGGTCAGCGGGACGGCGAGACTGCCCCCTCCCCCGCCGAAGTCGTGGCAGGACGCACAGCTCGCCCCGCCGTTGCGGAATGCGCGCGCGCCCGTGAAGTACTCGCGGCCGAGCGCAGGGGATGCCGGCTCCAGCGTGGCTGCGGCCTTCAGCGCCGCGCGCGACTCCTCGGCCGTGATCCGGTCGCGAACCGTGGAGTCCTTCAGGAACTCCACGAGTCCGGCAACATCGGCGTCGGACATGGGGCCGGAGTTTTTCTCCATGCGCTTGACGGCGACGGTGAGGTCCGCCGGCTTCCATGCCGTCGAGGCCAGCAGGTCCGGCCCCGACCTCATCCCGCCCCCGACCGTGTGGCAGCCGGCGCAACGGTCCAGGAATACCCTGGCCGGGCGATCCTGCTGCGTCACGGCCGGCGGCGGATCCTCCGCGGCGAGCGGCACCGCCAGCACCGCCAATCCAAGGGCGAGAAGTCGGTTTCGGAGGTTCATCGGTCGCACCCTCAGCCCGTGTAGCGCGTCGCGCCGGTGCCGCGAATCGCGGCCTCCATCGCAAGCGCGCGCGGGAAGAGAATGTTGTTCTCCTCGTGGATGTGCTGGTGCAGGTCGCGCTCGAGTTCCGCGAGGCCATGGTAGAGGACGCGCCACGAGTTGCAGGCATCCATCGGCGGCTCGTAGCCGTTGGTCAGCTCGCGCAGCTTGTCGAGGGCCACACCGGCGTCCGCGTGCTCGTGCTCCATGCAACCTATCGGGCGGCCAACCGTCGGGAACGGCGAGTCGATGCCCTGCTCCAGTTTCACCACGAAGGGGAAGAGTATCTCCTCCTCCTTCTGGATGTGCAGTTCGAGTTCGTCGCGGAGCCCCGCGAAGACGTCGCGGATGCCGACGCATTGGGGCGCATGGTCGCCGTGCACGCGCGCGACCTTCTCCGCGAGCATCATCAGGCGTGGCAGTTCCCGGCGCAGGAGTGCGTGGTGGACATCAACGATGTGGCCAACGAGTTCGGCGCAGGAGAGCTCCGCGCATCCCGGACAGAGTGCGACCTGGTCAGCCGCCTCGCCGATCGGGGCCAGGTCGTCCAGCACCGCCTCGACGTCGATTCCGCGGCGGACGCAGGCCTCCTGGAGCGTGCGCTTTCCGTTGCAGCAGTAGTCGATCCGGTGGCGCTCGAAGACGCTGGCGCGCGAGGGATTCTCGAGCAGGATCTCCGCGACCGTGCGCGAAGGGTTGATGGTGGCGGGCATGGCGTTCAGCTCCTGTGCTGCGGGGATTTGGGTGTGGATGAAGAGGGGATGGGGCGGGTCTGGATCGGCCCGCCCGGGGGCGCGTCGTAGATCCAGGCCTCGGGCTTGATGCATGTGGAACCGGGACGGTCCTTCTCGACGAATGCCATGAACCGGTGCGTCTGGCCGGAGGTGTCGAGCCACTCGCGGCGCACATAGGCGCCTTCGCTGGAGGGATTGAGGAGATCTGCGCAGTCGGACTCCCCCAGCCGCATGGTGATGGACGCCCCGGCGAGATGGACTTCACTCGCACCGCCGGACGGAGCGCGCTCGATCGCATAGCGGAACGTCTCGCGGGGGCCGTCGGGGCCGAGGACACAGGTTGTCCGCGCAAGCCTCCCCGCCTGCGCGAACTCCTCAACTTCCCGAAGGGTGAGGCGGAATCGGATGGAGTTGTCCTGGATTCTGATCTTCATGGTGCACTTCCGATTCAAAAGATAAACAGACCTTCTTATCCGTTATTTGGCACGCCGACGCTTCTTGGGCTTCGGCGGCTGGTCCGTCGCGAGCCGAGCCGACTCAACGCCGCCGGAAGAGCCGGGCACTTTACTCGAATCGTGACAAAGGCCCGGGTTCTCCCCTCCCCCTCGGCACAGCTCGGCAAGGGTGGTCGTCTCGAACGTGTGCTCGATCAGGCGCAGCCCATCGTCCATGAGTTTGTGGACTGGGCAGAGTTTCGTGTGCGCCGGAAGCCCGAGGGGACACTTGTTGATCCGGTGAATCGGTGAGCCTGCGGCCACGAGCACCTCGAGTACGCTGATCCCCTCCGGGTCGCGCGTGAGTTGGAACCCTCCGCCCAGGCCGCGCTGCGAGTGGGCGACCCCGTGGCGGACCAGTTCCTGCAGGATCTTCGAGAGGTACCCCGTGGGTACGTGGGTCGCCTCCGCGATGGCGGCCGCCGTCTGCGGGTCGGGGTGGCGCATTGCGAGGTGCACCGCCGCACGGAGCGCGTATTCGCCAGTAACCGTAAACACCCTGGGAGAACCCCCTTCGCCTGCCTGTTTTCCTCGGCGCGAGGGTCTTATCAGGATAAGTGGATGTCAAGGTCTAAATATCTCTTTATGCGGAGTTCTACTTCCCCGAGTGCTGCCCAACTATTCTTCACGCTCCCCTCTTTGGGGCCCGCAGTGGGGGTTTAGGCGGAGCTTGCGGCAGCCCGGGCACCGCTCGCGCGTCCATCACCGGGAAAGATGCGGCGGAGCAATTCGGTGCCGAGAAGCGCGTCCGGGTCGCAGCGTTCGCGAAGCGCGAAGAACTGCCGCAGGTGCGACTCGGGGAAGAACCGCTCAGGCGTGCCCGCGCGCATGGTGCTGTCCTTCGCGAAGTAGAGGCGCCCGCCGGCATCCAGGACGAGGCGATCAAACTCGTGCGCCAGCCTCCACAGCGCGGGGCGGCTCTCCGGCGTCACGGCAAAATCCAGCGCGAGTGAGTATCCATCGAGTCCGTGCGTCAGGAGGAAGGGATCCGCTCGGTGCTTCTTCAGCACGCCCAGATATGAGACCAGGCCGCGCCGGTGCATGAGGCGAATCTGCTCCTCGAAGACATCGGCGGCGCGCGCCGACGGAATGAAGCTCTGGTATTGGATGAACCCGCCGGGAAGGTAGGCGCGTCTCCAGTCCGGGACATAGTCGAGGAGGAAGGCGAATGCGGCGTGGCTCTGCTGGTAGCGCTTCTTCGCCAGAACGGGGAGGTTGGCGCTCGCATACTTCGCCGCGTTGACCAGGCGCATGCCGGTGTCGGACACGAATGGCTTCATGAGGCGCCAAAGGACGGACTTGGGGAGGACTCCGAACAGGGTATCGGGGAGTTCCTGGCGCTCGACGCGGAGAGTTTGAGCCGGGGAGGGGTCGGCTCCCTTCGGCAGGTGCCATGCGGCGTGCAGGAGCGTGCGCCCGGGGCGGGCGCAATGGTCGAAGCAATCGACCCAACCCACAAGGTAGTCCGCCGATGACGCGAGGTGGTCCAGCGCGGCGATGCCTTCCCGAAGCGATGGAGTTGAGATGGCCTCCACGTCGAGAAGGCCCGAGTGGATGCGCTTCAACTGGAGGGACATGCCCGCAAAGCAGCCCAGGACGCCGAACCCGCCTATGGCGGCGTGGAAGAGGTCCGCGTTCTTCTCACGGGAGCATGCGAGGCGCTCGCCGCGGGGCAGCACGATGTCGAACTCGCGGACGTGCTCGCCAAAGGTGCCGACGGCGTAGTTGTTCTTGCCGTGGATGTTCATCGATGCCGCGCCCGCGACAGTCGGATGCATCGTGCCGGGGACCACCGCGGGCCACCATCCGTCGCCGACCGCGTACTCCCACAGTTGCCTGATCGTGACACCCGGCTCGACTTCGATCACACCGGTGTGGGGATCCCACGCAGTGATCCGGTTCATGCGCGAGATGTCGAGCGCGATGCCCTCGCCGTTGAGGGAGGCGTCGCCGTAACTGCGCCCCGCCCCCCGAAGGCCGACGGTCCTTCCCGACCGGCGCCCGAGTTCAAAGACGTCGAGTATCCCGTCGGCGGTGCTCGGGCGGTAAACGTAGGAGGCGGAGCGCTGGGCCATTCCGAAGCCCTCGAGCCACTCCAGACGCTCGGTCGGGAGCGGCCGCGTCGGCAGGTTCTCGATGCGCGGCAGGTTCGCGTCCCTGCGTGGTGGCACTCTCATATCCCCATGTGGCGGAAGATGAAGGATGGAATGCAGCGGACGACCGTCGCGACGAGGACCCATCGCCCGGGGACGAATATCTCCCCCCGATTGCGCTCGACGGCCCGGAGGATCCGCGAGGCGGCCTCCCTCGGTGAAATCAGCCAGAACAGGCCGGGCATTCCCTTCGTCATTGCGGTGTCAACAAAGCCGGGCTTGATCGTGGTGACGCCGACACCGTACCGCGTGAGTCGGTTGCGGAGGGACTCCATGAAGGTGTGGAGCGCGGCCTTGCTGGAGCAATAGACCGGGTTGCCGCGGCGCCCGCGGACCCCCGCGATGCTACCGACGGCGACGATGTGGCCCGCCTTGAGGTTCTCGAATCGGCGCGCCGCCTCGTTGAGCCAAGCCACCGCCCCGAGGTAGTTCACCTCGACCATTTGGCGGTCCTTCGCGGTGTCGTACTCGTCCACGGCGATTTTCGGCATGACGCCAGCGGCATAGATGATGAGGTCCACCCCGCCCAGCTCGCGTGTGACTTCAGCGAAGAGACCGGGCACCTCGTGTATGTTGGCGACGTCGTGGGGATGCGGGAAAACGGCCTGCTTCCTCAGGCGGCGATTGACGCGGGAGGCGAGCCGGTGGAGTTCCTCCTCGCGCCGGGCGATTGCCGCAACCTTGCATCCCTTGGCGGCCAGCGCCTCCACGAGGGCGGCGCCGATGCCGGAGGATGCTCCGATGACGATGGCGCGCCGGCCGATTCCACTCATGCGCGCGAACGTCGCCGCCAAGTCCCCGGAGTGTCAAGCCAGCCGTCCCCCACCCCGCACAACCCCGACCCTGGAAGCGCGCTGACCGGTACGCCGGGAGAAGCCGTGGCGGGGCCGGGCGCGGGGCTGCTCATAGCCCGCAACTCCGCGTGGCTGCTTGCGGGCAAGCTCGGCGCCAGCCTCCTTTCACTGCTGTTCTTCGCCTTTGTGGCCAATCGGCTCCGCCCGGAGGCCTACGGGACCTTCAACGTCATCCAATCGCTGGCCAGCTTCGTGCAGGTGCTGCTCGACCTCGGGTACATGACGCTGCTCATCGAGAGGTCGAGCAAGGATCGCAGCAAGCTCCAGTGGCACTATGACGGAAATCTGGGCCTGAAGCTCGCGCTCTACCCGGCGGGGCTCGTGCTCTACGCATCGCTGCTGTTCTATTTTCCGTTCTCGGGCGGGGACCTCGTCGCGTACTTCATGTGCTACGTGATCGTTGTGGCGAACGTGCAGACGTACCTAGTGCGCGGCGCGCTGATGTCCCTCGAGACATTCCAGGCCATCGGCAAATCCGAGGTCATCGAGCGCTGCATCATCCTCGGCGCGGGATTCCTCATCATCGTGGCGAGCCCGTCGCTCTCCTCTCTTGTGCTGGTCCTGTCCATCGCGGCGGTGGTGAGGCTCGGCTACCTGGCGATGCACCTGCGCTCCCGGGGAGTCAGGGGAAACTGGAGGTGGGACGGGGACTACGTTCGGTCGAACTTTGCCGCGGCCTGGCCATACGGTTTGATGTCGATCACGGGCGTGGTCCAGTTCCGCGTGGACCACATCGCCATCCGCGAAATGCTGGGGGGCGAGGCGGTGGGACACTACGCGGCGGCCTTTGACAAGGTGTACGGGCTGGCGCTGTTCGGGATGCTGGTGTCGCAGGCCATCGCCCCCACGGCGGCGCGCATGTTTGTCGAGAACCGAGGGGAGTTCCGGCGCATCTTCGACCGGGCGTTCTTCCTGATCGCGCTGCTGGCGGCACCTGCCAGCGTGGGCGTGGCGGTGTGTTCGCCAGGGATCATCCGCCTGCTGCAGACGAACGACTACGAGAGCAGCATCGCGGTGCTGGCGTGGCTGGCGCCGTACCTCCTGCTTCGGGGCTGGATGTATCTCTACGGGGCGATGTTCCTCGCGGCGGGTGCAATTGGGCGCCAGGTGGTCGCGGAGACGGTTGGCATCGCCTGCAAGCTCGCACTGTACGCGGTGTTTGTGCCGCGCTGGGGCCTGACGGGAGCCGCGATGGCCTTCGCATGCGCGGAGGTCGCCACCGTGCTCGTGGCAGCGTTGCTCTCGAGGGGGGTGGGCCTGCCCGGCCTGCCGATCCACCGGGCGTGGCAGCCCCTTGTGGCGGCGGGCATCATGGGCGTGGTTGTATGGACCGGGCGGGATCTTCACGTGGGAATGCAGATTGCGCTGGGTGGGCTCGTGTACCCGCTGCTGGCGCTCGCGATGGGAGTTCACCGGCGTGAACCGGGGATCGCGGCGTTTGCGTCGCGCGCCTGGGCCCTGCTGGGGCGCCGGGGCTGAGCCGGCAGCCGCTGTTTTTTTGCCCCCCTTTTTGCATGACACCCCCCCGGTCGGTGTAGGACCCTCACGGGTGCTTTTGGCACCTGGCGTTTGATCCTGCCGGAACTGGAGTCGCCCGTGAGATACTTCCTCGCCTTCCTGCTGCCGCCCGTGGCGGTCCTCCTATGCGGGAAGCCCATGCTCGCCCTGGTCAACCTGCTGCTGTGGATTCTCGGGGTTGTTCCGGGCATTGCGCATGCGCTGCTGGTCGTCCACGAGCACCACGCCGACAAGCGTGCCGATCGCGTCATAAGGGAAATCCGCGCAGCCCACTGACAAGGTGAAGCCGATGGTCGATCGTTCGCAGATCGAAGTCGTCGTCGAGGAGGTGGTGCGCCGCGTCCTCAACGGTGGCGGGGCTCCCCCGTCCCCCGCACAGCCGCCTGCGGCCAAGCACCCCGTGCTGGCCCCCTCGACTGGGGTGCACGAGACGATGGACCAGGCGGCAACAGCCGCCGAGAAGGCGTTCGAGGCCTACCGTTCCTGTTCGATGGAGGATCGCGCGCGGTTCGTCGCCGTCCTGCGGCGCGTCGGGCTCGAACGCCGCGAGGAATGGTCCCGCGCGGAGGAGGAAGAGACGAAGCTCGGCCGGTGGGCGCACAAGGTCCACAAGCTCCTCGCCGTGTGCAACTACACGCCCGGGACCGAGGACCTGACAACCTGGGCGCGTTCCGGCGATCGTGGGCTCGCAATCGAGGAGATGGCGCCCTATGGCGTGATCGCGGCCGTCACGCCCAGCACACATCCCTGCGCCACGCTGGTCAACAACGCGATCTCGCTCCTCGCGAGCGGCAACACGGCCGTGTTCAACGCCCATCCGGCCAGCAAGCGGATCTTCGCGCGTGCGCTCGCGACCCTCAACGAGGAGATGGCACGCGCCGGTGCGCCGGTTGCGCTCCTCCACACCATTGCCTCACCCACCATCGAGTCCGCGAACGAGATGTTCGCCCACCCCAAGACACGCGTGATCCTTGTGACGGGCGGCCCGGCCGTCGTCGCGGCGGCCCTCGCCATGCCGAAGAAGGCGATCACGGCGGGGCCGGGCAATCCGCCCGTTGTGGTGGACGAGACGGCCGACCTCGCCCTGGCCGCCAGGAACACGATAGCGGGCGCGGGATTCGACAACAACGTCCTCTGCATCGGTGAGAAAGAGGTCTTCGTCGTCTCCGGGGTGTTCGAGGCCTTCCGGGCGGAGATGCTCAGGGCGGGCGCCATGGAACTGACGCGGGCACAGGCGGATGAGCTGGCCAAGAAGGCGTTCCAGCCCCAACCAGGGGGGCACGCCATCACCAACCGAGACCTCGTCGGAAGGAACGCCTCCGTCCTTGCCGCCGCCATCGGCATCAAGGGTGTCTCCGACGACGTGCCGCTGCTCTTCGGCGAGGTGGACTTCAACCACGCCTTCGTGCAGGAGGAGCAGCTCATGCCATTCCTGCCGCTCGTGCGCGTCAGGGACGTGGACGAGGGCATCCGGGCATCCGTCCAGGCGGAGCATGGCTTCCGCCACACGGCGGTGATGCACAGCCGCAACGTCGACGCGATGACGAGGATGGCGCGGGCGATGGACTGCTCGATCTTCGTGAAGAACGGCCCGTCCTTCGCCGGATTGGGCTACGGCGGCGAGGGGTACTGCAGCTACTCGATCGCGTCCCCGACCGGCGAGGGCATCACGACGGCGCGCACCTTCACGCGCAAGCGGCGCTGCACCCTCGTGGACAACTTCCGGATCATCTGAACCGCCCGGCACGCGCCGGCGCACAGGCCATCGACATGAACCCGTCCGACATCAACGACCAGCTTCGCCAGCTCTACTCGGCCATCGAGGCCGCCAACAGCGAGGGCCTCGTGGACGTGGCTCTGGAGCGCTGCGAGCGAGCGCTGCGCCTGCTCGCGGAGCATGGCGAGGAGGCCGAGGAGTACACCATGAGCGACTTCCTGCTCATGGCGGGGCACGCCCAGTGGGCGGGCGGGAACCTCGAGGAGGCCCAGCGCAACTACCGCCAGGCGCTTGAGCTCGAGCCCGAGAACGTCGATGCCGCACTGGCCGTCGGCGTGACGCTCTTCCATCTTGCCCGGTTCGAGGCGGCGCGCGCCCAGCTCGAGATCGTCAGCGTGGAGGACCCCGACTATGCCGAGGCCTGGCACTACCTCGGCCTCCTTGCGCAGCGGCGGGGGGACCACCCGCTGGCGGACAACTTCTTCGGCCGCGCGCACGAGCTGGAACCCGAGCGCTGGCCCATGCCCCACAGGATCTCCGGCGACGAGGTGCTCGCGCTGCTGGACGCCTTCTACGCAGAGATGCCCGCCGAGCTCAGGACGGCGCTGTCCAACGTGCCGATCATACTCGAGGACTCGCCGAGCGAGGCGCTCCTGTTCAGCAACGATCCCCCGCTCGATCCGCTCCTCCTCGGCCTGTTCGAGGGGACTCCCCTCCCCGAGCACTCGGCCTTTGCCGCCGACGCCGCGCCCACGCGGATCCTCATCTTCTCCGACAACATCGCGCTGGTGGCGGACGACCGGGCGAAGCTGGAGGAGGAGCTCTGGATCACGATGAAGCACGAGATCGGGCACTACTTCGGCCTCGACGAGGACGAACTGGCCGACCGCGGCCTCGCCTAGAATCAGCGCTTTGCGGCGGCCTTGCGCTTGATCGCGGGCTTGGCTCCCCTGCGCGCCGCGGGCTTCGCCCTGCGGGTCTCGAGGTCCGCCATCACGTACGCGAACATCAGCGGCGCCACGATCGTCGCATCCGACTCTATCACGAAGCTGGGCGTTTCCGCCGCCAGCTTGCCCCACGTGATCTTCTCGTTCGGGACGGCCCCGGAGTACGACCCGTAGCTCGTCGTCGAGTCGCTGACCTGGCAGAAGTACGACCAGAGCGGCGTGTCGATCTCCATGTCCTGCTGCAGCATCGGCACGACGCAGATCGGGAAGTCCCCGGCGATCCCGCCGCCGATCTGGAAGAACCCGATCTTCCGCTTTCCGCTCTGGGCCGTGTACCACTTGGCGAGTTCCATCATGTACTCGATGCCGGTGCGCACGGTGTGGACGTTCTTGACGTCGCCGCGGATGCAGTGCCCGGTGTAGATGTTGCCCAGGGTGGAGTCCTCCCAGCCCGGGACGATGATCGGCAGGTTGGCCTCGCAGGCGGCGACCA
>CAZUCD010000115.1:0-5855 GCA_964618855.1 uncultured Candidatus Sumerlaeota bacterium
CCACGCCCGTCAGAACCGTAGCGGAAACTCGCCGGGAAAACTGGGGGAGGTCCACGACATGCGCGTCCGCCAGGCCTGTCGCAGGTGCATTTTACCCCCTCAATGCCTCTCGGCAGTACTTGGTTGCCCGGGTTGGAGCGGGCGATCCGGGCAATGCAGGCGCCTCGCCCCCCGCGGGAATCTGGGGTCTCGGTGACGTACCGAATCACCTTGACGTTGTTTGCGACGGGGCGGCTGGAAGGGGCGAAAGGATGCCCTTCCCCCATGGATACTTGGCGCCCGACCCACCGCCCCGCCTCCCGCCCCCACTCCGCGCGTCCCGACCTCCGCCGCTGGATCCCCGCAGCCGTCTTGGCCATTGCACTGTGCGGCGGCATTGGTGCCTACGCCTACCTCGGGGGTGCGGCGACCCGCACCAGCGCGGAGGCCGAGGAGAGTCTCGCCCTCGCGAAGGCGCTCTGTGACCGCGGCGAGCCGGAACGCGCCCTGGCCGTCCTCGACATGATGGACCAGAAGCGCCTCAAAACCGGAGAAGCCGGGGACTGGCTGCGCATTCGCGCCGCGCAGGAACTCGGCCAAACCGCCAAGGCCGGGGAGGCCGCCACCGCGTTCCTGGCCCGCCACCCGCAGAGCGCGTACGCGCGCGAGGCCGAGTTGGTCGCACTATCGGCCACCGTCGCCTCGAAGGGCATCGCGGATGCCTCCACCCGCAGCACCGTCGAGAACTACCTGAGCACGAACGCCGGCTCCAAGGGCGCGGCGAGCCTTGAGGCGGAACTCGGCCTGCAGGAGGTCCGGGACGGACGCGTCGCCGAGGGAACCGCGCGCTTCGAGAAGCTGTTCGCCACGATCCCGGACGACCCGCGCGTGCGCGAGCTCGGCCGGGCCATTGGCGACCTGAACATGCGCGCGCTGATGGATGGCACCCTGCCTGGAGCCTTCGAGACGCACAAGGTGGCGAAGGGCGAGGCCATCGCCAGAATCGCGAAGAAGTACTCGGTCACGCCTGAACTCGTCCAGCGCGTCAACGGCATCGACGACCCCCGCCGACTCCGCCCGGGGCAGGAACTCCGCGTCCCGCGGGTCGATTGGTCCCTGCACTGTGACGTGGGGGCCAACGTCCTTATCCTCCGCAACGCCGGCTTTCTGTTCAAGGTCTACGACGTCCGCACGGGACGCGATCCCGGTGCGACGCCCAAGGGAACCTACAAGGTCCTCAACAAGAAGCAGAACCCGACCTGGCGTCCTGGCGACGGCCGCGTCTACCTCCCCGGGGACCCGAACAACGAGCTTGGCACCCGCTGGATGTCCTTCGAGGGGGACATCCTCGGCATTCACGGGACGATCCACGACGAGACCATCGGCAGCTACGCCAGCAACGGCTGCATCGGCATGACCAAGTCCGACGTCGAGGAACTGTTCGACCTGATCCAGGTCGGCACGCCCCTGACCATCACGGGGGACCAGGATCCCTCGCGGCACAAGATTCTGCCCAAGCCGGACGTTCCGCCTCCGCAGCAGCAGGTTGCGATGCGCTGACAGGGAGTTGTCTGCGCGGAGGGAAGGGGGGCGGGCCCCGAGCAGGCCCGCCCCCCTTCACATTTTCGCCGCCTCCGTCAGGTCGCTTCCGGCAGTTCGACCTCCCCCGAAGTCCTGCCATGTTCCCGAACGAAGTCGATGGCGGCGGCGAACTCGCGACAAATCATCAGCCGCCCCTTCTCGTTTCGGAGCCCCGCGCGCACCATCGCCCTGAAGGGCCCGGGCTGCACGCCCCCCAGCACCACCATCACTCCATCCCCCCAAAGCTTCTTCAGTGTCGATTCCAGGTTCACCAGCCCCGTGGCGTCGACCGCGGGGACCGACCTCAGGTCGAGGACGACCGTGCGGACGCTGCCGCTGATCTCCTCG
Organism: uncultured Candidatus Sumerlaeota bacterium; assembly: GCA_964618855.1. Lineage (GTDB taxonomy): Bacteria > Sumerlaeota > Sumerlaeia > SLMS01 > JANRJK01 > CAZUCD01. The sequence continues at coordinate 1,909 of CAZUCD010000115.1, forward strand.
AGCGAGCTCATGGCCTTCTGGGCCGCACCGAAGAAGAGGGGTCCTGCGATCTCATACACGACGACCCCCGGGGGCGTGCCCTCGGGGAGTGCCGGATGGCCCTCCGTGAGCAGCTCGCCGCCGGTGAGCTCCGCCATGCGCCGCATGAACAGCAGTGCGGCAAGCACGACGCCCACGGAGACGGCGACGACCATGTCGAACAGGACCGTGAGCGCAAAGCACGTCAGCAGCACGAGGGCGTCACTCTTCGGTGCGGTCCGCAGGACGTGCACGAAGTGCTTCGCCTCGCTCATGTTCCATGCCACGATGAGCAGCAGCGCGGCGAGGGACGCCATGGGCAGGTAGCTGAGCCATGGGGAGAGCACCAGCATGGTGGCGAGAACGAACACCGCGTGGAACATGGCGGCGACGGGCGACTTTGCGCCGGAACGCACGCCTGTGGCGGTGCGCGCGATGGCGCCCGTGGCCGCGAACCCGCCAAAGAACGGCGCGGCCATGTTGCCGATGCCCTGCGCCATCAGCTCGCTGTCGGGGTCGTGCTTCTGCCCCGTCATGCCATCGGCGACGACCGCGGACAGCAGCGACTCGATGGCGCCCAGCATCGCAATCGCGAAGGCCGGGACGACCAGCTCCTTGAGCGAGTCGAGCGAGAGGGCAAAGGAGCCGCCCTCCGGCCCGGCCAGGTTCCACGGCAGGACCGGCAGTGGCGGGCGCCTTGGGATGCCCCCCTCGAACCGTGAGCCGATAGTCTCCACCGAGAAGCCGCCGATCGCGTGGGCCAGCGCGAGCGAAGCCCCTGTCCCCACGAGCAGCGCCACCAGCGGCGCCGGGACGCGCTTCGTGATCCGCGGCCAAACGAGCAGCACCATCAGCGTCGCCGATCCGATGATCAGGTCGGAAGCGCTCCAGCTTGGCGCCGCCTCCAGGAGCATACGCAGCTTGTCGACGTAGTGGTCGGGCATCCGACCCGTCGTCAGCCCGAAGAAGTCCTTCAACTGGAGCGTTGCGATCACGACCCCGATCCCCGCCGTGAACCCGGCGGTCACGGGGTAGGGGATGAATTGGAGCAGCTTCCCCATGCGCGCCAACCCCATGGAGAACAACAGCCCGCCGGCCATCACGGAGGCCACCGCGAGGCCGGCCAGCCCGTACTTGGCGGAGATGGGTGCAAGTATCACCACAAATGCCGCCGTCGGCCCCGAGACCTGCACCCTCGAGCCGCCGAGGGCCGCGATCAGAAATCCCGCGACAATGGCCGTGTAGAGCCCATGCTCGGGAGGGACTCCGCTGGCTATCGCCAGCGCCATCGAAAGCGGCAGCGCCACGATCCCGACGACGGCCCCGGCGAGGAGGTCGCTCTTGAATTCCTGCGCGCCGTATCCTGCCTTCAGCGCCCCCCTCATCCCTGCGGCTATCCGCGGCAACTCCCGCGGCAACTCGATCAGCGTGGACTCCAAACGGTCGGACATGGGGTTCCTTGTGGGTTTCGATGCACCGTCGAAAGGGTAAGCACCAAACCCGGCAAGGGGACAATGCCAATGGTGCGATTTCTCCGAACACCCGGTTGGCGCCTTGAATGGAAGGCGGGCGTCCCGTTAGTGGTGGAAACGTTGGCACGGAAGGAGAAATCGGATGACCAGAAACCTCTCTTCGCGCGGCGCCCTCATCGTGGCGATCACGACTTCCTTGGGGCTTGTTCTCTCCACGATGGGCGGACTGCCCGATCCGGTCGCGACGCAGTTCGGCGCCGGCGGAGCCCCGGTCTCCTTCATGAGCCGGACCGGCTACGTCGCCTTCATCCTCGGCTTCGTGACGATCCTGCCGATCTTCATGGTGGCGATGGTCGGATACCTGCCGCGGCTGATGCCCGGGGCAGTGAACGTGCCGCACCGGGACTATTGGATGGCGCCTGCGCGCCGCGCGGCGACCATCGACTTCCTCACGACGCAGGGCTACTGGCTCGCGGCGCTGATGTCGGCATTCCTCGGGGGGCTGCACTGGTTGACCGCGCAGGCGAATGCCGCGACGCCCCCGGGGCTCTCGAACGCGGGATTGAAGGGCGTCACGTTCACGTTTCTGGCCGCGCTCGCGGCCTGGATGGCAGCCCTCTTCGTTCGGTTCCGCCGTCCCCCGGGGGTGTAGCCCCCGGCCATTCCGGGGGGCGTGGGCCGCGATTTCCCGCTAGCTTCCCCCGACCGTGCGCGCATGATTGGACATCGCCAATCCGTTCGCACCGAGCGCCCCGTCCCACCGGAAACCATCCATGTCGTCGAGCCTCCCCAACCCGCTTCGCGAGGGCGCGCCGCCCCGCAAGATCGTCGAGCCGTGCTGCGTCGTCGTGCTCGGAGCGACCGGCGACCTCTCGCAGCGCAAGCTCATGCCCGCCCTGTTCAACCTCGCGCGCGAGGGCTTCATGCCCGCGCGCTTCGCGATTGTCGGCTTCGCGCGCCGGGCTTTCTCGGACGACCAATACCGCAAGGACGTCGGCACCGCCCTCTCCGAGTTCTCCCGCGTCAAACCGGCCACCCCGCAGGAGGCCGACGCGTTCCTCTCCCACGTGTACTACCAGCAGGGAAACCTCGACTCGGTCGAGGACTTCGAGGGCCTGCGCGTGCGCCTGGAGTCCCTCGAGAAGGAGCTGGGGCTCTCCTCGAACCGCGCTGTGTACTTCGCCATCGCGCCGGAGTTCTTCACCCCGGCCGTGCGCTGCATCGCGGCCTCGCGCGTCCTCGAGCGCCACGACCCCATGCGGGACACCGGTGCGCCGTTCGCCCGCCTAATCCTCGAGAAGCCCTTCGGCACCGACCTGCAGAGCGCCCGCGAACTGAACAAGGAAGTGCTCTCGCACTTCGACGAGGGGCAGGTCTTCCGCATCGACCACTACCTCGGCAAGGAAACCGTCCAGAACATCCTCGCGTTCCGGTTTGCGAACTCCATCTTCGAGCCGCTTTGGAGCTCGCGCTACGTCGAGAGCGTGCAGATCACGGTCGCCGAGGAGGTCGGCATGCCGGGGCGCCGCGCGCAGTACTTCGACAAGGCGGGGATGCTCCGCGACGTCGTACAGAACCACGCGCTCCAACTCCTGTGCCTCACGGCGATGGAGCCTCCCGCGTCCCTCGATGCCGAGGCGCTCCGGGACGAGAAGGTCCGGCTCCTGCGGTCCATCCCCGTGCTCACCCCGGGACAGGTGAACACGATGACTGTGCGCTCGCACTACACGGCCGGGTCGATCTCCGGCAAGCCCGTGCCCGGCTACCGCGACGAGGAACTCGTCCCCAAGGACTCGGTCACCGAAACCTACGTCGCGTGGCGCATGGAGGTTAAGAACTGGCGCTGGGCCGGCGTGCCCTTCTACATCAGGGCGGGCAAGCGCCTGCCCAAGCGCGCGACCGAAATCGCCATCCTCTTCAAGGAACCCCCGCACCAGATCTACCACGATGCCTCGCTGGACAAGCTCTCGAACTGCCTCGTGATGCGCATCCAGCCGGACGAGGGCATCTCGCTCAGCTTTGGCGCCAAGGTGCCCGGACTCGCCACGGAACTCCGGCCCGTGAAGATGGACTTCCGCTACGGCTCCAGCTTCGGGACCTCGGTGCCCGAGGCCTACGAGCGGCTGCTGCTCGACGCCATGGTCGGGGACTCCTCGCTGTTCACGCGCGCGGACGAGATCGAACTCGCATGGAAGCTCGTCACCGCGATCCTCGACGGTTGGGCGGCGCAGAAGGCCACGGACATTCCGACCTATCCCGCAGGCACCTGGGGTCCCCAGGAGGCCAACCGCCTCATGGATGGACTTCCCCACGGCTGGCGGCGGCTGTGATCCCGGACCAAGGACGCGACCATGGCTGACTCCAAGACACGCGAGCAGAGCTTCCTCCACGGCATCCCCGTGCCGGTGAAGCCCGACAGCATCGACCGCGAGCTGTCCACCATGTGGAAGGCCGCCG
>CAZUCD010000115.1:5865-12551 GCA_964618855.1 uncultured Candidatus Sumerlaeota bacterium
CCGGGCCAGGGCGGCGGAATCCGGCGTTGCCGCCGCCCCGCGGTCGGAGAAGGACGATCCGATGAACTCCCCGGTCGCCCGCGTCTGCCTCGCCAACCTGATCTGGATCGGGACCAGCCCATCCGCCGACAGGGCGCGCAGGGTTCTGGAAACCGTCGCGCAGAAGTATCCCTCCCGCATCATCATCGTGGAGATCGCGAGCGAGGACCCGCAGGACGAGTTGATCGAGGCGTTCGTGAACGCGCAGTGCTTCATCGTCGGGAGCGACCGCCAGCAGGTCTGCGCGGAGTTCATCCACCTCCGCATCGGGCTCGGCACCATGCGGCACCTCTCCGGCCTGATCGCGCCGCTCCTGCTCCCAGATCTCGAAACCGTGCTCTGGTACTTCGCCCCCGACCGGAAGTGGCAATCCGGCCTCGACCAGCTCTTCCCCCTGCTCGACCGGTACGTGACGGAGGTGTCGACAAGCCCCGACCCGTCCGCGGCGCTCGAGGCGATCCTTGAGGCTCCCCTGCGCGCCTTCACCCTCGGATGGTTCCGACTCAACGCCGTCCGCGACCGCCTCGCGAAGGTCTTCGACGACGAGGCCACGGCGAGGATGCTTCCAGAAATCAACCGGCTGGAGTTTCGCCACGATGGCATGCGCAACAACCCCAACGCCCTGACGCGGTGTTCGCTGCTCGCGGGGTGGTTCGCCTCGCGGCTTGGCTGGAAGGCGCTCGTGGGCTCAAGCGATGGCCCCTTCCTCTTCCAGGGGGCCTCGCAGATCGTTCGCGTCTCCATCGAGGGTGAGGGGCGCTCCCGTGCCGGCCTGATCGAGTCCGTCCACATCGGTTTCGCCCAGGGCGAGGGTGTGACGCTGCACCTCAGTGGATTCGGTGCCCCAGTGGAACGTGATACGGTTGGCTCGTCGGGATTGATCCTCCCGACCCTCGGCTCATTCGCCGAACTCGAGGAGGCGGAGGCGCTCGGCGCGGCCATCACGACGCGCGGCGCATCGAAGCTCTTCCGCGAATCCGCCTTCCTCGCCGTGCCGGTGCTGCGCCACTTCTCTGCCGCCGCCGCCAAGGGGTGAGGGGCACAGGTCCCCCAGCCGCAGCACCATGCCCCCCCTCCCCACGCTCCACATCCATCCCAACCCTGAGGACCTCGCTGCAGCCGCGGCGTCCGTCTTCGCGGCGGAGATGCGCTCCGCGCTCGCGGCGCGGGGGCGCTTCTTTGTCATGCTCTCCGGTGGAACCACGCCCAAGGCGATGTACCGCGCCTTCCTGCAGGACTACCGCGAGGACGCCGACGCGTTCCGCCTGACCGACTACTTCCTCGGGGACGAGCGGTCGGTCCCTTGGGACAACCCGCAGTCCAATGCGGGGGAGGCGTTCCGGATGTTCCTCGATCCCATGGAGATCGCGCAGGGCCGTCGGCACTTCCCCAACGGGGGATCGCCCGACCTTGAGCGGGAGGCGGAGCACGTCACCAGCCTGGCAAGGCGCATTGTCCCCGCCGTGCGCCACGGCGTGCCCGAGTTTGACCTCGTGCTGCTTGGAATGGGCACGGACGGGCACACGGCATCGCTCTTTCCCGGCACCGCCGCCCTCGGGGACGCGGAGCCCCGCTACGTGCTGAATGACGTGCCGCAGATGCAGACCTCCCGCATCACGGCGACGTTTCCGCTGCTCAACGCCGCGCGGCATGCCGTGGTGCTGGTCACGGGCGAGGTGAAGGCCGGGCTTGTGGCGGAGATGTTTGCGCCCGGGGCCCCGGTCGTTTACCCCGTCCAGCGCATCGCGGCGCAGCGCACGACCTGGCTCCTTGATGCAGCGGCCGCGTCGAAGCTTCCCGCTGGCCACACCTGACACCGAGGGCCGCAACCGCATGGAACGCGTCGCAGTCATCATGGCCGGGGGAGCCGGCGAACGGTTCTGGCCCGCCAGCCACGGAGGCAGGCCGAAGCAGCTCCTGCGCCTTGTCTCGGAACGTACGATGATCGAGGAGGCGGTCGCCCGGATCGAGCCGCTGATCCCGCCCGATCGCGTCTTCCTCGTCCTCGGGGAGGACATCGAGCCCATCGCGCGCCGCGAGCTCTCCGCATATCCCGAACTCAACCTGATCGTGGAGCCGCAGCGCCGGAACACGACCGCGTGCCTCGCGCTCGCGCACGCGCGCATCTCGGCCAAGCTGGGGGACCACGTATGCGCCGTGCTCACGGCGGACCACGTCATCCGGCCGGAGGAGCGCTTCCGTGAACAGGTCGCACGGGCGCTCGAGCTCGCGGAGAACTCGGCCCACCTCCTTCTCATGGGGATGAGGCCCACGCGGCCCGAGACCGGCTTCGGATACATCGAGGAGGACGAGCTGATCGACGAGCACGACGGCGGGCGCACCTACTCGGTGTCCTCCTTCAAGGAGAAGCCGGACATCAGGACCGCCATGCGCTATCTCGCCGATGGCAGGCACTTCTGGAACTCCGGAATGTTCTTCTGGCGCGCGGACACTTTCGAGTCCGCGCTCCGCAACCATGTCCCCACGATCGGGGACCACCTCGACGCCCTCGGCCGCCTGGAGGGTGATGCGCTCCGCACGTTGTTTGCGGGCATGCCATCGCTCCCCGTGGACGTCGCGATCATGGAGAAGGCGCACAACATGCGCGTGATCGAGGCGGACTTCCAGTGGGACGACATCGGGTCGTGGACCGCCTTGGAGCGCCTGCACGCGCCCTCCCGCGAGGGCAATGTGCTGGTGGGACCAGTCCACGCAGGGGACTGCGAGAACACGATCGCCTTCGTCGAGGGCGCCCCCGGCAACCTCTCGCCGCAGGTGGCCCTGCTCGGCCTCAAGGACGTCGTCGTCGCCGTCAGCGGCCCGCGCGTCCTCGTCGTCTCCAAGGACCGTGCGCAGGACATCCGCCAAGTTGTCGCTGCCCTCTCGCAGCAGCAGCAGAAGCCAACCTGACGCCATCGACCCCGACCGAAAGGAGCCTCCCATGCGCGCCCTCCTCGCCCTCATCATGATGATTCTCATCCAGGCCGCGATGCCATCGCGCACGCACGCCGGGAACTTCGAGGACTATGCCACCACGGAGACGGTCGAGTTGTTGCGGCGCGTCGAGGTGAGCGGATCGACGTTCATCCGAAACGGTTCCAAGCACGAGGCGAAGGAGGCGGCGGACCACCTGAGGTCCAAGGTCAAGCGCGCGGGCAAGCGCATGACCACCGAGCAGTTCATCCAGAAGATCGCCTCGAAGTCCTCCAGCAGCGGGGACCCCTACCACATCGTCACGCCGGACGGGAAGCAGGTGAAGAGCGAGGACTGGTTCCTCGAACAACTTGCGGACATCCGCGGGGGGAAGGCCCCCCCTGCGCCAGTCGCGACAGCCACCCCTTCGGTTGAGAAGGCGGGGAAGAAGAAAAGGGCGGCGGGGGAGTAGGCCTTCACGCCCCCGCGCGCTTTCCCGAAGCACGCTTCTTTCGCGAGCTGACCTTCGTGGCAGTTTCCCCGGCGGGGGCTGCAGCACCTTGATTTTGCTGAGCGGCGAGCTCTCGGAGCACATCACGGAAGTAAACCGTCGGAAGCGAGTAGCGTGGGCCAAATGAGACGGCGGTCAGCCCGTCCACGTGTCCCCGCAGTATGCCGTACAGTATGGTCGGTCCGTTCACCGGAATAATGCTGCGGACATCCTCATTTGAGGTGCCGGGCTCGAACCTGAATACTCCCGTGATGACCGCGCGGATGCGATAGGGAACCTCGAGAGAAACGTCGGTCTGGTTTACCGCCACCCCAAGCTCGACCATGTACCGCAGGGGATTCTCCGGGTCCACTTGTACACTGAGTTGGAATTGAGGAATAGGTGGTGCCGAAGTTCCTCCCTGCGACGTGGGGACGAACTCCACTGAGATGGAGTTGAGGAACCATGCTTCGAGTTCAAGCGGCCGGTTCACAGTTCACCTCCATTGGCTCTAGAGTCACCAGTTTGCAGACCCCGCCAGCGGAGCCGAGAATCGGCTCCGTCCTCCACCTCTCACTTTGGCCGCGCATCGCTTCATCCACTTCACGCCAGCGCGCGCGGATTGACGCGACCCCCATCAGCACTCGGCGGCGCGGTTCCCGAATCGATCCCCCACGGATCCGCAGAAGGAACTCCAGCCCCCCGGCGGATTCCAGCGCGAGGCGCAATGCCACGTCGTGCGCATCGTCCTGAAGCGCGCCCGTCTCGTAGCGGCTGAGCGTGACCGCCCCCCAGCCAAGGAGCCCGGCAAGCTCCTTCTGCGTCAGTCCTGTCGACTTGCGAAGGCCCGAGATTTCCTCCGGCTGGAGCAATCCGCGACGCTTGCGGTAGGCGCGGTAGGCGGCTTCGAGGGGATCCTGGCCGATTCCGCCCAAGGGCTCGAACTCCTCACCGCAGGCGCCGCAGCGCTGGAATGACACCGGCAGCTTGAACTCCTCCCCGCGCACCCGGAACGGGCGCACCTCCTCGACGGTCTCGACGCTGCCGCTCTTGCGGCAAAACGGGCACTTCACCTTTGTATCCGGCATGTTTCATCCTTCTCGGGAACGTGTTGGCTCGTGAAGGTAGGGGTAGCGATGCGTGGCCTCACCGAGGCCGATGCGGCCATGCGGGTGGGTGGAACGAAACGACGACGAAAGGCGGCGCACTTGGGCGCCAATCCGCAATTTTCAGGTATACCTGTTCCCTCTGTACCGTTGGCAGGAAGACCCAGATCGTGCTGGCCCTTGCCTGATCATCAGGCATGGGGCCGGAGTGGTAGTCCTTCACCGTCAAGCCGGTGAGCACTCCCGGGACGTCGCGCCTCGTGATTCCCAACCAGGAAAGCGTTTCGTCGAGACCGGGCCGCCTGCTGATCGAAATGGCGCGCGGGTTTGAACCGACGATCTGTCGCAGTCCATGAAGAAACTCCTCGATTTCGTCCGGCGATGCGGAACCGACAGTTCGCTGCACATGACCCTCCGCCACCTTGCGCAGGCATGTGGCCAGAACCCCGTCCGCGTGTCAAGAGCGCGCTTTATCTTATGATAAATCTCTCCGGTTCCCCCGGGACCCCTCCACCGCTTCCCGGTACATCCCGCGCCGCACGATTTCCATGATGTTCTCCGGGCGCCCGGCCACCTTGAAGCCAAACTGCGCGTAGAGCCCGTGCGCGTCCCGCGTGCAGAGCAGGAACCGCCGGAGTCCCTGCAACCCGGGTTCTGCGAGGATGAATGCCATGAGCGCCTTCGAGAGGCCGCGCCCGCGGTGCTCCTCGAGGACGAACACGTCGGCGAGGTATCCGAAGGTCGCGCAGTCGGTCACGACGCGCGCAAAGCCCACCTGCGCGCCTGTGGGTTCGTACACGCCGAAGCACACCGAACCCGCAATCGACTTCTCCACCACATCCCGGGGGATCGCCTCGGCCCAGTAGGAGCGCGAGAGGTAACCATGGACCGCCGCAACGTCGATGCGGGACTTGTCGTTGGAGAGAGTGTATCCCCCGTGATGCAGTTCCCGCAGGGGGACCGACATCAGTCGGCCTTCCGCCGGACGGTGTCGCTGAACTCGACGGCGTTGCGGTGCGCCTCGATGAGGAGCCCGCGCGCACGCGCGACCTCACCCGCGAGGAGCGCCTGCCGCGCCTCCAGGCAGCACAGGACCGCGGTCTTGCCGGACTCGCGCACCTCCGATCGCCCGACGAGAATGTGCAGGCGGGGATCGGTCTTGGAGGATGTCCCCGGTGCGGCCTCGTACTTGATGTTGATCTGCCGCACCGTAGTGCGGCGCCACAGATGGAAGAGGTCGCGCCTCGGGAATCGAGCCTCCACCAGCCATGGGGTGTCCGGCTCGCTGCGGAATCCCGCAACCTGCCGTCCCTTGTCGTCGATCACGCTCACCTCGCGGATGAGCACGTCCCCTCGTTCGGCCTCGAACCCGAGGACGCTCACGCGCGTTATGGGCTCGGCAAACTCGAAGGAGTCGCGGTCGGAACTCCCGCGCGCCACCTTGCCCTTGTCCACCAGGATCCACTCGTAGTCCGCCGGGGAGGTGTGGAGCTCATCCCGGGATCCGATGTAGTCCTTTACCGAGACGACCAGGCGGACCACGGAGGGATCCACGGCCTCGGGGTCCACTTTGTCGGGCGCGTCCTGCAGGTGCCTGACCCCTGCCGCGAGCAGGCGCGTCGAATCGTCGATCGAAAGCGGCGGGACGTAGTCAATGCGTCCCACGAGGAGCTGCACCGTCTCCGTGGTCCGGCGCGATTCCGGCGTCGCTTCCAGGGTCGGCTGGGCGTGCGCCGTCGTCAGAGATGCCAGGAGCACCCCCGCAACCAGAAGCCTCGCTTTTTGAACCAATCGCCTCATGCACACACCCGTTGGACGGACCCTGCCCACCCTGCCAAGCATAATCCGCTCCATCAACGCAGCCAACCCGGCTTTCTGGTGACGAGTCCGATGTCCATCATCATGGACCGGGACAAACCGGACCCTCACCCATTGACCAAGGCCACCCGCACGGCGAATCTATCCCCATGGGCATCAACGATTTCAGACTCAACTGGCGCACGGCGTGGCTGGCCGCGGCGATGGCCGTCCTGTCGCCCTTCTCCGCGCACCCCGGGGGTGAGCCCATTTCCGAGGATCCCATCACGGCCGGCGTGATGATGGACTTGGCCGTGGAGGAAATCGTCGGACGTTGGGAG
>CAZUCD010000116.1:0-12270 GCA_964618855.1 uncultured Candidatus Sumerlaeota bacterium
AGAACGAAGTCGACGCCGCCGTACATCTTCTTCAGATAGCGCTCGACCATCTCCGAGAGGTCCTGGGGCGTCTTGCCGCCCTCCGCCGTCGGCGGCGGCATGGTCTCGGCCAGCTCGCTCTCGACGATATCGGCCGTCAGCGTGTCCTCGGGAAGGTAGACGTTCTCGCCGTACTTCGCCACCGCCGCGTCACCGCAGTGCACGTCGAACCAGACGATGCCCTTCTTCCCGCCGAAGACCTTCTTCACGGCGGCCTCGACGACGATGTTGGTCGCGCGCGTCACGTCGCGCCCGATGCCGTCGCCCTCGATGCGCGGGATGATCGGATGATCCGGGACGTTCAGCGTGCCGTCCGCGTTGATGGTGATGCGGTCCCCCTCGGGAGGGGAGACGAGTTGGTAGGTGGCCATGTGGAAACCTTGAGGTAATGGGCTTGATTGACACGCAAGGGTCCCGACCGGTGGCCCCGCGGGTCAAGCGGCGCGCGGGAAAACCGGCTTCAGTTGTAGAGGCTCTCGACCGACACCGCCGGGGACTTCCCCTCGCCAACCAGGCCGTCCAGGCGCACGCGCACGCCCAACCCGCGCGCGCGCGGGTGCAGCTCCACCCCGTCACGCAACTCGCGCGGGCGCGAAGTCCTCGCCCGCGTCAGCGCCACGTCCGCCAGGGCGCTCACCCAGGGTAGCACGCCCTTGCGTGGAATCGCGTTCCGGATCACGCCGGAGATGCGGATGTCCTTCGTGTCGTCACGGGGAGTGTCCGCCGAGAACGTGACGCGGTCCCCATCGGCGACGGCGTTCAACCGGGCCTCGATCCTGCCGAGGTCCCCGAAGACCGCCTTCAGCGGCGTCCCCTGGAAGTGGCCCTCGGAGACCCGGGCCGCGATGCGCGCGAACAGGCTGCGCGACAGTTCCTCCGCGGTGGCTCCCTCTCCGCGCGCCTCCAGGGTCGCCTCGAGTTTGCCCTTCACCCTCCCCGCCAGCGCGGGCGCGAAGCTGTCCACCCATGGCGTTGCGGACAGGCCCTCGATCCGCGCGTTGGTGTCAAAGGTGGGGGAATCGCCGCCCAGGTCCGCACGCGCCGAAAGTTCCAGCCGACCCTCCTCCGCATCCACGCGGAACTTGTCGACCGTGACCACCCCGTCGGCCAGGCGGGCCGCAATCTCCGCGTTCGGAAAGTGCAGTTTCCTGAACAGCAACTCCTTCGCCTCCAGAGTCAGCAGCCCGGTCACGTCGCGCGGAATGCGGAGGCCCGGCGCGACGGGCGTCTCGTCCTTCGGCCCCGGGGGCGCATTTCGGGACGCAGGCATCGAGGGCTCACGCACGGTGGAGGCGAGTTCCAGCACGCGGTCGATCGCGATGCCATCACTCTTCATGTGCAATTCCGCATGGCGGGGGGAGGTGAGCCGGACCTCCCCCGAAAGCGTGAGGTCGTCCTCCTTGTCCTCGGAGTTCGGATGCTTGAGCAGCAACACCAAGTCGCGCACTTCGACTCGATCCATCGTGGCCGTCGCCGCGCCACGAAACTCGGCACCCAGATCGCGCACATCAGCGTCCGAGACGGGCCATCGCACCTTGGTCAGGTTTCCCTCGAAGCTGATCTCCGACCTGAGGTTTTCGGGGATGCCCGACGCGCGGACGAGGGCGTGGGCTTCCGCGAAGCCATCGGTTACCGGGATGCCGGCCACGGCGGCGAGGACGGGCGCATAGCGCCTGAGGTCGATCGGCCCGGAGTCGATGGCGAGTTCAAGCCTGCCCAGGTCGTCGCCGCCGCGCGACTCGGCCTCCCGGGTCAGTGGCAGCCGCGCCGGGCCGCGGAGCTTCGCGCTCAGCAGCGTGTCCTGCGGATCGGGCAGCACCGATCCGCCGTCTTCGCGAGGTTCCGTCCCAAGAACGGCGCGCAGTTCCCGTGTCAGCACCGTGCTCGTCTCCCCGTCGAGCTCGAACGCAACGTCGATCCCCGCGAGCAGCGGCGGGTGCGTCCAGCGCTCCGCCCTTCCCGGCACATCCAGCGGGGGCACGGGCAGGTGCCGCATGCGCGCGCGCAGCACGCTCTCGTTCTTTAGCGATGAAATCACGCCGGAGGTCCGCAGCTCGGCATCAAATCGCGGCTCCTCGCCCGCGAGCCACTGGTTGAATCTCCTCGGCAGCACGTCCAGCAGCCGCCGGTTCCAGTCCGTCAGCGCCAGCGTCCCGTCATACCTGCTGGAAGCCGTGTCCAGTTGCGCATCGAGGGCGATCTCCCCCCCGCGCACTCCATCGACGGTCGCAAGGAACTTCACGTCGCCGAGGGCCACGGTGCTTGCCGACTTGCGGAGCCTGCCCGCCAGCGACATGTCGATCGGCGCCGGGAAGTCGCTCAGCCTTACGGAGCGCACCGCGGCGCTGAACGCGTTCTCGATCTCGAGGGCGCCCAGGTCCACGGCGAGTCCCCCAGCCGGAATGAGCGCCTTGAACTCGAACTCGGCGAACCCGCCCTCGATCGTACGGCCGACGAAGGGCATCAGCGCCTCGCGCAGTCGCGGACTCAGCGCGGCGAGGTCCTTCCGGCCCCCCAGCCGAACCTCCGCGGGCCCCGTCTGGCGCCCTCCGTTCCGCGACACCGCAAACGGTGCGCTCGTTGCCAGCGTCAGGATCGGCTCGGAAACCCCGGCCTCCCGGATTCCACCCGACAGGCCCTCCACCACCAGCGTGCCGCTCGTGTCGTAGTCCCCCCGCTCCTCAATGTCGAAGGACAGGGGGGAAAACAGCGTCGGCAGGACGCGCAGGTCCCGTCCCCATTGACGCATCTCGAACTTCGTGGCGCGTCCGAATTCGCGCGTGCGCGCGTCGAACTCCAGGCCGATCTCCGCATCGCGTCCCGCGATCTCCTGAAGGCGTCCGAGGGGCACGCGCTCGAGGACATCGGTCGCGGCGCCTATGCCGGCCGCCTTGACCTCCGCCAGCCGGTCGATCACCGAGGAGTTGAGCCCGTCGATCAGCAGGTGCGTGCGGCCCTCGCCGGAGGTGGCGTCCGCGCTTGCGGATGCCTTCACCCGAACCGGCGGAAACGCGGGGTCGAGTGTCGCGCTGGTCTCGAAGTCCCTGAGCTCCAGGGTCGTCCCCGACTGCGCGAACTCGATCCTGCCGGCGAACTCGGGAAGCGGCTTCATGGCGCGTCCAAACAGGATGTCATCCGCGTGGAACTCGCCGGCGAGGCTGGTGAGGTCGTGCGCGAGCGTGCCGCTGTTGAGCTCCGCGGCGGCCCGGACGTTCAGAGTGCCACCACGGATCGGAACCCCGGAACGCTCCAGGGTTTCCTGCCATGTTGCGAGCTCGACCCTCGGGATGTCGAAGACGAGGCGCGCCCCCGCGGTGCGCGAGGCGCGTCGCGCGAGCGCCAGGTTCTCCAGCGCCGGGCGCAGCAGCCCGGAAATGCCCTCGGCCGGCCCCCGCGAGTTCGCCAGGTCCTCGAGCTGCTTGGCGGCACCCGCCTCGACCGTCGGCATGTCGAACACCGCGGGCAGCGTTCCCTCCAGCACGAGCGACATGAGCACGTCCGACCTCTTGTCCAGCAGGCGCAGGTCGAAGACGTCCGCAGCCACCTCGTCCTTCACGCGGTCGAGGGCGAACATCTGCTCCCACCGGATGTCGATGCGCTGGTGAACCGTGTCCGTCGATCCGCCGGGCAGGCGCAGGAACGCGCCGGGGGCGAGGTCCAGGATCTGGATCACCGAGTGAATGCGGTGCGTCTCACCGAGCGTTCCGACCAGGTAGGCGCGAGCCCGCGCCACGGAGCCCCTGCTCCCCGGGCTCATCCCGAGCAGGTCGAGGATGCGGTCGTACAGCGGCTGCGCCAGGGTTTCGGACAGGTCGAATGTCTGAATCTGGAGGAGCACCTCGATCATCTCGCGCGAGAGTGATTCGAGCTGGAGCTCGAAGTGTCCCCTTCCTGTAGAGAAGTCGATGTATGTGGGCGCCGGCGGCCCGAACTCGCCATCGGGACCGCCTCGCGACAGCGCGAGCTCCAGGTCGAACTCCCGCCCGTCGGATGTCAGCCCCCCATCGCGGTCTATGGCGATGCCCGCGCGCAGATCCGTCGCTGTGATGCGGGAAAGGTCCTGCAGGAAGCTCCCCCGGCCCGAGACGCGGATCGGATGGTCGAGCTCCGGAAATCGAATGTCGTCCATGGAAAGCTCGGCGTTCACCTCGTTCGTCCGGTCGGCACCGCGGAACAGCACCTCCACGTCCAACGTCGTCTTTCCGTCGTCGAGGGTCCTTCCGAGTACGGGAGCCACGATGTCGTTCACGAGGTTCTGGTCGTTCAGGTCCATCTTGAAGCGCAGCGCTGCATCCTCCACGGACAGGACGCGGAGGAACTCCGACCCGAGGGACAAGAGGCGGCCGATGGTGGCGGTGAGGCGGTCATAGTTGGCGAACTTGATGTTTGGGGGGACGCGCCTCGGCGGCACGGCGACGCGATCAAGCACGCGCCTCATCGCGCCAAACTCGAACGGCCGGAGTTCCACGCCCTTGGTGGGATCCGTCTCCTTCGCCAGCGTCAGCGAGAAGAGCGGATCCGTGACCGTGATGTCGTCCCGCGTCGCGTAGAGCGTCGCCCGGATGTTTCCGAGTTCCGTCTTCTCGTCGGCGAAGGTCTGGAGCTCCAGCGACAGGCGCGCGGGCAGACCGCCCTCCCCCCGCCCACCGCCTCCAAGCGCGCCGAGCGGCAGGTCGCTGAGGGTCACGCGAAAGTTCGAGTCGATCCTGAACGGGGGGGACTCGCCCGGCTGCTCCGCCGCATAGGCGCCGATGCCCTGGCCGGCGATGCGCCATTCGACGAAGATGCGCGAGCGGTCGCGCAACAGGCGGGTGCTCGCGGCGAACGCATCCACGCGTTCGAGGAACGCGGCGCGCTTCTCCGGCACCACGAGCCGCGTGATCACGTCAGCGAGCTCGCGTGGGCGGGCGTCCGCGGAAATCAGTCCCTCCATGCGACCCGCAATCGGGTCGAAGTAGAAGTCCCGGATTTCGACGGCGTTTGGGGAGTCCGCAGCAGGGATGCGGAGCCGCATCTTCTCGAAGGGAATGCCCTTGGGCCGGGTCACGGCGCGCCGCAGGGGCATGTCCGCGCTCGCGGTCAGCAGCACATCCGCGCCATCGAACAGTTCCAACGCGGCAGCCATGTCATTGCCGGGAAAGTTGCGCAGCTCCCGGATGTCGAGCGAACCGCGCGCCTCGTGCGTGAAGTCCACCCCCATGCCCCGCAGCGTCATCGTGCCGCGCGTCTGGACGCGGAGCAGCTTGTCCACGCGTCCGATCTCCGCGGGCGGCGCGTCCACGGTGGCGTCCGGCGAATCGGGGGAGGAGAGCACGATCGGCTCGAGGCTGCGGTAGGTGAAGACGAGCCCTCCCACGATGCCGTCGTGACGGAATCTGAAGTGGACGCCGTTGAGGGCCGACTCCTCGATGTACAGTCCGGGGAGCCCGTCCATCTCCGGCGCTGCGGACGCGTCGATGGGCTTGCTTGCAAGCAGGGCGGCCAGACTGTCCGCAAAGCTGTTGCGGTCCTGCGCGTCCTTGCGGACCGCGATGGTCAGGCCGTCGGTTTCCAGCCGCTTGATGACGATCCGGGATGGCCGGGACTTCCAGCTCAGCGAGACGAGGACCCTGTCGGCGGAAAGGACGGGCGGTGCGCCGGGGACGTCGGGAATCGCATCCTTGAGGGAGATGCCCTCCAGCTCCAGCGTCGGCGGGAACAGGGCGGGGCGGATCGTGCGTATCGAAAGATGGTCGGCGTAGTCGGGACCCAGGGCGCGCTCCAGCACGGTGCCGCGCCAGAACCAATCCGACTGCACCACGATGGCCACTGTCCCGATGAGGATCAGCAGAACCGGCAGCGCGACGGTGGCCACGCGCTTCAGCAGGCGCCCGCGCCTCCACCGGCCCTTCGGCGGTGGAGCGGCCGCGATTTCCTGCGTCGCTTCCTTGTCCGGGTCCCTGCTCATGCCATGTCGATCTCTTCCACGAAGGCGGGTGCCAGTCCCCACTGTTCGCCGACTCGGCGCGCTGCGTCCGCCCCGGTTCCCTTCGCGCGCCCCAGGAACAGACACGTCAGGTTGGCCCCGGTTTTGACGTCCGCTTCCCTTGTGAAGACATCAGCCACGCCGGACAGCCCCGCAAGCCCCTCCGCGGCGCCGTCCAAGTCCCCCGGCGATTTCACGGCCCACGCCGCAAGCGCGCAACCCGCGAATCCAAGCGCCCGAGCCGAGTAGCGGAAGCGGACCCGCCGAAGCACCCGCGACACCACAAGCCGCTTGGCGGCTGCCACGACCGCCTCCGCCGGCGCTCCGAGCGACTCCCCCAACCCCACCCATGGCGACACCGCAATGGCAGGCGCGCGCACCTCCAGCAACGCCTGCGCGAGCCGGGCATCCAGCGGGAATGCGAACTCCAGACGCGGCCGATCCCCCATCCCCGCCCGCGTCGTCCGGTCCGAGTCCGCCGCGAGCAGGTCCAGGCCTTCGGCCATCTCGGGGCGCAGTCGCCCCCAGCACTTCCGGCACCTCTTCGATGCCCACCCCGGAGGCCCCACATCCCCGAGCGCCATCGTGCTCGCCAAGGGGGACTTTCCGCACAGCACCGACCAGCGAACGTGAATCCCCGGTGATGTCAGGCCATCACCCAGCGCCTCCCGTGCCTCGACGAGGTCCGGATTCAACTCCCCCTGCCAGCCAAGGAGGACGCCCGAGCCCACGAGGTCCTGCACGAGTCCGCCCAGCTTCTCCGGAGTCGCGAACAGGCCTGATGCCAGTCGTTCCCAAAACGGCAGGTCGAACGGGATCGCACTCTGCGTGCTGTGGATCAGCTTCAGGGCGACGGGGTCGAGGTCGGTCACGGGAAGGGAAGTTCCACCACGACGCCGCCAGCCTGCCCGGCCAGGATGCGTGTTCCCGGGGCCCGGTGCGCCCACTTCATCATCGCCAGGCCGATGCACTTGCCGAGCCTTGGCGACCAAGTGCAACTCGTGAGTGTCCCTGCACCTTGTCCATCAACCGTGAGCGCCGTGCGCGGTGGGGGCGGGTCCTCCGAATCAAGGACAACCCCGCGCAACTGCCTCGCTGGATGGCCCAGGTTCGTGATCTTCGCGATGGTCTCCTGCCCGGGATAGCACCCCTTGTCGAAGTGGATGGCGCTCGAGAGGTTCGCATCCAGAGGAATGGTCGTCTCGTCGAGGTCAAATCCCCACCATGGCGTGCCCGACTCGATGCGAACCGTGTCGAACGCCAGGAAGCCTGCACGGGCGCCGGCCGCTCCTCCGAGTGCATCCCTGAACGCATCCGTCCCCGGCCCCAGAACCGCAGTCGCTCCGGCGGCGATCTCCGACCGCCATACCAGAACGCGCTCACCTGCGATGGAACCGGTCGCCAGGGCGCGGGGTCCCGGGGCTCGGATGCCGAGGCCTGCCAGCCGTGATTCCGACTGCGGACCCACGAGCGCGAACACTCCGTGGAGACCCCCCTCGTCGGCGAACCGCGCGTCCTCCGTGAAGACATAGCGGTCGAGGAGTGCCGCGAGCGCGGGCCCGGCGGATGCCGGGGTCGAAAGGAGGAGCGTCGTCGCACCGTCGGCTAGAAGCTCCAAGTCGGCCTGCATTCGGCCCTCCGCGCCGAGTAGTGTCGCGCGAAGGACTGCGCCGTCGTCCATGTCGTCCACCTTCTGGCTCAGGCGGCGGTTCAGATACTCGCGGTGGTCCGCGCCCGATGCGCGGACCGTGCTCATCCACGAAAGGTCCACGAGCGCGCACGCCGAGCGCATCGCGCGATACTCCGCCTCCGGGTCCCCATAGTGGGCGGCCACGCGGACACCCATCACCGTCATTTCCTGCGAGGGTTCCGTGCCAGTGTCGGCCATGTCATCCATCCGTGGTGGCAATTGGGCCTCAGCCCTTCAGGTCCAGGCCCGGCAATCCCGCCGTGCGGTGCGGGGCGTGGACGAGGAAGAAAAGGAGCGTCACGAGGGCGAACGGCACGTAGGTCGCCCCCAGGATCACGGTCGGGTAGTACCCGATGCCGAGGGCCGGGGGCTGGCTCCGGACGGCGAGTCCGACATTAACCACCGCCGGCAGGTTGAGCACCATCAGGGCGGTCCCCTTGCCGCCGATCCTCTCATGCGCGTTGTCGGTCGTCCCCTGCGGCGCAGCGCCGCGTGCGAGGGCGAGAACCGAGGACTCGCGGAAGATGTCCCGCGCGAGGCGGTCGCTCGCGATGACATTCGCGGCAAACAGGACGGCAAAGACCCAGACGAAGTACTTCAGGCGACGCTCGACCAACTGTGCATCGCGGCGCGCCTCATCGACGTGGATGGGGTTCACGAGCCGATCCCCTGCGCGCGCGCCAGTTGGCGCAACCGCGCCGGCCAGGGACCCTGCGCGCGGAACTCGCCGGGGGACCAGTGCGCCGCCGCATCGATCGCCCGGGCGAGAACCGCCCGCGCCCCTTCGGCATCGCCTCGGGACAGAAGCAACTCCGCGAGGCGGACCGATGGCTCCGCGAGGGGAACGCGCTCGAGCACCACGCGGAACCAGCGCTCCGCCCCCTGCGCGTCCCCCTGCGAGGCGAGCGCCTCGCCAAGACGCGTCGCCGCTTCGCCCTTCGCGAACAGGGGGGACTCCGTGCACACATAGTCGAGGTGGTCCACCGCAGGGGCGATTTTGCCCATGCGAAGCAGGCACGTTCCCGCGCGCAGGTGAGCGTCGAGGTTGTCGGGCTCACGGTCCAGCGCCGGGCGCAGTGCGCGCAGGCAATCCTCCCACCGTCCCTCCTCGAAGTGCGATGCAGCGAGTGCGAGCCAGTCGCCGATGAGTCCGCGCTCCGCCGCGACCTCGGAGAGCCGTGCCAGTCGGCGCCTCGCGGCCACCAACTCGTCGATGGGCCGCTTCCCGAGCGCCGGCAGCAGCTTGAAGTTCGCCAAGTACGCAAGCGCCCCCGCATACAGGAACACCGGAGCCGTCACGGCCACGAGCAACCACCAATAGTTCCTCAGCGAGCGCGCGCAGTCCACCATCGCCCAGACCCACAGGGCGAAGAGGAGCACATTCAGGCTGAGCAGGGCGGCATTCACGCCTCGGGCCGCGCCCCCGCGTCCTCGAACTCCGCGAAGCGGTGCCTGAGGCGCCCGGGCACCGACGCCTCGATCAGCGCCACGTCCCCCTCGTACTCCTCGTGTCGGATCCGTGCCTCGCGGTGCAGCAGGGCGAGCAGGTCCCCGCGACCCGCGGGCAGGCGCAGCGCCATTGGCTCCATGTCCCCCGGAATGACGCGCTCGATCAGCGACACGAGCGTGTCGAAGCCCTCGCGCGTGCGCGTGCTCGTCAGCGCAACGTGGTCGTACCGTTCACGCAGGCGCAGGAGCGCGGCGCGGTCCTCCACAAGGTCGATCTTGTTCAGGACGAGGATGGTGGGCTTGCCGTGCGCACCGAGTTCCTCCAGTACCTTCTCCGCGGCCGTCAGGTTGGCTTCCGCGTTTGGGGCGGAGGCATCGACGACGTGCATGAGCATCGATCCCATTTCCGCCTCCTCCAGGGTGGCCCGGAATGCTTCGACCAGGCCGTGCGGCAACTTGCGGATGAACCCCACCGTGTCCGTCATCAGGATTTCCTCCCCGCCCGGGAGGCGAAAACGCCGCGTGGTCGGGTCGAGGGTCGCGAACAGCTTGTCCTCGGCGAGCACGGTTGCACCGGTGAGTGCGTTGAGCAGCGACGACTTGCCGGCGTTTGTGTAGCCCACGATGGCGACCGTGGGGACGGGTTTGATCTCGCGCGACTTGCGCTGGGTCGATCGCACTCGCCGCACGTGCTCGATCTCTTCCTTGAGCTTCGTGATTTGCCGCAGGAGCAGACGGCGGTCGGTTTCGAGCTGTGCCTCGCCCGAGCCGCCCTTGAAGGCGCCGCCGCCGCGCTGGCGTTCGAGGTGCGTCCACGCGCGCCGCAGGCGGGGGAGCGAGTACTCGGCCCGCGCGAGCTGCACCTGGAGCTTTGCCTCGCGCGTCTGCGCACGGTCTGCAAAGATCCCCAGGATCACCTCCTGACGGTCGATCACCGCCTTGCCCGTTTCCTTCTCCCAATTCTGCTGCTGGCGCCCCGAAAGGTCGTCGTCCACCACGATCACGTCGGCGTCATGGCCCTCGGCGAGCTGCTTGATCTCCTCCACCTTTCCCGACCCGATCAGGAAGGCTGGGTTCGGCATCTGGGCGCTCGCCACGATGGAGTCGGCGACGGGCACCCCGTAGGTGCGGACGAGCTCGGAGAGTTCCTCGAGGTGTTCCTCCGCGTCCCGCCGGGTCTCACCCTTTCGCCACACCCCCACCAGGACTGCCCGCAATGGCCTGTCGCGCTCTTCGGCAAAAGCTTCGGTCAACTGGTGTCTCCCTGCTGGTTGTGGAAATGGCGGCGCCTTTCGGGCGGCACGCATTCAATGTATGGGAGCACCCCCCAGAACGCGACGGAAAAAGGCTGCCTTTGCCATGACTTCGGACCATTCCGCGGCGGGTTCGCTGTCGATCGTGATCCCGCCTCCGGCGTGGAAGACCCCGCCCCCCGGGCCCACCACGGCTGTCCTGATGGGCAGCGCGAGCTCCAGGTTCCCCGCGGAGTCCATCCACCCCAGCGCGCCGCAGAACACTCCGCGCGGCCCATCCTCGAGGCGTCGGATCCACTCGAGCGCTGCGCGCTTGGGCGCCCCGGAGATGCTCCCCCCCGGAAACGTGGCCCGCAGAACGTCCTCCACCCCGGCATCCTCCCGCAGCACGCCGCGCACGGTGGACTCAAGGTGCACCACGGTCGGATGCCGCACGGCCTCCATGCAGGGGTCGACATGCACGGAACCGGGTTCGCAGAGGCGACCGAGGTCGTTGCGCTCGAGGTCCACGATCATCGTGTGCTCCGCCCGTTCCTTCTCCGACGCCAGCAACTCGGCGATGGCGGCGGCGCCTGCGTCCCCCGGCGGAAGGGCGCGCGTGCCCTTGATCGGCCGGGTCTCGATGCTTCTGCCGCGCACGCGGAGGAACAGCTCCGGGGAGAAGCACACCACCGTCCCTCCTGGGACAGGAACCAGGGCCGCAAAATCCGCCCCGCCAAGGGCCAGCCCCCGCTCGAACAGCGCCTCCGCCGAGACATGCCCGGACCAACCAAACGGCACGGCCAGGTTGGCCTGATAGAGCGCCCCCGCGCGTATGCCCTCCTTGATCGACTCGACGCGGCGCGCGTACTCCGCGAACTGCATGCGCTCGCGGAGGTCCAGGTTGGGCCCATCCGTGCAGGCCGACGCGTCGGTCGCGGGGTCTGCCTCCGTGTGGATGGCTGCATGGAGCGTCCACTCGTCTGGGGCCGTGGGTGGGTGGAACTGGCCGCCCCCGAAACCAAGATGGCGACCGAACTCGTATGTCAGGACCAGAGTCGCGACCGGGAACACGGGCGCCACCGTGGTGGGGCGGCCAATGGGGCGAAGGTGCCGCGCGATCTCGCCGAACACGGCGGACAGGTCGGCGCCGACACCTTCACCGCGCAGGACCACGGTCGAGGACGGCCGACCAAGCGACAGCCCGCCAGGGAGCCATCCGCGCGGGGATCGGGCGACGAAGCGCGTGCGCGTCATGGAACTCCGGGACCGCCCCGGGAACCATGGGTGGCACGGATCCCAAATGGCTTCTCCGATTGACGTTGTTCGGACCCGCTGAGCAGACCGCGAGAAGCACTCCACGCATTCCGTCCGGAGGCCCCATGCCGAGACGCGCCGCCGCAGCCCGAAGGCCAGCCACCCACTCCCCGCGCCGGGGCGCCCGCAAGGGAGCCCGCCTCCTTGGCGTTCTCTTCGGAGTGCTCCTCTTCCTTGGCGGGACGGGTGTCGCCTACATGCGCGAGCCCGTCGCCGCGCGGCACATCGACGGCGCACTCAACACGGGCGGCAGGATCATCTCCACGGCAGCGAATGCAGCGGAGGATGCGGGCGCTCGAGCCCTCCAGCCACCGGCGCCGGGCGAGTACATTGTCGCGCGGGTCGAGAGGGTCGTGGATGGCGATACGCTCCTGGTCCATGTCGGCACGCGCGAGGAACGCGTGCGGCTACTCTGCGTGGACGCCCCGGAGAGTGTCCACCCCGACAAGTCGAAAAACACCCCCCTCGGCCGCGAGGCGTCCGCCTTCCTCAAGAGCCGCGTCGAGGGAATGCAGGTCCGGCTGGAGGGGGAGTCCGAACAGGAGAAGCGCGACCGCTACGGCAGGCTCCTGTCCTAC
>CAZUCD010000117.1:0-12149 GCA_964618855.1 uncultured Candidatus Sumerlaeota bacterium
TGGATGAACTGGTGCCTGGCGTCCCTTGTGGTGCTGCTGGTTTGGCCGAGGGCGCGCGGGGTCTGGCTGCTTGTCGCTCCGGTTGGCGTGCTTGCGTACTTCTTGGACCATGTGGACGGCGACTGGATGCCGAACTACCGGTTCTTCCAGCAGACGATCCCCTTCCTGGCCGTCGCGGGGCCGGTTGCGCTGGGGATGGCCGAACGCGCGTGGCTTCGCGCCCCGATGGCGAAACGGCTCGCCCGCGGCGTGGCCTGCGCGGCGGCGCTCGGCATCGCCGCCGAGCAGGCGCGCGTCGGCTACGTCTACATCTTCGGGAGGGACCCGATCGACATCCCGCGCGAGGCGGGCTGGTGGCGCCCATCCGGCGTCCTGCGCGCCTACGGGCGGGGATTCTCCGAACCGCTCGCGGAGGTCTCGCGCCACCTGCTCCTGAACACGCGCGACGGCGCGTCGATCTTCATGAGCGACATCGGTCAGCCGCTGTGGTTCGCGGAGCACCTGTCGCTGTACGACGCATGCGGGCTGTGCGACCGGAAGCTCGCGCACGCGCCGTCGGAACGCGGCGCCCTGAAGCCCGCGGACGCCATCCTGCGCGAGTTGATCGGGGCCGAGGGGGCGACTCCCGATGCAGCACGCCTGCGCGTCCTCAGGCACGCCGCCATGCAGCTGGAGTTCGAAGCCCACATTGCGCGCAACACACGCTACATCCTCGACGAGGCGCGCCCCGAGTACCTGCTGATTTTCCTCAACTATCCCGACGGCAACGAGAAGGGAAGCGGGTATCCCTATCCGGAGATTTCGGCGTCGATCCATCGTGACGCGGTTCGTGAACGCGACTACGATTCCGTCTGGCGGAGCCTGAAGATCCCGAAGGTGTGGAACGTCCTCTACCGCCGCCGCGACGTCCCCGCGGAGGTCCCCAACGAGGTGCGCGCGCATCGGCTGGCGCGGGTGATGCAGCGCAATCCGCGGCTGCACGAGGTGGTCGCGGTCGCGCTGCGGGAGGCGCTCGCGATGCCCGATGGCCCGGAGCGTCGGGGACTCCTCGCGGAGGTCGACGAACGAATCCCCGCCGCCGTCGCCAACCCGCGGGCCGCCTCCGCGATGCTCTCGGTCGCGCGCGCCGGTGGGGACGCCGGGCGGTTTGCGAAAGTCATGGAACTCTGGACCCGGCGGGATGGGAGTTCGCTCGACTTCGTGCGCGCGAAGTCGGGTTTCCTGTGGATGGACGGGGACGCCGACGGCGCCGTTGCGCTGCTCTCGCGCGAGCTGCCGCGCTTCGGGGCCGAGGCGAACGACCTGCGCGTGGCGCTGGCCTACTACGCCGACAGCCTTGGGCAGTCGCGCGTTGCCGTGGACGCCGCCATCGAGGCCGTGCGGCTGGATCCCGGGAACGCGAACCTTGCGGATTCGCTCGCAACCATCGCGCACCGAACGTACCGCACGGAGGGGATCGAGAAGGACGCGGGGACGCGGGAGCTCGCGCGGCGTGCGGCGATCGAGGCATATCGGCGCATGCTCCCCGGCGACCCGAAGGTCGGGGGCATCATCGAGGAGCTCGAATCGGAGATGCCGTGAGTCCCGCGCGGGACTCAGTCCACGATGCGGAAGGAAAGGAAACGCCCGATGCCGGCATAGTGCTCGTGCGCGGGTGCATCCGGAGCGCCCAGGATGCACCGCGCCGCGTCGAAGCCCATGTGGATCGAGTGGTCCATGTTATTGTGCAGGAAGAGGCCCTGGCGACCGGTTGAAACCAGCCGGGGGAACCCGCGCAGCCAGTCCACCACGGTTTCCAGCCGCCCGCGGTAGTGCAGGTCGTAGAGTGGATACGTCGCGGGAATGCGGTGCACGAGCGAGGACTTCAGCGCCTCGCGCCGGGCGAGGCCGACGCGCCCGAGCCCCTGCATGACGGCCTCCACCAGGTCGGCATCCGCCCAGTCGCGCAGAGGGTCGCGGTCGTGCGTCGTGACCTCGCACACGAGCATGGTGCCCCCCGACTTGCCGCGCATCTCCCGATCAAAGTTGCCGGGTTCATAGCCGCGGTTCATGATCGTGTCGGGTCCGGGGAAGTAGAGCCACTGGGCGTCGCCGACGCGTTCCTGCGCGAGCGAGACGCAGACCAGGAAGTTCGCGATGTAGCGCATCTCGTCGGCGCGGGACTCGATACGCTCGGCGTACTCCGTGGCGAGCATCATGCGGAGGAGTTCCGGGAGCTGAATCGTCGAGATGACGTGTTCGGCCTCGATGGTGACGGCTTCGCCGTAGGGGTCTGCCGCCTCGACGCGCATCCTGCCATCCGGGAGCCTGCGCAGCCCGCGCACGCGGGTCTTCGAAAGGAGCCGTCCGCCGCGCTGGCGGACGCCCCCTGCGAGCTTGCGGACAAGCTGCTCCACACCGCCGGGGATGTAGTGGAACTTCTGCAACGCCGTCTGAGGCCCGGAGGAGTTTGGGTTGAGCAGCCTCCTGACCATGCGGTCGAGGCCACCCGCGGAGACGCGAACGCGTGCGATGTCCCCGTGGAGCTGCGTTCCGGGCGTCTTCCACACCTTCTCCGCATAGGGTCCGACGAGCAGGTCATACAGCCGCGGGCCGAAGGCGCCCTTCATCACGGACTCGAAGTTGACCTCGGCCGCGTCCGGCGGCGCCAGGATGGCGCCCCCTTTCGCGGCGAGGAAGCTCATGCCAGCGAGGGCGGTCCGCCCCAGCCCGAGCGCAGCCGCAGCCTGCCACGGCTTGGGAGGGTACTCGATCCAGCGCCCGCGCAGCCACATGCGGCTCCGCCGGCGCACTTCGTACAGCTCATCCCCCGCGATGTCCGAAAGGAACCGTTGGACGTCCTCGAGCTCGGTATAGATGCGGTGGGGGCCGAGGTCCGCGGCGTGCCCATCAAGCGTTAGCGAGCGCGCAAGTCCGCCCGGGTGCGATTCCGACTCGATCAGGATGACCTGACGGTGTTGATCGCGTTCGAGCAGGTGCCACGCCGCCGCCAGTCCGCACACTCCCGCGCCAAGGACGGCGACGGAGCATCGCAGGACGTTTTCAGTCGTGTGGGCGGTTTCCGCGGAACTCATCGGCGCCGGAAAGGTCCCCGAACCCGCCCCCGGTTGAAAGCCGAAACCTCCGCCTCCGCACCAACCTCACCCCGCCCATTCACTTTCGACTTTTTACTTTCGACTTTTCGACCTTTCCACCTTTCGACTTCACTACGGGTACATCGTCCAACCCGGCCCGGCACCCGCGGCGCCGCCCTTGAAGAGGCGCCCGGCCTCGATGGTCACGCCGGAGAGCGTCGGGTCGGCACCGGAGTAAAAGAGCTTCACCGTGCCGCCGTTGACGGTGAGACGGCTCGCTCCGCCGCACAATCTTCACCCCGCGTCCCCGCGCCCCCCGTGACGCCCAGACACTCGGCTCCACTTTGCGTTCCTTGCGGTGAATCGCCCAAGGAAGTCAGCGTGCGCGCAGAAAAATAGTTCCTGTCCCTGTTTTTTGATTGGGCTTGCGCGCAGGGGGGAGGGCGCGAAGCCTGAATGCGCTGATTCGATGGGCCGCCCGACCGGGCGGCCCATTTTGTTTCCCGCACATCGCGTCCAGTCACGCCAAGAAGGACTCCCCCCATGGCACGCACCAAGAAGGTCGAAGAAATCAAGCCGCTCAACGTCAAGGCGTTGATCAAGCAAATCTCGAAGGAGAAGGAACTGGAGCCGGTCCTGATCAAGAACGCGATCGAGGCGGCGATCCTGTCCGCGGCGTCGCGCCGCGCGACGGTGTTCACCGACCCGCGCCCGGACCTGGACATCGACACCGGCGACATGCGCATCTTCGTGAAGAAGAAGATCGTCGTGACCGTGAACGATCCGCGCAAGGAGATCGACATCCTCTCGGCCAAGGCAAAGAACCCGAGCAACATGCTGGGCGGGGAGATCGAGGTGGAGATCTCGCCGGAGGAGTTCGGGCGCATCGCGGCGCAGTCCGTGCGCCAGGGCATCCTGCAGCGCCTGCGGGACGCGGAACGCATGCGTGTCTACACGGACTACAAGGACAAGATCGGGCAGGTGCTGACTGGGATCGTGCAGCGCTACGAGCGGCGCGACGCGATCATCGGGCTGGGCAAGACGGAGGCGCTGCTCCCCGGGCAGGAGATCCCGATGGGGGTGCGATACCGCAGCGGTGACCGGCTGCGTTGCCTGGTGATCGACGTGCGCCGCACGCCGAAGGGGCCGCAGGTGATCCTGTCGCGCACGCGCTCGGAACTCGTCCGCCAGCTCTTCGCGATGGAGGTGCCCGAGATCAGCGACGGCACGGTGCGCATCGTGGAGATCGCGCGCGAGCCGGGGATGCGCACAAAGATCGCGGTGAACTCGATGAACTCCGACGTCGATCCCGTCGGCGCCTGCGTCGGCATGAAGGGCTCGCGCGTGCAGCTCATCGTGCGCGAACTGGACAACGAAAAGGTGGACATCGTCCCCTATTCGATCATGCCCGAGTCGTTCATCCGCTCGGCGCTCAACCCGGCGAAGATCGTCCACATCCGGCTGAACGAGATCGAGAAGCGCGCCGAGGTGACGGTGGAGCGCGACTCGCTCTCCAAGGCGATCGGCAAGCGCGGGCAGAACGCGAAGCTCGCCGCGCGCCTGACCGGCTGGAAGATCGACGTCCGCGCCCAGGAGGACGAGGGCACCACGGCCGCGATGAGCGAGATCACGCTCAAGTACCTGGAGGACTTCCTCGGCCAGGTGGAGGGACTCACGAACATCGCGCGGGAGGCCATCGCGCGCAGCGGCGAGTTCAACTCCGTCGAGAAGCTCTCCCAGCTCGAGCCGCGCGACCTCTACAACTTCACGGGCGACAACCACGAGCTCGCCGAGCAGATCGTCGAGGGCGCCAAGGAGTACCTCGAGGGACTGCGCGAGATGGCGACCGAGGCGAACACGGACGCGGGGGAGATCGGCGACGTCATGCGCAGCGCGGAGTCGCTCGCCGAACGCCTTGCCTCGAAGAGCTTCGGCGGCGGGTTTGCCGATGCCGCGCCGGGGGACGAGGCGCTCGAACAATTCGAGCGCAGCGGCGTCTTCCACGCGGACCCGGAGGAACTGCCCGACGCTCCCCCGCCTCCGGGGGACGAGCTCGGCGACTACTCGGACAAGGACCTCTGACCCCCTGAACGGTCGGATGGAACGCGGGCCGCGGACGATGAGTCCGCGGCCCGCTTCGTTTCGTGGAGAGAGGGCCGGGAGGGAGCCGCCTACTCCGCACCCTCCTTGCGGAGCGATTCGTACAGCAGGCCGACGACCTTCCACTTGTCGTCGGGCTTCCGTTCCAGGACGAACTCGACCTCGATGAAGGGATCGCCGGCCTGGCCCACGAGCTGGGTCTTCGCCTGGACCTTCCCCGAGCGGGGGTCCCCCATGCGCGGAGCGTTGACGGTGGCGAAGCGGCTCGCCAGCGCCTTGTCCTCCATGCGCTTGATGTCCTCGAGAAGTCGGAATGTCTGGAGCGTGGCCTCGCCCTCGGTGAACTTGGCCGCGGCGTCGCCATCGCGGGCGATGAGGGCCTCGAAGTAGACGCGCGTGAGCCCGCGCGGCGAGCCCGCCGGGTCCCCGCCAGTGACGGCCCGGTAGGTGCCGAACACGGCGAGGAAGACGACGAGGGCGAGGGCGAGGGCCTTCGCCGCGAGCATCGCAGGCCCGCGGTTCTCGAACAGCTTCTGCTGCCAGGGGGGGCGCGAGGCGCGGCGCACGGCCTCCTCGGCCTCGCGCAGGTCCTCCTGAAGCTCGCCCTTGCGGTAGCGTTCCAGCGCGGCAGCCGTGACCTTCGCGTCAGGGTAGTTGCCCGAGCGCGCCGCGACCCCGTTCGACAACACGAGCGAGAGACGCTTGTGCGGGACGGCGGTGCGGATCCGCTCCGGGGGCATCGGCTCGCGGAGGTTTCCGGTCATCGCACCCGCGATGATCAGGGAGAGCGCGAACACGTCAGGGTTCATCAACTCCGGCATCCTCGAGTCGGCCACCCCAGGCGGGCACCACGCGCCTCCGGAAGTATTGCCGGGGGCGGAACCGTCCAGCAGGGTGAAGGGAGCGAGCATCCAGCCGTAGTCGCTGCGTGCGATGATGTTGTCCGGGGAAAGGCCGAACGGGCAGACTCCCTCGTTCGAGATGCCGTGGAGTGCGTTGGCGATGTCTGCCCCGACCTTCGATGCGTCGGCGGGACCTAGTGGGCCCTGGGCCACCTTTTCAGCAAGGGTCGGCCCACCGGGATCGCGCAGGATGAGACACGGAATGGCGAGGTTGCGGTGCGTTTCGAGGACATGCAGCAAACCCGCGAACACATCGGCCCGTCGGTTCCATTGAGTAAGCCGGGGCAGGATGCGTTCGAAGTGGGTCTCGCCCCGGACACCCGAGTAGGCCGCCAGGAGTACGCGTCCATGTTTGCCATGGTCAGCCCGCCACAGTTCGCCCCACGGGGCTTCCGCGATGCACTCGCGCGGGGTGGCGTCGATCTGCTCGATGGGCTTGCCAGCTTCGAGGGAAGGCATGGGTCATCCTGGAATCGGGATGGGGAGGCGGGCGCGCCGCGTGCCGACCGCTTTCTGTCCTGCTCCCGGGGAACCGACCCGGAAGCCAAGTCTCGTCAATCCTTCGGGCACGAGGATAGGCGCGTGACGGACGGACGCCAACGCAACAGAAAACACTGGAACCTGTCCACGCGAACCGATGACCATGCAAAATCGATTGCCGGTTGGTACTGCGTGTGCGGAAGCTGTGCATAAGACTGAAATGGACCATTGGAGTAACAAGCCATGAGAGTCGCGAAAGTCACACTTGCCGCAGTCCTCGCCCTGTCCCTCCTCGGGACGGTCGCGCGCGCACAGGGGCCCGGCCCCGGGCAGGCTCCCCCGGGGTACCAGCCGCCGGGAACGCAAGCCACCCCGACACCCGCGGCGCAGGCCCCCGCGAACACGGCGGACACCCTGCCTTGGATCACGATCACCGAGGCGCTCGCCGCGCCCCTCGGGCAGTACGTCTACGTGCGCGCAAAGGTGGACGCAGTCCAGCCACCCCGCCCGGGCTCCCGCGCGCCATGGAACTATCACGTCTCGGACGCCTCCGGCGCGGGGAAGGTCGTGATCTTCCAGGATGTCTACACGCAGATCCAGGGCGCCGACGCGTTCAAGCCGGGCGTGACTCTCGAGTTGTTTGTGGAGATATCGGAGTACAAGGGCCAGCGCCAGCTCGTCGTTACGAGGCCGGCCTTCGTGCGCGTCCAGGCAGGCTCCCGCGCCATGTCCTCGAAGTTCGGTGGCGCGAACACGGATGCTTACATTCCCGTCACCATCCAGACGATCACACGACAGACCGTCGGGCGGAAGGTCATCATCAAGGGCACCGTCAGCGCCTACGAACCCTCCGCCGGCGGTTCCCTTCCCAACCGCGGCACCTTGACGGATGAGACGGGGAGCGTGATCTTCATCTTTTGGAAGGAAACTGGGGAGAAGATAGACCCCTCGGTTCGGTTCGAAGTGGGCCAGACGGTCGAGATTGGCGGCGTCGTCACGGAGTTCGGCAACACGATGCAAGTCCGGGTGGATGAGCCGCAGTATGTGAGGAAGCCTGCCTCCTGAGGGGCTTGCCGACACCTGGTTTCCGTGTGGCGCCCCGTCCCCGGGGCGCCACTTGCATCTTGAGGCTGCGGCACACGGCGGGCGACAAGGGCGCATGCCGCCCCGCAGAGACCCCGCAGGTTCCCCGCGCCACCGCGCCGCGGAACGCCCCTTCACTCCCTGGCAGGGCATTGTGCCCAGCGGCCCGACCCGGGACGAATCCCGGGCGCGCGAGGCATTGATCAACCTGTACGCCGAGGTGGTGCGCCTCGGCGCGCCGCCGGACATTCTGGTCTCGGATTCAGCGCCGGCCCTCGCAAAGCTGGGCATCCCCGCCGATGCGCGCGGGGCCATGGCAGAGGGGCTCCTTCACCTGCTGCGGCGGCGCATGGGACTGCTGACCCGCTGGGCCGCAACGGGGGGGACGCCGGGGCCCGTCGCGGAGGCGATAGCCGCCGGGGCGCTCGATCCGCGCCCGGAAGGCCTGCCGGACTCGGACTTCGAGGCGCGCCTGGCGCTCGCATTCGCCCTGTGCGAGGGCGCTGCACTGAACGCCGAGACGGCCCTGTCCCGCCTTCCGGCGGAGGGACCCGACGTCGGCGAGGATCTGGCGCGCATGCTGGGGGACCGGGAGCTTTCGGCGGCGCCGGCGGGTTGGCTGGACGCGGCGAGGCTGTCGGTTCCCGTCGCGCTCCTCGCACGGTGGCGCCAAAGGATGGGGATGCCGCAGGCTGATGCGCTTGCAAGGTCGCTGGCGGAGGCGGCACCCGTCATGGCGAGGGTGAACACGATCCTCGCATCGCGCGAGAAGCTCGCCGAGCGCCTGCTCGCGTCGGGTTTCGAGTCGGAGCCGGGGGCGCTCGCGACGGACGCGCTGCGTCTGCGCTCGCGCGTGGACCTCTCGCGGACCCCGTTCCACGATGGTTGGTTCGAGTTCCAGGACGAGGGGAGCCAGCTTGTCTCGATCGCGCTGGACCCGAAGCCATCGTGGCGCGTGCTGGATGCGTGCGCGGGCTCCGGGGGAAAGACGCTGCACCTCGCGGCGCTGATGAAGAACAAGGGCGAGGTGTTCGCGCACGACACGCGCGTGGCGAGCCTCGAGAGTCTGAGGCGGCGCGTGCGCAGATCCGGCGCCCAGAACGTGCGGATCCTGGAGCCGGGACAGGCCGCGGAGCGCGGCCCCTACGACGCCGTGCTGATCGACGCGCCGTGCCTCGGGCTGGGCACCCTGCGCCGCAACCCGGACATGGCCTGGCGGGGGGAGATCGGTGCGAGGCTTGCGGAGATGACCGCCATGCAGGCCGAGTGCATCCGGGCCTATGCGCCCCTCGTGAAGCCCGGTGGCGTGCTCGTCTACGCGACGTGCAGCCTGGAACCCGAGGAGAACGAGGGTGCCGTGGAGCTGATCGCGCGGGAGTTTTCCGACTTCGTCCCGGAGTCCGTGAAGAAGGCGCTGGAGTGGAACAAGGTCCGAGGCGTCGGGGAACCCTTGCCGGGCCGCCTTGTCCTTCTCCCGCACCTGCACGGCACGGACGGGTTCTTCATCCAGAGGTTCAGGCGCGCAGCGGGTCCCTGACCGCGCGGGACCTCAGAACAGCGAGAGCACGCGGTCCTTGCGGAACTCGTACGGGAGCTCCCACACGACCTCGCCATTCTCCGTGTCGGTGAGGCGCATGGTCATCAGGACGTAGTTCGAGGCGCGGCGCCCCTCGCTCTGGCTGACGGCGTCGAGTGCGCCCGTGAGGAGGAAGTCGGCGCCGGTGAGCTGCTTGAGCTCGGTGTGCGAGAGCACGCCGGAGCGCTTTTGGGCGCGGATCTGGTCGATCTTCGCGGAGGCAGCCTCATCCACGAAGCGGAAGGAACCGTCCGCCGTCTGGAGCATCGTCGCGCGCACGCGCCGCAGGAAGATGTCCTCGTTGATGGGCTGGTTCGTGTTGTTTTCAATGTCGAAGAAGGCGATCACGGGGGCCTTGCCCGTCGGGTTCTGGAACTTGTCCACCTTGCGGAGCATGTCGCGCGTGCAAAGCTCGGAGAACTCGATGACCTCCTTGCTGTCCATCCCCATGACGCCCTGAATGGATTCGTTCTGGGGGTTGGTCCGCTTCGTCTTCGCACACCCACCCATGGTGGTGGCTGCGGCGAGGATCGCGAGGAGGGCGGTCTTGCGGAGCATTGGATGGTCCTTCGTGTTGGGTTTGGAGTCTGGGGCCGGGGGCTAGGGTTCGTTGGTGGGCGCCTGGACTGCGCGGCTCAACTCTCCACATCATTGAGACCACCGGCGGGCCCGGAAGGATTGCGGCCTGTCTTGCGCTGGTGCGGGAGCTTGGCGTTCTTCATCTTGCGGACGGCGCGCTTGCGCTCGCCCCGGCGCGGCTTGCGCTGGTCATCCAAGGGCGCGCGGTACTCCCGGCGCAAGTGCCCCGATCGCGTGAAGGGGCTCTCGGCCTTGCCGGTGTGCAGGGGCCGTTCGTCCATGTCGTGCGGGCGCTCCAGGTTGCGCCAGAAGTCCGCGGTCGCCGTTCTGGGGCGGGACACGTCCTCGTCGCCGGGGGCGAATCCCTCGCGCCGTTCGAGTGGAAACGATCGGTGCAGGAACATCTCTATGGCGGCGACGAGGGTCAGGTCGCGGGGGGCGACGAGCGTCAGCGCCGTGCCCGCGCGTTCGAGCCGGCCGGTGCGGCCACTGCGGTGGACGTAATCCTCCGGGGTGTTCGGCACATCGTAGTTCACGACGAGGGCAAGCTCCGGTATGTCGAGCCCGCGCGCGGCGACGTCGGTTGCGACCAGCAGCGCGCCCCGCTTCGAGCGGAACGCGTCGAGCGCGGCGAGGCGCTCGGGCTGCGTGAGCCCGCCGTGGAGTTCCAGCGCGGCGAGCTTCGCGCGCTGCAGGGCCTGCACGAGCCGGGCGGTTTTCCGGCGGGTGCGCGCGAACACCAGCGTCTGCTCCGCAGGATGCTCCCGTATGAGCGCGAGCAGCAGGTCGTCCTTGCGGTCGTCCGCCACGGAGTAGAACGCCTCGCGGATGCGTTCGCGCGGCCCGATGGCGCCGACGCGGACCTCGGCGGGGTTGCGAAGGACGGCGCGCGCGATGCGCGGCATGTCGTCCGGGAGCGTGGCGCTGAGCAGGATGGTCTGGCGGCGCTCCGGGATGTGTCCGAGCACCTCGCGCACTTCCTCGCGGAAGCCCGCGTCGAAGAGCCGGTCCGCCTCGTCGAGGACAAGCATCCTGACGTCGGTGAGGGCGAGGGCCTTGCGCGCAATGTGGTCGAGGAGGCGGCCGGGGGTTGCGACGACAATGTCCGGGCGGCGCTCGAGGGCGCGGTCCTGTGGACCGTAGGCGACGCCCCCGAATAGGGCGGGCACCTCCGTGCCGCCGAGGCGCGCGACGACCTCCGCGACCTGCACGGCAAGCTCGCGCGTGGGGACGACGACGAGCGCCCGGGGATGCGCGGGGCGCGGCCGCCCCTCCGAGAGCAGGGTCAGCAGCGCGAGCGCATACAGCCCTGTCTTTCCCGTGCCCGTCGGGGCGCAGACGAGGAGGTCGCGTCCCGCAAGGGCCGGCGCCAACCCCGCCGCCTGGACCTCCGTGGGCGCAGTCCATCCCATGGCCCCGAGTCCGGAGCGGCAGCGATCACTGAGAGCGAAGTCGGCAAAGGAAGCAGTCGTCACGTGCTGAGGTTCCCGCGCGGCACCTGGTGGCGCAATGGGGGAGGGGGAGATGGCCACAGTATGGAGCGGCGCGCGACCGAAGGGGGCGGCCGTGCCTGCGGGATCACGACGCCGGGCTTGACTTCGGCCCACTGCTGTCAAGACTGGTCGATGGACTGGTCTGGAGGAAGACTCATGCGCGAAGTCAGTTCCTACGAAGCGAAGACGAAGCTGCCCGAACTGTTGCGGGAAGTGGCCGCCGGCGAGCGGATCATCATCACACGCCGCGGAGTGCCCGTGGCCGAGCTCTCCCCAATACCGGCTCCTGCCGCGAAGGTTTCCGAGACCCTCGCCAAGATGGACGCGCTCAGGAAGGGGCGGCGGCTTGGCGGCGTCTCGATCACCGAGCTGCGCGACGAGGGCAGGCGGTGACCCGGCCCGTCTACGTCCTCGACTGCTCGATGACGGCCTCGTGGTTCTTCGAGGATGAGTTCACGGCCCTGTCGCGTCGGACGCGCGAGCAGCTTGCAGGAGGCCACGCGCTCGCACCGGCGATATGGCCCTCCGAGGTCGGCAACACGCTCCTGATGGCGCACCGCCGAAATCGCCTGTCGGCAGGCGACGTGCTCGCATTCCTCGACCTCGTGGGGGAGTTGCCCGTGCGGGTCGAGGATGCCCCCACATGGGGCCGCTCGCGTGAGATCCTCGCGCTCGCGCGCGAGTTCGGCCTCACGGTCTACGACGCGACCTACCTGGAACTGGCCCGCCGCCACCAAGTTGGTCTCGCAACCCTGGACAAGGCATTGAGGCGCGGCGCGGCGGCGCTCGGGCTCCCGCAGGTGCCCTAGCCCGGCGTCAGTTCCGTTGCTGCGCGTTCGTGCGCGCGATGTCGCCCTTCGAG
>CAZUCD010000118.1:0-12083 GCA_964618855.1 uncultured Candidatus Sumerlaeota bacterium
GCAGCTGGTCGCGCGCGAGCAGGCAGCGTCGCGCGAGGACGGAAACGCCATACACATCGCGCCCGGTCCGCACCTGGGCGAACAGGTCGTCGAGTTCAGGAACGTCTCGAAGTCCTTCGGCGAGACCGAGCTGATGAAGGACGTCACCTTCACGATTCCACGCGGCGCGGTGGTCGGCATCATCGGTCCGAACGGGGCCGGCAAGACGACGCTGTTCCGGATGATCGCGGGGAGCGAGAAACCCGACTCCGGCGATGTCGTCGTGGGCTCCACCGTGAAGGCCGCCTTCGTGGACCAGAACCGCGAGAACCTGAGCCGCGACAAGAGCCTGATGGACGAGGTGGGCGAGGGTCTGCAGGAGATCGTCCTCGGCAAGACGAAGGTGCCGGTCAGAACCTACTTGTCGCGGTTTGGCTTCAAGGGCGGGGACCAGCAGAAGCTCGCGGGTGAGCTTTCCGGCGGCGAACGCAACAGGCTCAACCTCGCCAAGATGCTCAAGTCCGGGGCGAATGTCCTGATGCTGGACGAACCAACGAACGACCTCGACGTGAACACGCTGCGCCTGCTGGAGGACGCGATTCAGGGATTCAGCGGTTGCGTGCTCGTGATCAGCCACGACCGCTTCTTCCTGAACCGCATCTGCACGCATGTCCTCGTGTTCGAGGGGGAGGGGAAGGTCCGCCTGATGGAGGGCAACTACGAGCGGTACGAGGAGGTCCGCGCGAGGGAGCTTGGCGGGGACCGGTTTGCAGGCCGGAGAAGCCGTTACCGCAAGCTGCTGGCGCACTGACGATGCGTGTGTCCGCCGCCGGGTTCGCGGACGCCGTGCGCCGCATCGGCGCCGATGCGCTGGGGATGCTCCTGCTTGGGCCGCGGTACATTCGCCCCACGCTGGAGGGCATCGCATTCATCGTGTTCACGCTGATGGTGGGCTTTGCGGCGATGAACACGGCCGCCCAGCTCCTCTACGTCATGTTCGCGCTGATGTGCGGGTTCCTCGTGCTCTCCGCGGTGCTCGCAAACCGCAACTTCAGGGGCCTCACGGTCGCCCGCGACGCTCCCCGCATCGCCGAGGCCAACACGCCCGTCAGCGTGACGATCGCCGTCACTTCGCGCAAGCGGCTCACGCCGTCCTTCTCCATCCGCGCCGCCGACCTGCACGAATCCGGCATCGCCGTCGGCACCGCCTTCTTCGCCGCGATCCCCGCAGGGGAATCGGTCGAGCGGACCTACCGGTGCCGCTTCCCAAGGCGCGGCCTTTACCGTTTCTCGGAGATGCAGCTTCGCACGCGCTTTCCCTTCAGCCTCATCGAGCGCTGCTCGCGCAGGGCCATGCCCGCCGAGATTCTCGTGCTGCCTCCGGTCATCGACGTGGATGCCCTCATGCAGGAGGCGGCCTCGGAACTCGGGGAGCGGGAGCTGCCGAAGCGCGGCATGGGGGGCGGGCTCCACAACATCCGCGACCACCAGCAGGGGGACAGCCGCCGCGACATACACTGGAAGGTTTCCGCCCGGCTCGGCACGCTGATGGTTCGCGAGTACGAGGCCGAGGAGCATCGCCGCGCGGAGGTCATCCTGGATAACCGGCTGCCGGCGGAGCCCGCCGCGGGGACGCAGGATGACTTCGAGCGCGCGGTCATCCTCGCCGGCTCCGCCATCAAGTGGCTGTGCGAACGCGGGCATGCCGTCTCGCTCAGGACCGGGTCGGGAACCGTGCCGGCGGACACGGGACCAGGGCACGAACTGAGATGCCGCAGGGCCCTGGCATCCCTCGCGCTCGTGCCCGACTCCGAATCGGCGGCGAGGAACCTGGCCCTCCGAGAGGGTGAGGCGACGCGGATCGCCGTCGCGTGGATGGGGGCGCAGGCCCGGCGCGAAGCGAGCCTTCGCATCGAAACCGCTGCGGCGCTCGAGGCGCTGGACACGGCCCTCGGAATCACCGCGCCCGAAGTCGGTGCCGCGAAGTGAGCTTCCGCAAGTGCCTTCTCACGCTGACGTTCGGGACGACCCTGTGGGCGTTCCTGATGCTGCTGACGACGGGATCGGTGCACGTCGCCGTGACCATCGCGTTCCTGGCGGGGTTCGCAGGGGCTGCGGCCCGGGCGGCAGGGCTCGTGCCGTCCGCCCCCTGGGTCTGGCGGATCCTGAACATCGCCGCAATCAGCCTCGCCGCGTGGGGCTGGTTCAGGTCGGACGCGCGCATCGACACGGTCATCTACCTGTTCCTCTACCTGGCGGTGAGCAGGGCTTGGAACCTGAACCGGAGCAGGGACTTCCTCCAGCTCCACACCCTGGGCTTCTTCATCGTTCTGGCGGCGTCGGTTTCGACGGCGAGCCTCAGTTTCGCACCGATGATCGTGGCGTACGTGGCGATGATGCTCGCGGCGCTGGTGACGCTGACGGTGCACCGGGACTGCGACGCGGCGCTGGAACGCGAGCAGACGGCGCTGTTCCTTCCCCGGCGGCGGACCCATTCCGATCCGGTCAGACTCACCGACGACGACGACGCGGAGCGTGCCCGTCTGGACGGGGCGCCGTTCGCGACGCCATCCGTCTTGTCCATGTTTGCGCTGGCGACGGCATTCATCCTGGTGATCGCTTCCGGCCTGTTCGTGATCATCCCGCGTCTGGAGGTCGGGTCGCTCTTCCGCGGCTTCTCCGGCGGCGCCATCGCCACCCAGTCCACGGGCTTTTCGGACAGCGTCGTACTCGGCGGAGTGGGTGCGATCCAGACGGATCCGGCGATTGCCATGCGAGTCACGCCCCTGGCTCCAGTGACGGGCGCGCCACTTCCGCGCCCGGCGGAGTTCATTCGCCTGCGTGGCACGACGCTCGAGTTCTGGGACGGGCGTCGATGGGACAAGTCACCCCAGGTACTCGCCGATGCCACCGCCCTTCGGGAGACCAAGGAAGCCTTCGTCGGGGACGCCTCGTCCATCGACGGGGGCATCGAGTACCAGGTCATGCTCGAGCCGGTTGGCACGACGTACATGTTCCTGCCGGAGGTCCCGGTAAAGGTAACTTTTGAGCGCCGCATGCGCATCAAGACGGACAGCTTCAGCAGGACGGCAGCCCTCGATCGCCCCCCCGGGCAGGTGCTGAGTTACCGCGTCATGATCGAGAGGCGCGCGGCGACGGAGGACGCGGGAGGCGCGCAGCCGGGAGCCGCCCCGCCCGCGTCCTATGCGCACGCCGCGCGGCGGCTCATACAGGACGTGCTCCCGAAGTTCCTCGCCCAGGACGGGGGCCCCGCGCTCCCTGCCGTTCGCGGCGCGCGCCTCTCCCCGGATCGGGCGGAGTTGCTCACTCGCCTGCCCGACATGGCGGACATCGCGACGGTCCGCGAGTTCGCCGCCAACTGGACCGGCGCATTCCAGGACCCGATGCTAATCGCCCGGGAGATCGAGGGGAGGTTCCAGCGCACCTTCGACTACACGCTGGACACCTCGGACTTCTCGAACGAGGAGGACCATCTGACGCAGTTCCTGACCACCGCGCGGCGGGGGCACTGCGAGTACTTCGCGACGGCGATGGCCCTGATGCTGCGCGCGCGCGGCATCCCGTCGCGCGTCGTCAACGGCTACATCTCCGACGAGTGGAGCGAATCGGGGGGCGGGTACTACGTCGTGAGGCAGCAGAACGCGCACTCATGGGTCGAGGCCTTCATCATCGGCCGCGGATGGACGATGTTCGACCCGACGCCCGCCGCGGGGATGGGGAGCGCACGCAATCCCGAAACATTCTACACCGTGCTGACGCGCTGGATGGACGGGGTGAGGCTTGTGTGGTACCGGTATGTCGTCGACTACACGGCGGCTGACCAGCAACGGTTCCTTGTCGCGCTCTTCCGGAGCGATGGCGCGCGCTCGGGATTCCGGTGGCTTCGCCGCATGGACCGCGAGCTGAAGCTCTCGATCGGCGGAAGCAGCTTCAAGCTCCAGGCGTCGCGCGCGATCATCTCGGTCGTGATTTCCGTGGGTCTGGTGCTCCTGCTGGCCGCGGCCCACGCGCAGTGGCGCAAGCTTCGCCAGCGCCGGAAGGCGTCGGTTCTCCACCGAACCGCGCGGGCGCCCATACGGCCATTCCTTGACCTGCTGCGCGCATGCGAGCAGGAACTCGCCCGATCACCGGCCACGACACCGCTCGAGTACGCGAGGACTTACGCCTCCATCCATCCGGAGTTGGAACCCCTGACGCGCCTGACCGAGGACTACTACGCCTCCCGATACGACGGCGCGGAGTGGACTCGTGCGCACTCGGAACTTGCAGGGCGGCTCCTCGATCAGGTTCGCGCCTCCCGGCGCCTTGCGAGGACGGCGCGATGAGTGACACCGGCCCACCCCCGCGCGAGCTCGTCGAGTTCGTACACCTGTTCAATCGAGAGAGGTTCTACGATGCCCATGAAGTCCTCGAGGACCTCTGGGTGGTCGAGGTGCCCCCGCTGAAGGATTTCTACAAGGGCATGATCATGGCCGCGGTCGCCCTGTGCCATTGGCAGCGCGGAAACACGGCTGCGGCGCGCCGGATGATCGACTTGGCGATGCCGCGGCTCGGTGCGCTGCCGCGTTCTCACACAGGGGTGGATGTGCATGGGCTTAAGGCTACACTGGTCGCATTGCGTGGGTTGATGGATCGAGCCCCGGCAATTGGCTGGGAGGCCGCCAGGAATTCTGCCTTCCAGCCCGTCCGCCTCGACCCCGGGGGGGATTGAACCCCCGATTGCCGACCTTTTCACGGTTGCGCGGTCCCGGGGTGCTGCGCGTATCCTCCCCGGCTGTTCAATATCCTAAACGCACAGCGCAAGAGAGCACCACCCCATGGCCGCGTTCGAAGAACTGGACTTCCTCGGGCTCGATTCGGAACTCACCGAGGACGAGCGCCTTCTCAAGCAGACCGTCCGCTCCTTCGTGGACAAGGAAGTGATGCCGGACATCGAGCACCACTTCGAGGCCGGCACCTTCCCGATGGATGTCATCCCGAAGCTTGGTGAAATGGGCCTGCTCGGCGCGGCCATGGACGGCTATGGGTGCACGGATGCCGGTCCCGTTGGCTACGGCCTGATCTGCCAGGAGCTCGAGCGCTGCGACAGCGGGTTGCGCAGTTTCGCCTCCGTGCAGACCAGCCTCGTGATCTTCCCGATATTCACCTACGGCAGCGAGGAGCAGAAGAAGAAGTGGCTCCCCGAGCTTGCCGCGGGGCGCAAGATCGGCTGCTTTGGCCTGACCGAGCACAAGCACGGTTCCAACCCCGGCGGGATGGAAACCGTCGCGCGGGAGGACGGCGACAGCTATGTCCTCGACGGCGGAAAGATGTGGATCACCAACGGCAACGTGGCGGATGTGGCCGTGATTTGGGCGAAGCTGGATGGGGAAGTCTGCGGGTTCCTCGTCGAGACGGGGACGCCCGGGTTTACTGCGAACCTCATCAAGAACAAGTTCTCGCTGAGGGCCTCGGTGACGTCGGAGCTGATCCTGCGCAATTGCCGCATTCCCAAGTCGAATCTCCTTCCCGGCAGCCGGCTTGGCCTGAAGGGGCCGCTGCAGTGCCTCTCCTCGGCGCGCTACGGCATTTGCTGGGGCGCGATCGGCGCCGCGCAGGCATGCTACGACGAGGCCCTGCGGTACGCCCGGGAGCGCGTGCAGTTCGGCCGCCCCATCGCGGGATTCCAGCTCGTCCAGCGCAAGCTCGTGCTCATGGCCACGGAAATCACCAAGGCGCAACTCATGGTCCTTCGCATGGGACGCATGAAGGCGAAGGGCGAGCTCAAGCACTACCACGTCTCGATGGCGAAGAGGAACAACGTCCAGATGGCCTTGGACATCGCGCGCGAGTGCCGCGACATCCTCGGGGCCGCCGGCATCTGCTACGACTTCCAGTGCGGCCGGCACATGCTCAACCTCGAAAGCGTGAACACCTACGAGGGAACCGCGGACATCCACCTGCTTTCGGTGGGGCGCGAACTCACCGGGATCAGCGCGATCTCCTGACCCCGGGGCACGGGGGACGATTTTTGCTGTCCCCCCACCCACGGGACCGGAGGAAACTGGCCGCCGAAGCCCAGACTCCACGGACGCGAACGATATGCCCAAGGTAACATTCCTTCCCCTCAACAAGACGGTGGAAGCCGAGAAGGGGATGACATTGCTCGAGGTCTCCGAGGAGCACGGCATCGGGCTCGAGCACGCATGCGGGGGCGTCTGCGCCTGCACCACCTGCCACTGCATCGTGCAGAACGGCACCGACCGAAACCTCTCCGAACAGGAAGAGGACGAGATCGACACCCTGGACAAGCTCTGCTCCACGCAGACGCTTCATTCCCGGCTGGGCTGCCAGGCACGGGTTCTGGGTGACGTGGTCGTTCAGATCGAAAACTGGCCTCCCCGGGAACTGTGAGGACGCCGTGAACTACGAGGACACCGAGGACATCGGCATCGAACTCTTCGAGCGTCACCCGGATGCGGACCCCCTGAAGGTCAGGTTCACCGACCTTTTGGAGTGGGTCCTGAAGCTGCCCGGCTTCGAGGGCAGGCGGGAGGACTGCAACGAGGGGAAACTCGAGGCCATCCAAATGGCCTGGTACGAGGAGTGGAAATCCAACCAATAGCTCCCCTTGGTCACCATTGGAGGGGCGGTCCCTTTGGGGCGCCAAAGCTCCATTGAGCCGCCCGGTGGACAATCCTGCGGAAGCGGTTCGCAGTCACCTGAACCGGAGTGGGGTGTGCCGGTTGAATGAACGACGCCCCGAGACGTAGTAAACAAGACACCCCGCCGCGCGGGAGCATCCCGACGCGGCCCAGAGCCTCAAGGAGCCCTGATTTCATGCGCAAGTCGCTGCGATTCCTCACGGTGGCAGCCGCCGTGGCCATCCTCGTGCCCGCCCTCGCGCCGGCACACGATCTCGCCGTTCCCGGCAAGACCCCGGCCAGCGCCGTTGCGGTCGTGTCGATCAACGACACCCAGGGCCTGTGGCGGGAGTTCGCGCAGTCCCCGCTCAACGCACCAATCGAGAAGTTCTTCGCACAGCCCGGCCTCGCCAACGATCCGGACTTCGCGGAGTTCACCGCCGAGAAAGCCAAGGCGGAGGCTGAGGTCGGGTTCGCGATCACGGGTGCATCGCTCCTCGGCGAAGTGCTGAAGGGGATCGACTTTTACGTCCTCTCGGCCGCGCCGGACGCGGCGCAGGGCGACCTGAACCTCGTCGTGGCCGCCAACTTCGCACAGGCGGAAGCCGCGGCGAAGACGGTGGACCACATAATCAAGAGCGCCTCCGCCGACGGCACCGAGACCGCAACCGAGATGGATGTCGCGGGCACCAAGGTCCGCGCCCTTCCCGGCCAGCAGCTCTTCATTGCAAACGACGGCAACGTCGTCTTCACCGCCTCGACCGAGCGCGGAATCCGCGAGATCATCGAGGCCAAGGGCGGGGCCACGCTGTTGTCCTCCCCGGACTTCAGCCAGGCAATGTCGGGCCTGACTGACATGCCGGGCCAATTCTGGGCCTATGGCGATGGTTCCGGGATCGCTTCCCTCATGGAGATGGCTCCGGGAGGCGGCGATATGGCCGCGGGCGCGGCAGCCCTCAAGGGGCAGACCATCGCCCTCGTTGGCAAGATCGCCAGCGACCACATCCGCGTCACCCAGTTCGTCCCCGCGGCCAAATTCAGCGAGTCCGACAAGGTCGTCGCATCGACGACGGTTGGTCCCGTCGACGGCTCGGCCAAGTTCATGCCGGACGGGGGGCTCCTCTACTACCTGAATGGAAAGCTCGACTGGTCGAAGCTGCTGGATGCGGCGGCGGCCGATGCGGCGAAGCTCGGCCCCGAGGCTGCGTCGCAGAATCCCCTGCAGCGCGAGAACCTGAACGCCATGGCAATGGGCATGGGCCTGTCCTTTGACGAGGATGTCCTCCCCGTGCTCGGGCCGGACCTCGGACTCGGCGTCGGGTCCGTCGCATTCAATCCCGCGGCGGGCGGCGGCGTGCCCTTCACGGCGGACATCGTGATCTCGCTCAAGGTCAACGACGCCACGAAGGCCGCGAGCCTCATGTCCAAGTTCGAGGGCATGATAACGGACCAGATGAAGCAGCAGTTCGAGAACTCCGGCGTGGCTGCGCCGGCGGACCTGCGTCTCTTCGAGGAGCGCGACGCCAACGGCACCAAGATCCGCGCATTCTCCCCGCCTGCGGGCATGGAGGCCCAGATCCCGATGATGCCGGCCTACGCCTTCACGCAGGACAACTACCTTGTGCTGGGCGCGAGCGAGCAGGGCCTGAAGGACGCGCTCGCCCGCGCGACCGGCGGCGCAAACTTC
The DNA here is from genome assembly GCA_964618855.1 of uncultured Candidatus Sumerlaeota bacterium. Taxonomy (GTDB): domain Bacteria; phylum Sumerlaeota; class Sumerlaeia; order SLMS01; family JANRJK01; genus CAZUCD01. Next base: position 8,311 of record CAZUCD010000118.1, read on the forward strand.
CAGAAGGGCGCGACCACCGGCCGTGTTGCCGCCAAGTCCGCGGCTGGGAACACGAACGCATTCTACCTCGACCTGCCCAAGCTCGTGGACATCGCGAGCGGCCCGATCATGATGTTCGCGGGCGGCAGCATGGAGGAAGGCGAGCGCGGAATGCTCGTCACTGGTTTCGAACTGCTCCGCGCTATGGGCCTCGCCTACGTCGGCACCTCGCTGGACGCAGGCGGCAAGAAGACCGACATCATGCTGCTGATGAAGTAGGTCACCGGAAAGCTGGACTCCAGGGAGCGCCCGGTCCGCCCAGTGCGGGCCGGGCGCTTCACTTTGTTGCCGTCACGACGATGGGACGTACCGCTCGTAGGAGTAGCCGAGCGTGATCGATTCTCCGGGCTTCATCCTCAGGTCCCAGTCGATCGTGCCGCGCCGCTCGGTGAGCTGGAGCGCCTCCGTGCCCACCTGCACCTTTCCATCACCGGTCGCCTCGGTCGGCTTGCCCTGAACCGGGTAGCTGACCTGGAGGCGAACTTCCTCCTTGTCGAAGTTGCGCAGGATGATCTCGCCCTTGAGCTTCACCAGGTCGAAGCTCGTGTGGTTGTTCGGCTGGTAGGCGCGCAGGACGCGGTCCCCCTCCACCTCGGTCACCTTCTTGGTGATGTTCACCGCCTCAGTGAGCGGGAACTCGCCCTGCCCGCCGGCGGGCACGTACTTGAACAGGTCCTCGCTGAGCGGCTGCTGGTTGCTCATGGCGATCAGGGGGCCGGTCGTCCAGGGCTCCGCGCTGTCGTTGCGCAGGACGAGGTGATGGCAGATCGGCCCACCACCCGTCCACTTGTAGAGGTGCCCGTACGGGACGCGGCGCGTGAAGAGGACGACGGATGCCTTCTCCCCCTCGCGCACCGTCAGCTCCTTGATTCGGTAAACGCTGAAGTCGGATGCGCCCTCGGACTCGATCCTCGGCAGGTTGCCCATCATGCCGCGGATCTGCGACCCATCGTCGTCCCCGACGGGCGAGTTGACTATGTCGAGCGAACCGTCGCGTCCGAAGTTCGCCGTCAGGCTGTTCGCGATCTGGGACATCGCGCGGGGGTCCCCGCCGTATCCTGCAACCATGCGGAGGACCTGTCCCGCAAGAAGGGGGGATATCTGCGCACGGTGCGCGAAGTTTGGCGTCCCCACGACGAAGTTGACCTCGGCCCTCACCAGGTCCTCGGCCTGGTTGATCACGACGCCACGCAGCGTCATTTCGGCGGTCTTGTCGTCGAGAAGTCGGAGCGTATACTCGGGGACCCAGGTGATTCCCTCCCGCAAGTAGGCAACGCCGAGCGTGGTCTTGTCCGTCGCGTCCCTTCCCTCGCGTGCGACGTGAAGTCGCAGCGGCAGGCGGAGGAGCTGCAGCGACTCGATGGCCGCGACGGGAACCGCCGACACGCCCGACTCGGACTCGAGCAGGGCAAACTCCTCCGTGACGGAGACGAGCTTCCCGGCGGACTCACGGGGGGTTCCCTGATGCCGGTATCGGAGAGTCATCTCCAGGTCGAGGTGGCGCTTGAGCACGGGGATTTTCTCGGCGGGCTGCCTGCCCGCGTCCACCCCGTCGAACTCGACCTTCTGCCCGGGTCCTGCGCCAACGACATCCACGATTTCGCGGTCATCCCGGGAGAAGAATGCGAGCGTCCCGAACGCCGCTGGGGGGAGGGCCCCGGCAACCGCCCAACCATCGGTGGGGGTCACTTCGCCGTCGCGGACGAAGAACCCGTAGCCGTCCTTGAAGACCGTGACGGACTTCGTGCGTGGCTCCCAAAGCCGCGCGCTGGTGCGTTCCACTGGGGCCTCGGCGAGGGCGGAGGTCGTGGCCACCAAGGCGATGGCGGAAATGAGGGCGAGTCTGCTTTGCATGGGGGACGCTCCCGGGGTGGAATCCTGCTCGGCTTGAGGTCCACCTAGCGATGGTCGAGCCAGCCGCCCGGCAGCGACTCCCGGCGGCGAAAATCCTTTCGCCCCGGAGGTTTTGTGGGGGCAGCATCACCCCGTTCGCGAAACTTCGAAGTCGCACCCCGCATCGAGGCCAAGAGGCTCATGAGCGTCGAGATACGAGTCCCCACCGTCGGAGAATCCATTGTCGAGGGCGTGCTCTCGAAGTGGCTGGTTGCGAATGGGGGCTCCGTCGAGAAGGGGCAGGGGGTGTTTGAGCTGGAAACGGACAAGACGACCACGGAGATTCCCGCTCCTGCTGCCGGTGTTGTCGCGCACGCAGCCAAGGAAGGCGACGTCGTGCAGGTCGGCTCCGTGGTGGGCTCCGTGGACCCGAACGGCAAGGTCTCTGCGCCGGCGCAACCGGCGGCGAAGTCTGAGCCGGCTCCACCCCCGCCGCCCCCCCCCAGGGCGCCGGCCCCCGCCTTCCCCGCTCCCCTGCCGCAGTCGCCCGCGGCTTCGCGCCCCGCATCCCCCGCGCCCCTTGGGGCACCCGCTGCGGGCAGCCGTGGTGTGCGCCGGGAGCGCATGACTCGCCTGCGGAAGACCATCGCCGAGCGCATGGTGGAAGCGCAGCGCAACGCCGCGATCCTCACGACATTCAACGAAGCGGACATGTCCGGCGTCATGGCGCTCAGGTCCCGCTACAAGGACGCCTTCAAGGAGCGCCACGGCATAGGGCTCGGGTTCATGTCGTTCTTCGTGCGCGCCTGCGTGCAGGCAATCCGCCTGGTGCCGCAGATCAACGCCTCGATCGAGGGGGAGGAGATCGTCTACCACGACTACTGCGACTTTGGGATCGCCGTGGGCGGGGACCGGGGGCTGATCGTTCCCGTTGTCCGAAACGTGGACTCGATGAGTTTCGCGGACATCGAGAAGCAGATCGCCGCGCTGGCCGCGAGGGCACGCGAGGGCAAGATCGAGCTCGATGAACTGCAGGGCGGGACGTTCACCATCTCGAACGTCGGCGTCTACAGTCCCCTCCTCGGCACGCCCATCATCAATCCGCCGCAGAGCGCCATCCTCGGCATGTACACGATCAAGGACCGCCCTGTCGCCGACGAGAAGAAGCAGATCGTCGTGAAGCCGATGATGTACCTCGCGCTCTCCTACGACCATCGCCTCCTCGACGGAAAGGACGCCACGACCTTCCTCGTGAAGGTGAAGGAACTGATCGAGAACCCCGAGCGGCTGATGCTTGAGGTTTGATCACCGTGGGGCGAAGGGATCGATCTCCGGCGGGTAGTCCACGCGCGAAAGGGTGAGCCCCCGCGCAGCGGCCGGAACAACCATGGCAGGGCGGGTGCCAGCCGCGAGAGCGTCCTTGAGTTCCCCGGGAGCAAGCCGGCGAGAACCGACGGCAACGATGCCGCCGACGAGGAAGCGGACCATGTGGTGCAGGAAACTTCGTGCCGAGACCGTGATCTCCAACCACGGACGCGAGGGGCATGGTGGGCTGAGTTCCGAGTTGGTCACGGTGAGGAACGTCCGCGTTCCCTGGCATTGGCTCGAGCGCCACTCGCGGAACTCCCACTGGCCCACATAGGCGCGGGTTGCAGTCGTGGCGAGTTCGAAGTCGAGGGGACGTGGGATCGAGGCGACCGTGCGGCGGTAAACCGGCGGCAGGACCGAACCGGCGCACAACCGGTAGACGTAGGTCCGCATGATGGCGCCGCGCCTCGGGTCGAAATCCTCGCTGCATGGGCGCGCGTCCAGCACCCTGACGTCCTCCGGCAGGTTTGCGTTCATGGCTGGGAGCAATCGGCGCTCCTCCAGACGTGCCGGCAGGCTCAGCGCAACGACCT
>CAZUCD010000119.1:0-12076 GCA_964618855.1 uncultured Candidatus Sumerlaeota bacterium
CGCTTCCCCTTGCCGAAGCGCGCCATTGGTCGCACACTTCCATGAACGGCGTGCCCCGGAGCTTCGCCGGGCGCGCGACAGGTGGAGGCCGATGCTCGCATCCCGACCAAGCACCCCCAAGCCCGACAGGCACATGACAACCTTCGGGGCCATGCTGTCCCTCCCTATCCTGATGGCGGAGGGCATCGCCCCCGCCCTGCAAATCTCCGCGATCGAGCACCCCGAACTGCCCATAGGATGGCTCCGGGACCGGAAGCGGCAACTCGGGTCCCTCGGGGTCGAGGCGCGCGCCCGCATCGATCCCGCTGCACCGGTGGACAGGCGCGCCCGCCAGCTCTGCACCTACCTCTTCGACGAGATCGGCTTCACCGGCAACGACGCCGACTTTGGCGACCCCCGCAACAGTTGCCTGAGCGACGTCCTCGACCGGAAACTCGGCATCCCGATCACGCTCGCCGTGATCCTGATCGCCGTCGGCCGCGACGCCGGAATTCCCATCGAGGGCGTCGGCGCGCCGGGGCACTTCCTGTGCTCCTTCAGCGACGACTCCGGCACGCGCACCTTCATCGACCCCTTCCGCGGCGGCCTCTTCCTGTCCGACGAGGAGGCGCGCGGACGCGTGCGCGACGTCGTGGGGGACGTGGAGCCCCCCGTCTGCGACCATTTGCTGCGCCCCGCGGCCCCGCACGACATCCTCGCGCGCATGCTCCACAACCTGAAGAACACCTACGCCCAGCGCGGCAACGCGCGCCGCCTCCTCACCTCGCTCGACTGGCTCATCCTGGTCCAGCCCGCCAACCTCGCCGAGATCCGAAACCGCGGCATCGTGCTCCTGCGCCTGGGGCACTTCCACCGCGCGGTGCAGGACCTTGCGTTCTACCTGCAGTCGGCGCCGGAGGCTGAGGACCGCGGCCTCATCCGCACGGAGCTCGAGCGCGCCATCGCCCTCCGGGCGCAGAACAACTGACGGCGGCCGCGCCCGCGCCCGCTACTCTCCATCCCCGGGACCCACCGGGTCTGTAGTCGACGGCACGACGATCCCCTTCTCCTTCATCAGTGCGAGCAGCACGGGCCGTATCATCTGCATCCCCGCGAGCTTCTCGACCAGGGGCGCCGCCTCCTCCACGCGCCCGAGGCGTATCAGCAGGATCGCCTGGATTTCCAGCATGCGGATGTCCCGCGAGCCGGCGACGATGGGTGTCATCCGCGAGACGCCATCCTCCCAGTCGGCGCGGGCGAGGTCCGTGTCCCCGAGCCTTTCGTGGACGCGGCCGCGCAGCTCCAGCAGCAGCGCCATGCGCAGGACCCCGTTGACGTCGCCTCCGGCGCGTTCCAGCAAACCCTCCAGCACGCCGACGGCCTCGTTTAGGCGCGCCAGGGACGCGGCATCCTCGCGTCTCATCATGTGCACCTCGGCGACTCCCCGCAACGCCGCCACCTTCTCGGCCATGTAGACGAGGCCGTTGGGGTCCAGCTTCAGCATGCCATCGCAAAGCTCGAGCGCGCGCTCGAAGTGGGGGAGCGCCTCGTCCGGTCGTGCCCGACCATTGAGCTCCGCGCCGATGGCATCGTGCGCCATCGCCAGCTCGCGGTGCCACGCGTTGTTGTCCGGCAGCTCGCGCGTGATCCCCTCGTAGAGGTCGGCGGCCCGCTGGAACCGCGCCAGGGCGATGTCGTTCTCCCCGAAAGTGCCGAGGATCATCGCCGACCGCATGGTCGTGGCGGCCACCTCCCGCCGTGCGTCCACATTCTCGGGCGTGTCCGCAAGGATGCGCTCCATCAACTCGACCGCCTCGTTGGCCCGGTCCTTCGCCTCCTGCTTCCTGCCAGCGAGTTGGTACGTCTGCGCCATGCGCGCGCACAGGGTCGAAAGGTTGCGCCGGTACTGCGCGTTGGCGGGGTCCCGCGCCACGACCCCCCGCACCACGGCGAGCGACTCCTCCTGCCGCGCGATGGCCTCGGGCATGCGCTGCACCGAGGCGAGCATGTCGCCGAGCTGTCCCAGCACCGTCGCGTACTCGATCCCGCCGTTCAGGTCCCCGGGGTTGCCCGACCACAGCTTCTCACCCTCGGCCGCCGCCCTCTCCAGGAGCTCCACCGAGCGCGGGCGCTCCCCACGGAAGCTGTGCGTGATCGCGAGCTTCGACAGCGAGGACACGAGGTTGCGCCGAGCCGGCGCGAAGTCCCGGTCGATCACCAGGGTGCGCTCGAACTGCGCCACCGCCCCGTTCAGGTCGTCCAGCGAGCCCTCCACGTCCCCGAACTGGTTGCGGTAGTCCCCGCGCCGGTGCAGCGCGATCCCCAGCCACTGCGAGTACGAGGTGTTCTCCGGATCGCGCTGCACGAGGTCCCTCGCCTCGCGCACCGCCTCGTCGCACAGCGCAAGCGCCTCCTCCCTCCGTCCCTGCCGCAGCAGCAGCTCCGTCATCGTTGGAAGGAGCTGCACGAGTTGGAAGCGGCGTGAGAAGTTGCCCGGCTCGCGCTCTATTAGGCCGCGCATGGTGGCGATGGCCGACTGGAGCTGCGCCACGCCCTCGCCGAGCTCCCCCCGTTCGGCACGGAGCGAGCCCATGTAGTAGTCCAGCTCGAACTCCACCTCCATGAACTCGTCGGAGTGCACACCCTGTGCGCGGAGCCGCTCGCAGAGCGCCCGCGCCTCCCCGTAGCGCCTCATCGCAGACGTGCTGTCGGCCAGGCCCGCCTCGAGCTCGGCGTGCCGGATCATGTTGGAGATCACCCCCAGGACGACGTCGGTGCCCGCGGCCCCCTTCCCGAGCAGGCGCGTGCCCACCTCGTCCGCGCGGGCCGCGTCGGCAAGCGCCCCGGCCCCGTCCCCCAGGTTGTTCCTGATCGTGGCGGACTCCCCCAGGATGCTCGCGAGTTCCTGCTGGAACTCGGGGTCGTCCGGATGCGCCTTCGCGAGCGGCTCCGCGATGGCGCGCGCACGGTCGATCGTGGACTTCGCCTGCGCGAGGTCCGGCTTCCTGCGCAGGACGAACGCGACCTGCCTGAGCGCGGCCGCGCGGTGCATCCTGCCGCGGTCGGAGAGGTCCGCCTCGTCCGTCGCCGCGTGGAAGGCGAGCGCGCGCCTCGCCGTCTCGTCCATGATGGCGATGCGCCCCGTGGCGTCCAGCTTCGGCGCGAGCTCCCCGAGCATGAACGCGAGCAGCTCGTCCCCGCGCTCGCGCTGGTCGCGCAGGCGGGCGTTGGACTTGGCCTCGGCCCGAGCGGCCTCCGACTGCGCGAGGCTGTACTTGATCCCGCCGCCGAGGAGGGTCGCCCCCATGATGCACGCGGCCGCGATGGCGAGCCGCCGCTGCGCCGCCGTGGCCCGCAGCGCCCGCTGCCGGCCCTCGATCTCGGAGAGCAGCGCCGTGCGCTCCGGCCCCTCACCCAGCCGCTCCGCCTCCCCGCGCGCCAGCGTCAGGTCACCATGCTGCAATGCCGTGCGCGCGTGCGTGCCGATCACCTGCTGCGCGAGCTGCGCTGCCTCCCGGTCCCCCGGCCACAGGCCCTCGGCCCGCGCAAGCGCCACTCCGAACCCCGCCAGCGCGCGGTAGTCCGTCACGCCGCGCCCAAGTTCCTCCCGCACCTGCGCTACGAGCGCCGCCGCCTCGCGCCGCTTCGACGCGCCGCCCATGAAGTCCCCCAGCGCCGCGATGAAGTCGCGCACCGACGGCACGCGCCGCTCGGGCAGGCGCTCCATCGCCCGCATCGCCAGCTCCGAGAGCTCCCGCGGAACCTCCCGCCCCGGATTGCGCCTTTCCGGCGGTTCCACGATCCCCTCGGACGCGCGGAAGAACGACTTCTGCGAGTCGTCCGCGATGTGCGGGGGCGATCCCGTCAAAAGCAGGTAGAGCGTCCCCCCGAGCAGGTACACGTCCGTCCACGGGCCGATGCGCGCAGCCGTTGGTTCCGTTTGCTCCGGCGCCATGAAGACCGTCGTCCCCGCCGGGTTCGTCGCGTGCTCCCGAGTGGGTGCGAACGCCTGCGCGCCGGACTGCGGCGTCAACGCCAGCGCCCCCGGATCGAACGCGACGGCGAGCCCCCAGTCCAGCAGCAGCACCTCGCCGAACTCCCCAACCATCACCTGCGAGGGCTTCAGGTCGCGATGCACGATCCCCCGCGAGTGCGCGAACGCCACCGCCTGCGCCACGTCCTGCAGGATCGGCAGATGCCTCGCCAGCAGGTCCCCGACTCCCATCGTCCCAAAGTCGTCGATGAACATCTCCTCCCACGTCCGGCCGCGCAGGCGCTTCATCGCCAGCACCGGGTGTCCCGCCGCGTCCCTCCCGAGGTCGTACATCGGCACGATGTTCGGGTGCTCGAGGCTCGCGGTCGTCACCGCCTCCTGGTGGAAGGAAAGGACGAGCTGCGTGTAGCGCCCGGGTTCGTCCTGCACTCTCTCCAGGAGCTCCGGGCGCAGCCGCTTCACGGCGACGACGCGGCCGAGCGAGACCTGCACCGCTTCCCAAACCTCCCCGAAGCCCCCCCGGCCGATGGGGTGGGCGAGCTTGAACCCCGCGCCCCCGTCCGGCACCGCGGCACCCTCCGCGCTGCTGCCCGCCGGAAAGTCGATCGACCAGTTCGCGAGCACCGGTCGCGTGTCCGACAGGGGCGCCGGCACCGGGCCACCCCCTAGCAGCGCCGCCCTCAGGGGGTCGAACGATGCCCCCGGATCACCAGGCAGCATCCCCGGGATTGCCGTCGGGTGTACCGGCGCCGGAGAGGCTGGCTGTTCGTCGCGCGTGTCCATGCGTTCCACCCGTCTGCGGATGCTCCAGCCCTGCGCTACTTTGCAACATCGGCGATCCGAACCCACCCCCGCCAGCGAGGCAAGCGTGGTTCCCCACTTCGGGCGGTCGATTGGCCTTGCGTATCGCTAAAAATGTACTCATGCTCCTGGCTAGGAGTTGCAAAAATGTTTCCAAAGGGAGCCCTCATGCTCCCACCCAAGGCATTTCCTTGGGGCCTGACGGCAGCCCCGGACTTGTGAAGTTCAAATGGAAGCACAGGCAGGTCGAAACCAACGTCGTCACGGGTGAACAGAGGATTCGCTATCGAAGGATGAACATCACGACCCACAATCCCGACGAGTTCTTGACCAACGGCTTCCCGGTCGAACAGTTGGAGGGAGACGGCTCATGTTAAGAATGCTCGCGCTTCTGGCCGCTTTGCTCGGAGAGCCAAAGGAGGATCCGACGCCGCCGGACCGCATCTACCTGAAGCCGTTCCCGAAGCCACCCGCCCTTTCTGGACTCACCGGTTCGGCGACGCAGGGAGGCATTGTCGCCGTCGGTCCCGTGTGTCCTCCCACATTCGAATGTGAGCGCATCGACGTGCAACCGGGACAGCCCGCATCCGAGGTGCTGGAGCGTGCGCACAGCTACCTGACCCGCAATCTCTCGCGCAACCGCGGCACTCCAGAGGCCCTCGAGAAGACCCGCCAGTTGATGATTCACAGCCCCGTGTTCCTGGCCGGAGACGACGTCGGATTCCCCATCACTCCCTGCGCCAAGAGTGTGACCGCCTTCATGGACTGGGAAATCAAGCACATCGCCGTTGAGTGGAGAATCTCCAATGAAGCGGGCTACTCGATGCAGATGATGTGCGGACCACACGGCGGATGCGGCGAATTGGAACCGAGCAAGGCAGAGTTTTTTTGGCCGGTTCGTGACTGGGAGGGAATGCAGTTTTCGACGGGTCTCGAGCCGGGCCAGCACATGTTCTCCGTCGTCGGCGTTCGCGATGGCATCCCGTCGGCACCCGCTTCGATTTTCGTCGACCTTTGTCGCTTCATCGAGGCAACCGATCCCCCGTTCGTTGCGGGACTCCATCCAAACTGGGAACATGTTTCCATCGCTGACCAACCGGCCCCGCGGGTCTCGCGCGGGGAGCGTCCCCCGGAGTGGATTCGGCTTGGTCCCGGCGCGCGGATGAGGAACCCGGACGTGCCACCTCGCAAGTACCCCAACGACGACAACGCTTGGATGAAGGACCCCGAGGTGAAGTCGGGATTCCAGTCCATCGAGCAGCCGGCGGGCATCGGCGCCATCCGCCGTCGAGTGCTCTCCTGGGAGGATGAGGACGCGTTCTCCATCTCGATCCTCATGCGCGGCGGCACGGGCCTGCCCCCGGCCGCGGGCAAGCTTGGCGCCTTCGCATGGGTCGGGGACCCGGCGGGTCTGTCCGACGCCCTTGCGAAGGGACTCGACGCCTTCGCCGCGCTCCCCGACGCCATCCGGCTGGAGCCGACCGGAGCCGCAGGCGAGACGGGTTGGGTCGAGTACTCGACAGCGCACGCCGCCCCTGGCGGGGTGCTTCCATGGAGGCCCGGCGACGGCGAACTGTCCCTCGTCGTGGCTGCCGAATCCCTGGGTGATGCCCGAATCGACATCGACTGGCTCACCGTGCGGAAGCTGAACTGCTCGGAGGCCGTCCCCGAGGGTTACAATCCCATGGGCGAGCACACAATCTTCCGTCGCTGGGACAAGGAGAAGGGAGACTGGATCCGCGTGAACTGAGGCACGCTCCCCCGGCAGGCGTGCACCATGTCCCCCTTGAGTGCGCGCCCCCCGCGTGCGTGCATGGAGCGCCATGAATGCCTCACCCGCGCCTCCACCCCGCATTTCGGACGCTCTCCGGCCGGACGAAGACGGGCGCTTCTCGCAGTTTGGGGGGCGCTTCGTGCCCGAGACGCTCATGCCCGTCCTGCTCGAACTCGAGCAGGCGTACGCCCGGGTGCGCGCGGATTCGGATTTTGCGCGCGAGCTGGAGGGGCTGCTGCAGGACTTCGCGGGGCGCGAGACGCCGCTGACGCGCGCCGCAAGGCTCGAGGCCGCGCTCGGCTCCCGCTTCCGCATCTACCTCAAGCGCGAGGACCTACTCCACACCGGCGCGCACAAGCTGAACAACACGCTCGGGCAGGCGCTCCTCGCCCGCCGCCTCGGCAGGAAGCGCATCATCGCGGAGACCGGCGCGGGGCAGCACGGCGTCGCCACCGCAACGGCGTGCGCGCTCCTGGAACTCGAGTGCACCGTCTTCATGGGCGCCGAGGACATCGAGCGGCAGGCGCTCAACGTCACGCGCATGCGCCTTCTGGGTGCCCGCGTCCAGCCCGTCACCAGCGGCTCCGGCACCCTCAAGGACGCCACCAACGAGGCCATGCGGCACTGGATGGCCACCTGCGACGACACGCACTACATCATCGGTTCCTGCGTGGGACCGCACCCCTTCCCGATGATGGTGCGCGACTTCCAGTCGGTCATCGGGCGCGAAACGCGCGCGCAGGTGATGGAGCGCGAAGCGCGCCTGCCGGACCACCTGTTCGCATGCGTCGGGGGCGGATCGAACGCGATCGGCATGTTCCACCCGTTCTACGCTGAAGCTGGTGTGCGGTTCTGGGCCGCGGAGGCCGAGGGCGAGGGCATCGCGTCCGGACGCCACGCCGCGAGCATCGCCGGCGGCCGCATCGGCATCTTCCACGGCTCCCGCAGCTACGTCCTCCAGACCGACGACGGCCAGGTCACTCCGGCACACTCGATCAGCGCGGGGCTCGACTACCCGGGCATCGGGCCGGAGCACGCACACTACGCCGCCACCGGGCGCGGCATCTACGAGCCCGTGTCCGACGCGGAAGCAATCGCCTCCCTGCGCCGGCTGTGCAGGCTGGAGGGCATCATCCCGGCCATCGAGACGGCACACGCCACCGCGCTCCTGGAGCGCTCGGCAAACCGGATCGCCGACGGGCAGGTTGTTGTAGTGTGTCTCTCCGGGCGCGGGGACAAGGACGTGGGAACGCTGGCGCGCCTCATCAACCCGGAGGAGACCTCCACCCCATGAAGGCCAACCGACTTCCAGGCGTCCTGCGCTCGGCCATCCTTGCCTGTGCATTGGCCGTCGCGCTCCCATGCGCGCTCCCCGCCCAGACCGACGAGCAGGTCATGGCAAGCCACGGCATCGACGTCGTGGAAAAGTTCTTCTCCGGCAAGTTCGAGGACGTGCGCGGATCCTTCACGGACGAGATGAGCAAGGCGCTCCCCCCGGAGGTCGTGTCGGGTCTCCCGATGCAGATCACCGCCCAGCTCGGCGCGTTCAAGGGAACCGGCACGCCCTCCGTCAACGCCGACAGCGATTCCATCCGCACCGTGCTCGTCCCCCTCCAATTCGAGAAGGGGCGGCTGATCGCGCGCGTGGCGTACATGCTCGATGGCTCCAGCGCGAAGGTGGCCGGCTTCTGGATCCAGGAGGAGCAGCAACCGGGGCAGCAGGGACAGGCGCAGGCGAACGAGGGTGCCGAGGGGCAAGCCGCGGCCGCGCCCGGCCAGCAGCCCGGGGGACAGCAGATCGAGCTCCCCACAAGCGGCGCACCCTACGTCGACGCCACCAAGTTCAAGGAGTTCCCCCTGCAGGTCGACGGCCTGCCGGGTGTCCTGACGCTCCCCATGGAGGCGCAGCCCTCCAACCCCGTGCCCGTCGTCGTCCTCGTCCACGGCTCGGGACCGAACGACATGAACGAAACCGTCGCGGCCAACAGGCCCTTCCTCGATCTGGCGCAGGGCCTCGGCTCCCAGGGCATCGCCGTCCTGCGCTACACCAAGCGCACCCTCTACGACCCGAAGATGGGCATGAACAAGCAGCTCACCGTGCAGGAGGAGGTCGTGAACGACGTGCTCTCCGCATTGAGGGACGTTCGCGGCGTGCCGGGCCTCGACCAGACGAAGACCTTCGTCGTCGGCCACAGCCTCGGCGCATGGCTCGGCCCGGAGATCGCCAAGCAGGACGGCCAACTCGCCGGGATCGTCATGCTGGGGGCGCCGACCAAGCTCGGCCCGCAGAGCGTCATCGAGCAGATCGACTATCTTCTCAAGAACTCCCCGGACATGGCTGCGCCGGACAAACAGCAGGCCGTCGCCGCCATGCGCGCCGAGATGGAGAAGCTTATCGCCGGGCAGGGGAACCCGGACACGCCCTACATGGGCGCCTACATGGCATACTGGAATGACCTGAGCCAGCGCGACATGGTCGCCGTCGCGAAGGGACTCACCGTGCCGATGTACCTCGCCTTTGGCGAACGCGACTACCAAGTGCTCCCCTCCAACGCCGAGGGTTGGAAGGCAGCCTTCGAAAGCCGCAAGGACGTGCGCGTCAAAGTGTACCCCACCCTCAACCACCTCATGATCGCCGGCTCCGGCACACCACTCCCGGCCGAATACTCCATCCCGGGATACGTGGCTCCCGACATCGTCGATGACATCGCCAAGTTCATCAAGGCGCAGAAACCCGCCGGACTTCAGTTCTAGGTTTCAGGGGACGGGAATCGTGGTTCGTGATTCCGGACCCGAACTCCCATAAACGACCTTTCAACCTTTCAACCTTTCGACCTTTCGACCTTTCGACCTTTCAACCTTTCGACTTTAGACTTTCGACTTTCGACCTTTCGACTTTCGACCTTTCGACTTTCGACCTTTCAACCTTTCGACTTTCGACTTTCGACTTCCCCACTCCGCGGAGGCTTCCCGCATGACCGCACTGGCACTGGCCGCCGCGCTCGCCGCGATAGTCCTGGCGTTGGCCGCGCACGTGCGCGCGACACGCCTGGCGGGTGAACTCGACCATGTGCGCCGGACCTCGCGCGCGAATGCAGACCGCGCCGAGGAGCTTGTTCGCGCGCTTCGCGAGGAAGTCCGCAAGGCGGGGTCGGGCGGGCGCCGGTCGCAGGGGAACTGGTTCTCGCCGCGAATGACGATCGCGGACGCCTTGAAGCTGCACGAGGGCGTGCGTGGGGTGCTGGCCGCGATGCACATCGGCGGGTGCTCCGGTTGCTCGGCCAGCTCGACGGAAACGCTCGAGGAGGCGGCCGCCGGCCACGGCGTCGACCTGGGCGAGATGCTGGACAGGATGAATGCCCTGATGGAGGCCGCGCCCCCCGCGGCGCCGGCGCCTGCGGGCGGCGACCTCGCCGCCGCGGCGGCCGCCCTTCCCCCCGCCAACGGCGGGCGCGTGATGCTCGCAGTCGGACGCCTGGACCAGTAGCCATGGCGCGCCCCGTGGAGCCCGCGCCGCGCGGCGCGTGGGACGCTGCAGCAAGGCTGATGGCGACGGCCGTTCTCCTCGCGTGCGCGGCGTACGGCGCATCCTCCGGGTGGAGTACGCTGGAGGCCGAGCGGGTCGGAGGGCTTGGCATGGAGAAGACCCGCGCGGAACGGAACCCAAACCTCGGGCGCGTCGAGCTCCGCCGCGCGGCATCCATCGATCCCCACAATGCGGAGGTCGCCCTGAAGCTCTCGAACATGCTCCTCCAGTCCGAGAACGACCGCGCGCTGCGCGGGCGCGATGCGGAGGTCTCCTTCGAGGCGCTCCGCGAGAGCATGATGTTCCTCGACCGCGCGACCGCGACGGGCGTCGCGCCCGCACTCGCCGCCCGGCAGAAGGCGGAGACGGCGGAGTTCCTCTCCCAGCTCGAGCTGCGCCGGGGCAACCGCGACGCCGCGCGGACGCTCAACGCGCAGGCCGCAGACGCCTTCGCCGAGGCCATCCGCCTCAGCCCCGCCGTCCGCGAGGGAACGGCGGACATCTACGCGCGCGCAATGGTGGCGGACTGGCGCGATGGCCGGATGGCCATGGCCTCCGTGCACGCGCGTGAGGCGGTCAGGCGCGGGGGGCGCGAACTGATCGACGCACGCGAGGCCGGCCCCGCCATCGTCGCGGCCGAGTCCGCCCTCGGCAACTTCCCGGGCGCCATGCTCGAGCTGCGTCACCAGGTGCGACTGAAGCCCGGGGATCCGCGGCGCATCTCCGCGCTGGAGCGCGCGGCCCTCGATCTGCGGTCGCAGTCCACCGCCGTGCTCGTCCTGGAGGGACTCGAGCGCGAGCGGCGCCTGCCGCCCGAGGGTGCGCGCCTGCTGTCGCAGCTCCGCGCGTCCACGGCAGGTGCGCCGCCTCCGACGCCGCCGGGCTGAGGCGCGTGGGCGAGTCCGGGAGGGCGCAACAGGTCGATCCGGCCCCGCCGGCCGCCGTGCGGTGGTGGTGGCTCGCCGCAGAGCTCGCGCTCCTCGCGGCCTTCCTCGTCCTCTTCCACAGCGTCGTTGACCCCGCCCGCTACACGACCGGTCGCACCCTCTTTCCGGGCCCCGACGGCGTGGAGTACGGCTGGTTCGCCTTCGCCCTCAACGAGGGCAGGTCCCCGATGGTCCCCGTCGCGCACGAGGTGCACCCGTCGCGCTATGGGCCGATTCACCCGCTCTGCATGGCGGCCTACATGTTCCTGGACGGGGACGGGATGGACTCGTTCCTGCAGTACTCCGAAGTGGCGATAATGCTGGCGTGCGTGTGCTTTTGGGCGATGCTAGCGGGGCTGGGGGCGCGGGCCCCGACGCGGCTCGCCGCTGTCCTCGTGGTGTTCTACTCGACCCTGCCGATCCGCCTTGGGCGGAGCCTGATGCCCGAGTCGACGATCTGCATGGCGCTCTTCGCCGGGGCGGCTCTCGGGGTGTGGTGCGCGAGGTGGACCCCGCGCGGCGCATGGGGGCACAAGCTGGCCGCGGCGGGCTTCGTGATGGCGGGCGCGCTGTGCGCGGTTCCGGGGACGATCCGCCCCTCGCTCCTGCCGCTGGCCGGGCTTCCGTTCCTCGCGGCCCTGTTCGGCATGCAGGGAAGCGCGCGCACGCGCGCCTTGCTGTTAGTCGCCGTCGGCGCGTGCTGCACGCCGCTGCTGACCATGGTGGCCAACCGAGTGCTCATGGGGTACTGGGGGCTGACCGGGTATGACCATTGGACGAGCAGCATTCGATTCCTGAACCCGTCCACCCTGATGAATCCGACGGGCGCCTTCCCACATTCGCCGAGTATCCTGGACCTGACAGCCGAGGCCTTTCTCGCCAGGAGCACGCGGCTCGCGCGCTCGCCCGGCCCGGCGCTCCTTGTGGTGTGGGGCCTCGCGTTGTTCTCCGTCATTCCGTTGAAGGCGATGCCTGGGCCCTCCCGCGCCCACGCGTGGTTCCCCGCGTTTGCGGTGGCCACGTTCGGCGTCAACTTCCTGTTCCACCTCGTCTACTTCTTTCACGACATGCGGTTC
>CAZUCD010000120.1:0-11853 GCA_964618855.1 uncultured Candidatus Sumerlaeota bacterium
GAACGGCATCATCCTCATGACGGGCCCGACGGGTTCCGGCAAGACGACGACGCTGTACTCCGCGCTCGGGACCCTGAACACGCCTGAAACAAAGATCATCACGATCGAAAACCCCGTCGAGTACATGATCGACGGCATCTGCCAGGTGCAGGTGAACGAGGACATCGGGCTGACCTTCTCGAAGGGCCTGCGCTCGATGCTGCGCCAATCCCCCGACGTCATCCTCGTCGGTGAAATCCGCGACATCGAGACGGCCGAGATCGCGATCCGTGCGGCGCTCACCGGCCACCTCGTGTTCTCCACGCTCCACACCAACGACGCCCCCTCGGCCCCGTCGCGACTCGTGGACATGGGCATCAAGCCATTCCTCGTGGCGTCATCGCTGCAGGCCGTCATCGCGCAGCGCCTCATCCGCAAGCTCTGCCAGCACTGCAAGCGCCCGATCAACATCACCGAGGAGACGATGCTCGAGACGGGCGCCTCCGCGGAGGAGATGCAGATGTGGCGGCAGGGGCTCCTTCAGTTCCTCGGGCCGCAGGGCTGCGACCGGTGCGAGGGGAAGGGCTACCGCGGCCGCACGGCCATCCACGAGATTTTCGTCGTCGACTCGAAGCTGCGCAGCTACATCATCAAGGGGGAGTCCTCGACCCGCCTGAAGAAGCTCGCCGCAAAGTCCGGCATGCGCACGCTCCGCATGGACGGTTGGGAAAAGTGCAAGATGGGGCAGACCTCCATCGAGGAAGTGCTCCGCATCACGCAGGGGGACTGACACCGGGCGTGTTCGCGGGAATCCGCGGGGCCGGCCGAAGGGCCGGCCCCGCGCCGTTTGGGGACTCGGCGACCTTTGGGCACGCCGGGAGGTACGCCGGGTTGTCGTAGGTCTCCACGAACCAATCGTCCCCGGAGAGCCGCTGGTACTCGCGCGGGATCCAGTTCCCCTCGAAGTACCTGTACACGGCGGCCGAGGGGTCGAACACGGTGTGGAGCTCGTACACGACCCAGACGCGCCGGTGGCGCGAGGCCTCGGCGGGAAGCTGCCGAAGGCGCTGTTCGAATGCCTCCCGGGAGAAGGCGGGGGGGTCGATTGCGAATGTGTTAGGGCGCGGCACTCCCGCCATGCCGAAGTAGTACTCGTAGAGCAGCGGCCACGCGCCGGGCGCGAGCACGACGAGCTCGTCCCCCCGGACGGCCCGGGCCAACTGCACGACGGGATCGTGGTAGGCAGGATGCGGGGAGTAGTGAAGCTGGCGCTCCACGCCCCTGCCGATCATGACGCCGCACGCCAAAGCCGCGCAGGCCTGAGCCGGGATGAGGACGAGGCGCAAGGCGACCGACGAGGCGGCCCAGAAGGCGGCAATCGAGGGAAGAAGGAACCGGTGGGTCAGGCACGGCACCCACTGCGAGAGGAAGACGAGGATGCCGGCCGGCACCAGGGCGAGCGTGAGCCAGAATGCGGTCGGCTCATCGCGGCGCAGTACCGCGAGCGCGGCTGTGGCCAACAGGAGCGCATAGCCCAGCCGCCGGGCTTCCATGGCAGGCGGTGGGGGCGCAAACGCGTACGACTCCGATCCCAGCGCCTGCTCCAGCACGAGTCGCATGGCGCGGAAACCCGTGTCGACGAACAGGCTCCCGATCAACTGCCCCCCGGACCCGGGATACTGTGCCCACACGATGACCGCGGAGATGGCGATGAAGGGCGCCAGCAACGCCATCCGGCGCAGCATCGGAGCCAGGCCCCCCAGCCCGGCTTCCCTCAGCAGGCGCACCAGCGCGAAGGACTCGACCGCGAGGATCACGAACGCGGTGAAGTGGTGGGTCAGGAGCGCGAGGCCACCCAGCACGGGCCCCAGCGACCACCCTGGACGATCCGTCGACGCCATCCAGCGCCGGCTGGCCACGGCGTAGGCCACCGATAGGAGAAGCCACAATCCGTAGTGGCGGATGTTCCATGCCTGGTAGAGCACCGGGGGGCAGAGTCCCACACCAAGCGCGACCCACGAGAATCGAGCGGCGGAGGCCAGCGGGCCACGCTCCCCCCGTGCTGCGTCGGAGGCGAGCAGGAGCGCCGCCGCCGCCGTGCACAACGCGGGGAAGGCCCCCTGCACCGCGACGCCATCGCACAGGAGGGACAGGAGCTTCGCGAGGTGGAAGTACAGCGGGGGGTGGTCCCACACCAGGTACACGAGGTGGAGATGCCCCCTCCAGTTCGCGGTGATCGTGGTGTAGGAGATGACCTCGTCGATCCATAGGTTCGGATCGGCCGCGCGCAGTAGTGAAAACGAGAGCACGACTGTCGCGGCAAGAATCTTTATTGTGATTCCAGCCGTGCCCGCGGCTGCGGGCGGTTGTGGGGAAGGGGCTGTGGGCATGGGAGAGGGGTTGGCGCCGACCGCCCGTGCCGCCCACGCTCGGATTGCGATTTTCCGGGGGTTTCGGTGGTGATTCTTCTCGCCGAACCGCGCACGGGGCGGCCATCCGGGGAATCGCGGTAGGGAATGGGCAGCCAACTGCGGCCAGCGGCGTCCCCACGTCCGCGCCGACTTGCCGTGCCGTGCAGGAATCTGCCCTGGTGGACACGCGCCGCCGCCTTGGCGAGCATCGCCGGCTGCGCGTTGACACGCAGGGGCGCTGGGAGGGACGTTCCCACGTCCGACAACTGCCGGCAGGAGTCGCGGGGAGCCCCCATCCGCAGGGTGGGCCGCCCGCCGGCCAACCGTGAGGAACACCCACCCGATGACGCTCTATCCCTTCGACCAACTCCACAAAATGAGGCCGAACTGGGCCAACGTGGACCGGGCCGAGGTCCTCATGATCGCGCAGGATGCCCCCGCAAGGACGGAGCGGTTCGACGCCACGACGTACCTGTTCCTCCTCGAGGGGAAGCTGGACATCGTGGCCGGAGGCGAGCGCATGGGGGGCGAGGCGGGCGAGTGCACGATCGTGCGCGCCGGGGACGCTGTCACGCTGGCGCCCGCCGGGGAGAACGCCGTCGCCCTCCGCATCTGGGAGAAGCCGTGCCCGCCCTTCCGCGCCCGGTCGATCGATGCGTCGGACCCGGCCCCCGTGGGCCTGCCACCCGCGGCCGCGCTCCCCTCCCCACGACGCAGGGGAATCCACCTCACGTTCGCCGTGGACGCCACCTTCCAGCCGACGCGCATCGCCGAGAACCCGCGCGCGGGGATTTTCCTGGAGACCAACCCCGGGGCCCTCTCCGCGGGGCAGATCCG
Source organism: uncultured Candidatus Sumerlaeota bacterium (assembly GCA_964618855.1). Lineage (GTDB taxonomy): Bacteria > Sumerlaeota > Sumerlaeia > SLMS01 > JANRJK01 > CAZUCD01. The sequence goes on from CAZUCD010000120.1 coordinate 3,228, forward strand.
CGAGTACCGCTCCATCACGCGCCGCAACCACCAGCCCACGGTTGGATTGCTGGTGGACGTCACGGAGGGGGAGATCGAGCGCTGGTTCCGCGACGCGATGCAGGCTGAGCACATGGAGATGATTCATCCCCTGGCGCTTGTCGCGCGCGCGGACCTTGGGACGGAAGCCGGGCAAAGGACCGCGGACCTGATTCGCGAGTCCTGGTCGGGGTCGCTGGCCGCGAGCGGAATCCGGCCCGGCGTCGTCTCCCCCGCCCGCAACTGGTCGGAGGAGGACCTGCTCGCGCTGTTCGCTTGGCTTTCCCGGGTGCCCCCCTCCACGTTTGCCGTCGTGCTTGAGTGGACGCCGGGGACGTTCGTGGTGGACGGCATGGTGCGCGCCGCGTTGGAGGGGATGCTCCCGTGGGTACACGCCGTGCACTTCCGGGGCGCCACGGGCGCGGCCGAGATTGCGCACTACCTCGACGGTCTGGGGTTCCAGGGATGGCTGTTGACCGAAGGATGAGCCGCCACTTCACGGAGTCAGGATGATGGACTTTCTGGACAAGATCAGGACGGTCCCCGATTTTCCGAAGAAGGGGATCATGTTCAAGGACATCACGACGCTGCTCGGGGATGCGAAGGCGTACTCGGAGCTGATCCACCATCTCCGCGATCGCTACAGGGACCAGCGCATCACGCACATCGCGGGGATCGAGTCGCGCGGGTTCATCTTCGGTTCGGCGCTGGCGCCGCTGATCGGGGCGGGCTTCGTGCCGATCCGCAAGGCGGGGAAGCTCCCCCACAGGACGCGCCGGCGCTCCTATGCCCTCGAGTACGGCGAGGCCGTGATCGAGGTGCACGAGGACGCGCTCGGGCCCGGGGACCGCGTGCTGGTCATGGACGATGTGCTGGCGACGGGTGGGACGATGAAGGCGGCAGTGGACGTCGTCCGCGAGTTGGGTGCCGAGGTCGTTGGCAGTTGGGTGCTGCTCGAGCTTGGGTTCCTCGGCGGGCGCCGGCACCTGGCGGACGTGGCACACCATTCCGAGGCGGTGATCGACAAGGAATGATCTGGTTCAAGAAGCGTCGGCGGCGCAGGGCCCCGGAGGTCCGCCCCAAGCGGATGCATCCGCGGTTGAAGCTCATCTACGGCGGATCGGCGGTGCTGCTCGCGTTCGTCCTGCTGTACCCAAGGTGGTACGTGGACTACGGGGCGGGGTGGATCCGGCCGCAGAAGCCGGACTCTCAACGGGCGTTCCTGCTGACGGGGCCGAGCGCACCAACGCGCGTGATCCGCACACCGGCGACGCGGATGCAGCTCCAGACTGTCCGGGTTGGGAAAGTCAAGCGGGCGCGGCCAGACTGGGCCCGCGTGTGGCAGGAGGGGGCCGTCGTGGTGCTGCTCGGCGCGGGCCTCACCCTGCTCCAAAAGCGGCGGCTGAAGGCGCTGGACGCACCGCAGCCAAGGCCTCAGCCCAGGTACGCGTAGATGTCGCGCACCGTCTCCGCGGTGTGTGTCCAGTCGAATGCAGCGGCCCGCGCAGGGCCTTCGCGCGCGAGGCGCTCCCTCAGCCCGGCGTCCACGAGCGCGCGGAACATCCCCTCCGCGATGGCATCGCCGTCGAATGGGTCCACCAGGACGGCGGCTCCACCGCAGATTTCGGGGAGTGCGCCGCTCGCCCCGGCGATGACCGGAACACCGAGCTGCATCGCCTCCAGGGCGGGGAACCCGAACCCTTCATAGCGGGTCGCAAAGGCGAGCGCGCGGCACCCCGCCAGCAGCGCGCGCTTGTCCGCCTCCTCCACCTGGGGGAGGACGACCACGCGGTCCTGGAGGCTGCGCGCCGCGATCTGCTTCTCGACCGACCGGAAGAAGCGGTCCTTCTTCACGATGAGAACAAACTTCAAATCCGGAAACCGCGCATCCTCGCGGCGGACAAGCTTACCGAACGCCTTCACCATGCCGGGCAGGTTCTTGTTTGGCCGGGTCGAGCCGAAGTAGAGCAGGTAATCCCCCCCGATGCCGTGGCGGGCGCGCGCGGTCAGGACGGCGTCGGGCGATGGTGGTGGAGCCGTGGGTTTCTCGATCCCCGAGTGGACGACGACGAGCTTCGGCGTGACGGAGGGCATGAGCATCGCCACGTCATCGCGCGTTGCGTGACTGACGCACAGTATCCACTTCGCGCGCGTGAACGCGGCCGGATAGGCCCAGGCGTAGAAGCGCGCATAGGCGGCGCGCGCCAGGCGGTTCCTTCGGCCGTGGAAGTCCGGGTCGGTGAAGGGCTGCATGTCGTGGACGGTGACGATGGTGGAAACGTCCAGGCCAAGTGGCACCAGCGGGAAGAGGGCGTGGAAGGCAGTAGGGCGGAGGGCGGCGATGGCTCCGCCCAGGCCTGTCAGGGTGGCGGGGCTGATCGGCGCGGCGTCAAACCGCCGAATCGTAAAGTTGGCGCCAAGCGCCAGCCGGTCCCGGAACCCGCGCCCGAGCAGCACCGTGTAGGGCGTCTCCTGGTCCACCCGCGCAAGGTTCTGAAGCAGGTCGCGCGAATAGGTGCCGATGCCGGAGTAGGTGCCGTCCAGGTAGCGGGCGTCGATGACGATGGACATGCGCGTGCGCCGGGGTGCCCGGGCTCAGCCGGGGGGCCAGCCCAGTTCCCTGCCGCCGAGAAGGTGAAGGTGCAGGTGGTAAACGGTCTGTCCGCCGTGCCCCCGGCAGTTCCAGACGAGGCGGTACCCATCCTCGGCCAACCCCAGCGAGCGCGCCAGGCGCGTGGCGGTGAGGACCATGTGGGCGACAAGTTGGGCGTGCTCCGGACCGAGGTCGTCGAGTGTCTCGATCGGCACCCTTGGGACGATGAGGACGTGGGTTGGGGCCTGGGGCGAGATGTCGTGGAAGGCGACGACGTGCTCGTCCTCGTGGGCCTTGCGGCATGGAATCTCGCCGCTGACGATCTTGCCGAAGATGGTTTCCGCCATGACTTCGGGGTCCTTTCGCGTTGAAGCCTCGCGCGGATGGGCGCGATAGCCATGGAGCCACCCACGAGGGAACCAACGGCGCCGAAGGGGCAAGGAACGATGGCCGGAGAACGGGAAGCAATCGCGTCCGCATTGGAGCATGGCTCGCCGGACAAGGCGCTGCAGCTTGCGGCGGCCTACATAGCCAGTCCGGCGGGTGAGCCGCCCAACGCCAAGGCCGTGGAGGTGGCGAAGGAGGCGGCGGCGGCGTACCGGAGCTTCATGGACGGCCCCGTCGAGGACTTCGCCCGCAAGGCTCCCGAGGTGCTCGGCGCGGAGCACGGGGGGCTCGTCCAGCGTGCCCTCCAGCGCCTCTTTGCTCTCTCGCAGACCTGGGACGAAAAGGTCGTCGAGGTCCACCGCGAGCGCATCGCCCGCGAGTTGCGGGACCTGACGCGGGCCCGGCGCACGGCCGAGGCCCAGCAGCACATCCGCGAGATGCTCGACTTCGCGGAGGACGACGAGAAGCGCGCCCAGCAGGCGAAGTACATCGGCGCCGTCCTGGGCACCGTCCTCAACCAGCAGCAGGAGGCGAAGGACCTGATCGGCTGGATGGTGAGGGAGGCCGCCAAGCTGCGGCTTGCGCACCACTCGATGGAGCAGGCGGTGGCCGCGTACCAACAGCGCTCGGCCGCGATGATGTCCGTCCGCCCGGAGGCCGTCGAGATCGAGTGGACGCGAAGGCTCGCCGCCGTCGAGACCGACATGCGCGCCGGCATGCCCGAGAAGAACAAGATGGGGGAGCCCGACGAGGCCACGCTGCGCGACGTGGGGGACGTCTTCCGCTCGGTCGCCCGCGTGCCGCTCCGCCGCGACCAGCGCTACTTCCCGGACATCGTCACGCTCTTCGAGGACTTCGCCCCCGGCGCAATCTCCGACACGGCGAAGGCGGCAGGCGTCGAGACGCGCTCCTACAGCGTCCTCGGCTTCATGGCCAAGAAGGCCGTGCTGCTCACCTACCAGGACATCGGCAGGAAGGACCGCTTTGTCCAAGCCTACCTTGCCTGGCTGCAGAAGGCGATGGGGACGGACATGGCGCACAAGGGCATCGCGGTGGGGGGCCTCCTTCGGACGGAGAAGCTGGCTCCCATTCTCGTGAAGTGCTACCGGGAGAAGGGGCACGAGGAGGCTCGCCCCGCCATCGCCGAGGCGCTCGGTGACATCGGCAGCCCGGAGGCCGTGGAGGTGCTGCGCCTCGACCTCCGTGAAGCCGCGCGCCACGCCGACCGCGACCCGGAAGCGCAGCGCCACGCCATGCGGCTGCTGACAGCACTCGGCAAGATTGTTCGCTCCCCCAGGACGTCCGCCGAGGTCCGGGGAAGCCTCGCCCATTTCGCGACCGAGGTGATACCGCACGCAAACACGCGGCTCGCCCTGCGGGCCGCGCGCGAGGTGGTCAGCTACAAGGCGGAGGAGCTGCGCTCCTCCGACCGGCAGTGGGCCGTGCGCGCCCTCGTCGCGGCCCTCTGGATGGATGACGAGTCCGCATCCTTTGCAAAGGGCGGCGAGCGCGAACTCTCGCTGCTCGGGTTCCGCCATCCGATAGCCGAGGCGCTCAAGAGCCTCTCAGGGACGGAACTCCCCGCGATCATCGCGGAACTCGAGAAGTTCTCGATGAGGTACGGCGCGGCCTACATGGCGGCCGCGGAGGTCCTGGAGAAGACGGGCAGCCCGGAGGCCCTGCCGGTGCTGGAGCGCATGCTCATGAACTCGCTCCGGGGGGACGACGGCGGAAACAAGTACCAGAAGGAGTACTACTGGGACTCCGCGCAGCAGACGAGGGTGGAACTCTCCCGCGACAAGGTCGTCTCGCCGATCGTCTATGCGATAGGCAAGATCGGCGGCGAGGATGCGAAGCGCATCCTGGTGGGTGTGCAGCAGCAGGTGCAGGCCGGGCGGATCACGCTCCCGGGGGAGGAGACCGCGCGGTTCCTCCAGCAGTTCGCGGGCATGGTGGCGGGGCCGGCGGGGCGCTCGCAGACAGAGGCCGCCCTTCCCCACGCCGAGCCCGCGGAGGTGGCGCAGCTCGTGAAGGCGATCACGGGTTCCTACCTGTTGACGGGGGCGGAGAAGCGCCGCATCGCCAAGATCACGGCGCTCTCCCGGCTCGGGCAGCTCACGCCCCCGGCCGCGCTGGAGGCCGTGGTCGAGCAACTGGGCGACAAGGACACCATGGTGGCCGCCGCCGCCGTCACGACGATCGGAATGTACGCTGCAATGGACCGGCCGGTTTCGCTCCAGACGGCGACGGTGCAGGCACTTCTCCGCACGACGAAGTCCAAGGATCCGGCGGTCAGGATCGGCATCGGCAAGGCTCTGAAGGAGATCGGCCTGGGCAGGCCGGATGTGCGGGCAGCCGCGGAGGCGTGGATGCGCGACACCCCGGACCACGACTCGCGGCGGCTGCTGCAGGACCTGCTGCGCGGCGTGGGAGGCGGATCATCCCCGGCCGTCGTGCTTCCGGGCAGCGGCCTCGCGACGCCCGACGCCCCGGCCGCACCGGGGGCCGCCGTCCCCGGTGGCCGCAGCGCGCTAGACGCCAAGCGCGAGTACATGGAGGCCCGCCGCGCGTGGATCGCGGGAGGCAAGAAGGGTCCGCCGCCCGAGCCCCCAGCCTGACAGCGGACGCCGCGGCTACTTCGGGATCTCCCGCGCGTGCGGGTCGCGGGTCGGCGATCCGCTCTCCGTGGCGAGCCGGGTCTGGAGCTCCGAGCCGGTGACGTGCTCGAGTTGTTCCGCGCTCACGTGAACGTGGTCCTCGCCGACGACGGCCTCGCCGACGAGGTATGTCTCCCAAAGGCGGTGTGACCGCACCAGCGACCTTGCCTCCTCGCGCCCCTTGCCTGTGAGCCTCGGGGACATGTCGGGGCCCTCGATCATGCCGTGCCTGCGCAGCGCCGAGGTGGCGGCGGCAACCTGGGCTGCATCGAGCTGCGTTGGGACGTCGCGGGTTGGCTCCTCTTCGCGTCGGTAGATTGTGGCGAGGAGGTCCTCGTCGCGGACGCGCCGGGCAATCGCGGCCTGCTGGAAGTGCCGCACGACGATCCCGAAGCGAGGGGAGAAGAGCAGCGCCAGGGCAAACAGGAGGCCCGAGGTGCCGGCAATCATGCCGGCGGTGCTCGTCGAGGGGAGTCCGAAGGCGGCAGGCACCATCACGGCCGCTGCGTGGCCAAGGACGGCGCTGGCCACCGCGACAAGCATCGCAATCGCGAGCATCGTGGAGAGCCTGCCGGCCAGGAGCCACGCCGTCGCGCCGGGGACGATCATCATCGCCACGACAAGGATGCTGCCCACGCTTTCAAAGGTGGCGACGCACGTCACGGCAACCAGGACCATGAGCGCGTAGTGCATCGCGCCGGGCCGCAGGCCGCGGGCCGCGGCGAACTCGGGATCGAAGGCCGCCGCCTTCAGTTCCTTGTACGCAAGCACCACGAAGGCGATGTTCGCGAGCAGCACAGCGCCGACGCCGATGGCCGCCGCGGGGACCTCCCAGGGCCCGAACCGCCGCATGTCCAGGACGGTCAGCTCTATCGCACCGTACAGGACGCAGCCGGGGTCCAGGTCCACGCGGTCTGCCGCATGCCGGATGAGCACCAGGCCGACGGCAAAGAGCGTCGTGAAGACAACCCCCATGGAGGCTCCCTCCTCGAGGCGTCCGAGGCGGTTCAGGCCCTGCACCAGCAACGCCGTGAGAATGCCGACCACCACGGCCCCCGCGAACATGGGAAGCGCATCCCGCGAGCCCGTCACAAGGAAGGCGATCGCCAGTCCGGGCAGCACCGCGTGGCTGATCGCGTCCCCCATCAGGCTGAGCTTGCGAAGCACGAGGAAGCACCCGGGCAGCGCGCACGCCATCGCGCAGAGCGCCCCGACGACGACGATCCAGGTGTCGAGCGACGTCCAGGTCATGCGCGGGCCGTCCCTTGGTGCACGAGGGCATGGGGACTCGGCGGGACGCCGTCGATTCCGCCCTCGGACTCAAGGATCGCCTCGAGCTCGGAGACCAACTGCGGATCGAGGACATGCTCGATCCGATCCGCGTCGCGGTCCACGATGGAGCCTGCGCGGTCCGCGTGGTGGATGAGGAACAACTCCCAGAGCCGGTGATTGCGGACGACGCGACGGGCTTCCCCGAGTCCGGCCGGGGTCAGTGCGATGGTCCCGTCCGCGGCGCGCGCGATCATCCCCTGCGAGGCGAGCGACGCCAGGGACGCCGCGAGCTCCCGCGGGCCCCAGATGCGGTGCCCGGCTAGTTCCTGCATCGCCACGGCGCCCGCCCCGCCCTCTTCCTCCGACAACTCGTACAAACCACGCAGGACGTGCTGGCGGGCGATTCGCGATGCTAGGCCGCGTCGCTCGATCCAGCGCCAGAGCAGCCCACCCTCCCGCCCGCCAAGGATGCTGACGGCAAAGACCAGCGCGGCGGCCAGCACGATGAGCGCGCCGGTGGGCAACTGCGCCTCCATGGAGCTCACCACCGCGCCCAGCAGTCCGCTGAGGGCACCCATGGCCGATGCAATGCCCAGCATCGGGCCCAGCCTGTGCGTCCAGTAGCGAGCCGCGGCCGCGGGAATCACCAGCAGCGCGACCATCAGGATCAACCCCACCGACTGCAGGCCAATCACCGTCACCGCGAGCGCGAGGAGCATGAGCACGGCATCGACGAGGGGGACCGGCCAGCCCTGCGAACCCGCCAGCGCAGGGTCGAAGCTCGTGAGGCTGAACTCCTTGAAGAGCGCAAGGGTCGCCAGGGCCACCACGAGCGCCGCCGCCGCGATCAGCACCGCGTCCGAGAGCAGCATCGACGCCGCCTTGCCGTAGATGAACGAGGAAAGCCCAGCGGAGTTCGTGCCCTCGAGGCGGCTCGCAACCCCGAGGAGCGAGACGCCGAAGCCGAAGAAGACACTGAGGACAACGCCCAGGGCGGCGTCATCCTTGATGGGAGAGAGCCGCTGGATCACCGACAGGACCCACATGCCGAGCAGGCCCGTGAGCGAAGCGCCGGCAAGGAGGAGCGGGAGGCTGCGCGTATCGAGCCCAAAGTGCGCCGCGAGGATGAATGCGGCGCAAACGCCGGGAAGGGTCGCGTGCGCGATGGCGTCGCTCACGAGCGCGCGCCTGCGCAGGACGAGGAAGGTCCCGATCGGGCCGCAGGCCGCCCCGAGCAGCGTCGTCCCCGCGAGCACGACGCGCGTGTTGTGGTCGAGCAAGGGAAGCTCCGGCATCATTGCCGGCGGGCGAGCGCCTCAACCGCCTCCGACAGGAGCGTGAGGCGGCCGCCGTAGGTGCGCCGAAGGAGTTCCGAGGTGAACGTCGTCGCCACGGGTCCGGACGCGATCACGCGCATGTTGATGAGAACGACGTGGTCGAAGTAGCTCGGCACGGTCTGGAGGTCGTGGTGGACGGCGAGGACGGTGCGGCCCTCGGAGCGCAGGGTGCGGAGCAGCTCGACGATGGCGCGCTCGGTCGCGGCGTCCACCCCGGCGAAGGGCTCGTCCATCATGTAGAGGTCGGCGTGCTGGACGAGCGCGCGCGCGAGGGCGACGCGCTGCTGCTGCCCGCCGGAGAGCTGGCTGATCTGCCGGCCGGCGAAGGACTCCATCCCCACCTTGCGCAGGGCCTCGCGCGC
>CAZUCD010000121.1:0-11800 GCA_964618855.1 uncultured Candidatus Sumerlaeota bacterium
TACGGCGAGCCGACGATCCACGTCCCCGCGACTGAGGCCCGCCCCCCCGGCTTCACCACCGCCGTTCCCCCTTGCCCCACGGGGCGGGTGGTTGATCCTCCCGTGTTTCCATTCTGAGGAAGACCTTCCCCCGGACCCTCCCAAGACCCCGGAAAGCCATGCCCTTACTCTCGTTGATCGTCTGGGTGCCCCTCGTGCTGGGCCTCCTCGCGGCGATGTTTGTCCCGCGAAAGGCCATGCGTGGCGCCGCCCTTGTCATCGCTTTGATAGACCTCGTGCTCGTGCTGACGGCGGCGAACCAGTTCGACTGGGCGCTGACCGACGTGGCCGCGAAGGAGGCGGCGCGCACGGTCTCCATCTACGGCGAGGCGATACCGTCCCACTTCCAGTTCCGCGAGTTCGTGCCCTGGCTGGAGCAGTTCCGCATCAGCTACGCGCTCGGCGTGGACCACCTGTCGCTCACGCTGATGGTCCTGACGGGCGTAATCGGGGTGATCGGCGTGCTCTGTTCCTGGACCGCGATCACGGAGCGCGAGGGGACCTACTACCTGTTCCTGCTCATGCTCCAGTCCGGCATCATGGGCACCTTTGCCTCGCTCGACCTGTTCGTGTTCTACATTTTCTGGGAGCTGATGCTGATCCCGCTCTACTTCCTGATCGGCATCTTTGGCTCCACGAACCGGCACTACGCGACGATGAAGTTCGTGCTCTACACGATGGCGGGTTCGGTGTTGATGCTGCTGGCGCTGATCTGGACGTACTACAACGGCGGGCAGACGTACTCGTACGAGCAGCTCCTGACGAACACGGACGGCTTCAGGCACGCGATCTGGCCGTTCCTGGCGCTGTTCTTCGCGTTTGCGATCAAGGTGCCGCTGTTCCCGTTCCATACCTGGCTGCCCGATGCGCACACGGAGGCGCCGACGGCGGGCTCGGTCGTGCTGGCGGCCGTGCTGCTGAAGACGGGCGTCTACGGCATGCTGCGGTTCTGCATCCCGCTCTTCCCGACCGCGTCGGTGGCGTTCGCCCCGGTCGTGACGTACCTATCGATCGCGGCGATCGTCTACGGCGCCATGACGGCGATGGTTCAGACGGACATGAAGCGCCTTGTGGCGTACTCGTCGGTCTCGCACATGGGCTTCATCACGCTGGGCATCTTCGGCTTCAACATGCCGGGAATGTCGGGCGCGATCCTCCAGATGTTCAACCACGGGATTTCGACCGGCGGGCTGTTCCTCGCCGTCGGGATGATCTACGAGCGGCGCCACACGCGCGAGATGGCGAAGCTGGGCGGCCTCGCCCACACGCTGCCGATCTACGCCGCGCTGACGATGGTCATGGTGCTCAGCAGCGTCGGCCTGCCGGGGCTGAACGGCTTCCTCGGCGAGTTCAACGTGCTGCTCGGCTCGATGAACAACATCCCGATGCGAATCCTCGCGCACGAAAATGGAACGTTCATGCAGGCGCTCGGCCAGCAGGACTACACGTGGTTCGTCGCCGCCGTCGCGGCCACGGGCGTCATCTTCGGCGCCGTGTACCTGCTCATCATGTACCAGAAGGTGTTCTTCGGAAAGCCGGCGGAGTCGGCCGGCCATGGCCACGACGACCACGGCCATGCGGAGGAGAAGGACCTCTCCGTGCGCGAATGGGGGCAGCTCGCGTTCCTCTCCGTCGTGGCGCTGCTGATCGGCCTCTACCCGGCCCCCATCCTCCGGGAGCTGAACAAGTCCAGCGAGATGACGATCCGCCACGCGGAGCCCGCCCTGCGCGCGGCCGCCGCACAGCGCGGGCTCGAACTCGACGCCATGCGCTCGCCAAAGGCGGCGCCGGAAGCGAAAAAGGTCGCCAGCGCGGGCCCCTGATCCGCCCCATTGAACTTCAGATGAGAGCCTGACGGCCCGATTTCTGGCAGGCTTTCCTGTGATCCTTGTGTTCTTTGTGGCCATGACGGTGTCAGGCAGAAGCGTGAAGGTCACTGGGGCGCTTTGCGAGAACTCGTGGCCGTGCGTTGCAGGCGCGAGACGCACCTGCGACCCTTCCACATGGCCGGGACGGCCATGCTACCCTCGAAAATGACCTAGGGCGCCGTGTCGGCGGGGTTGTACCTCCAGGCGTTGTCGAAGAACCCGGCTGCGAGTATCCCGGGCAGGCCCTGGCGCAGCATGGACGCGTCCACCACCAGGAAGTCCGGGAAACCGGAGCCTGAGCCGAAGTAGTACAGGCGCGAGGAGAGGCGCATGCCCGTCAGGCCCGTGCCGGAGACTGCGCCGACCAGGCCGCCGTTGCCCCCGCGAACGAACAGGCACGCGAGGTCGTCGCCGTGCATGGGCGCGCGGCCGGGGATCTCCACGGAGGTGCGCGTGACGCGCGGCGCGCCGTCGTCGAAGACGCGGTCCCACAGCCTGTGGGTTTCCGAGTTTCCGTAGAGCACGAGGTTGCGTTCGCGCCAATCGCGCGGGAGCCGCGTGTCCGCGACCACCTCGAAGGACGCGTTGCCGATCACCCAGAACGCCTCCGCGTCGAGCCTGGCGCGGGCGTAGTTGGCGGCGTCCTCCTCGGCCGTGCCCGCGGTGCCATGGACGAGCAGGACGCGGCGGGAGAAGAGCTGCTTGAAGGGGCCCTGCGCGTCGGGGCGCTTGGCACCCTGCGGGAGTGCGGCGACGCGCGTCCAGGCGCCCCCGCGCCGCATGAACGTCGCCCCCTGGTCGGATCGTGGCACGCGGATGGGCGCACCTCCGTCGATCACGACCGCCACCTCTCGGGCATTCGGGTCGATGGCGTCGAAGGCGAGCCGAAGCGCGTCGATGTTCGTCGTCTGCGCACTGATCGTGTCGCGCGCGGGACCGACCTCCGCCACGAGCCGCGACAGCCTCAGCGGCTGCGATTGCTGGAGCACGGTCGCCCACGTGTGCGTCGCGGAGGCATGGGGTGAGAACGTGCGGAAGTCGATGCGCATCCTCTCCGACGGGGCGGGCAGGGAGGCCCCGCGGAACATGTCGAAGATCGGGCCCCAATCGACGCAGTCCGCACCCGAGTCCTTCCTGATATCCCACCAGTGCCCGACGCCGGGCTGCTCGTGGTAGCCGAAGGGAATGCCGAGCCCGGTCAGGATGCGCGCGGCCTCCCGCGCCTCCGTGGGGGGCACATTGTCGTCCGCGTCGCCGTGCAGGATGTAGAGGGCCATGCCGCGCAGGTTCGGAAAGAGCGAGGCGGTGTCGCTCGGGGAGCCTGCGCGCTGGAGCATCGCGCCGGCGCCCTCCTGCCTCGGGGGAGGCGCCGAGCCGTACGTCGCGAAGCTGATCCACCCGGCGCTCGGGGCTGCGCCGGCGAAACTGCCGGGAAACTGGGAGGCGAGCTGCCACGTCCCATGCCCGCCCATGCTGTGTCCCGTGACCCAGGTGCGCAGCGGATCCGTGGCCAGGCGTCCGCGCGCCACCTCGAGCGCCTCCATGGCGTCGAGGCGACCCCAGTCCTCCCAGTCGAAGCCGAATGGCCTCCGGTTGTTCGGCGCGACGATGTGGCACCAGTCCTTCGGGGAGTAGGATCCCGCCTGACCGAGCCCCTCCACGGCCGCGCCATGCAGCGAGAGCACGAGGCCCTGCCCAGGGTCGGGCGACGATGATGGCAGGACCGCGTAGTACTGCGTGCTCGCGTCGATCTCGCTCGTGTAGGTGTCGCGGTAGAGCTGGCTCGTGCGGCGCACGGCGATGGGGATGTCCCGCGTGTGGGCGGGAACGCGCGATCCGGCGCGTCGGAGCTCCAGGTGGAGCGTGCGCGTGGTTTCACTCTCGAGGGGCGCCGGCGCCGCCACGCGGAACGGGACCTTGCGCGTCTCGAGCGGCCCGATGTCCGGGAGCCTCGTCACGATCGTTTCATGGCCGTCGAACCGCGCGGCGATCGACGCCCCGTGGATCGGCGCCGTGGTCGCGTTGACGACGACGGCCGCCGCGGGCCGGTCGAGCGCCACGCCCACGCGCGGCATCGGCAGCAGCTCGTCCCGGTCGGAAATGAACATGGGGGCCGGCGGGTCCGTCAGGCGCGGGGCAATGCCCGGGCGCGCCCCGGTGAACACAAAGGTGTTCGTGCCCTCGGCCAATTCAACCGGCAGCCTCACCAGCCCGTGCCCGTAGTGGTCCCCCATGCGCGCCACGCCGTTGACGTGCACCGTGCGGTGGGCGCCCGCCTCGAGCAGGAGCACGCGGCGCTCGCCCGACTTCAGCCGCGCCTGGAGCGAGAACGACCACGGCCCCTCCGGCTCGAACGAACCGTCCGCGTCCGCCGCGATGGTGCGCCACCGCTCGGTCTTGCCGGCGACCGTGCGAACCTCCTCGCCTTCCTCGAACTGGTGGGAAGGATCGGCGACGAGCTGCGCGGCCACGGGGTCGATCACAAGCGCCGAGCGCCCCCCCATGCCGACGGGCGGCAGCCACAGCGCCTCGGAGAACAGCCTGACGGGGGGTTCGGCAAGCTGGGGGCTGGGCGGCGGTGCCGCCGGCCGCGTCGCGGCGCAGCCCATCATGGTGGCCGCGGCAATCACCGCGAGCGCCGAAGGTGCTTTCAATCTCGTTCCCTCACGCGTGGTGGCGGGTTTCAGGATTCGTCCCGCGTGAAGCACGCCCTGCCGGCCTGGCAGAGCCCATGGGAGGTGACCCTGCCGTCGGGCCCGGTGTCCTCATTCGTCACTTGGCACCAATAAGTTATCGAGTCGCTGGCGTGGAGGAGGCCCGGCCGCTCGTCCGAGCGGCAGAACATCGTCTTCGAGCGCAGGCGCACGCAGCAGGGCGTTGGCGGGACGAGCCGTCCGTCGCGGGGTGGCATCAGCCGGGGTCCCCCCCGCATGCGGCCAGGACGGCGCGGCGCACCGCGGCCCGCAGCAGGTCGACACGCCACGCATTGCCGGACATGGGCGTGGCCTCGGCGAGGGCCGCCGCCGCGGCCTCCCGCGCCTGCGCGTCCGTGGGCTCGGACTTCCCCGCGAGCACCTTCTCCGCCGCAGTCGAGCGCCACGGCACGGGGGCCGCTGCGCCGAGCACGACGCGCCAGTCCGTCCCGCGCCTCACCGCCGCGCACGCCGCAAGCGGCCAGTCGAAGGAGTCGCGCTGCTTGATGTCCGCCCATGCGCCCGCGCCGCCACCCTTCGGGAAGCGCACCTCCGTGATAAGCTCGTCCGCCGCCAGGACGTTCTCGCCATCAAGCCGCTTCGATGGCGGGACGAAGAAGTCCGCGGCCGGGATTGTCCGCGCCGTCCCATCGGGCTTCGCGGCGACGATGCTCCCGCCGAGCGCCAGCAGGGGCACCGCTGCGTTCGATGGGTGCACGATGTGGCATGGCCCGCCACCCATCACCGCGTGGAATTCGTTCTCCCCCTCGACCGCGTAGCACGTGCTTCCGCCCTTCTTGAGGCAGGGGAACTCCGCGAGGCGGAAGTACCAGCACCTGGGGCGCTGGCAGAGGTTGCCGCCGATGGTGGCGACGGCGCGGAGCTGCGGGGATGCGGCGGAGCCGCACGCCAGCGCGAGCGCGGGCCCCTCGCGCCGGACGACGTCGCTCGCCGCGATCTCGCGCAGCGTCGAAAGCGCGCCGAGGACGACATCGTTCCCCTCCTCCCGGATGCCGTGCAGTTCCCGCGCGCGCAGGATGGAGACGAACTTCGCGCGCTCCTCGGTCCGCTCCTTGAGGCGATCCACGACGTCGACGCCCCCCGCGCGCGGGGCGTAGCCCTTGCCAAGCGCGGCGAGCGCCGCTGTCCTGCTGTCGGCTATCGCAAGCTCGAACGGCTTCATGCGCGGCCCTCCTTCGCGGCAAGTGCGCGCAGCACGCGCGCGGGGGTGATCGGAAGTTCCCGCACGCGCACGCCCAGGGCGTTCGCCACGGCGTTCGCGATCGCGCCGGCCGTCGGGATCGTCACGGGCTCGCCCAGCGAGCGCGCCCCCGTGTCCTCGGGCCCGGCGTCGATGACCGGGATGATCTCCGGCACCTCGCGTGAGCCGACGATCTTGTACGCCTCGAGGTTCGGGTTCACCATGCCGCCCGTCACGCGGTCCAGCCGCCGGTCCTCGAACAGCGCGAAGCTTATCCCCTGGATCACGCCACCGCAGATCTGGTTCTCGCAGGTGAGCCTGTTCACCGGCCGGCCGCAGCAGTGGATCGCCACGACCTTCACCACGCGAACGATCCCGGTCTCCGTGTCCACGGCCACCTCGACGAACTGCACGCCGTCGGAGGAGCCCTTGCCGAGGAGGTCCTGCTTGATCGAGCCGAGGTGCGTGGACTTCTGCGCGGTCATGAGGCCGCAGGCCTTTTCCCACGTCATCGTGCGGGTGCCGCCGGACTCCGAGACGATTCCGTCCGCGATCGCGACCTTGGTGGAGTCGATCCCCCACTCGACGGCGGCGAGTCCGGCGATCGTGTCGCGTGCCTGCCTCGCCGCATCCATGACCGCGGGGACGACGGACCTCGTCACCATGGAGCCACCGCTCCCGGGGCCCTGCGGGAAGTCGCTGTCCCCGACGCGTGCGGTGATGGTTTCGCGCGGAATGCCGAGCACCTCCGCCGCGGTGTCCGCCACGACCGTGAATGTCCCCGTGCCGATGTCCTGGACGCCGGACCTGACCTCGACCTTGCCGTTGCGGAAGACGTCGATCTCGGCGCCGCACTGCGTGGGCCAAAGGGGCCACTCCGCGCCGCCGCAGCCGAAGCCGTGCTTCACGCGCCCGGGCCAGGTGCCGTCCCCCTTCCTGCGGTCCCAGCCGATCAGCGTCCTCCCCTGCTCGAGTTGCTTTCTGCGGCGCTGGCTGCGCTCGTTGACCAGGCGGAACTCGACCGGGTCCATCGCAAGCGCCGCGGCCAGCTCGTCCATCATGCTCTCGACGGCGAAGACGCCCTGCGGCCAGCCCGGTGCGCGGAAGGCGCGCGGCCGGCCCGCCGTAAGCGTCAGCTCCTCCCCCGTCTCCACAACCTTGCCGAAGTCGTACAGCGCGGGGTTCGTGGCCTCGCCGCCTCCCTTCTCGTGCCCGACGATCCCGGCGATGTGGATGCGCCCGCCGAGGATCCTCCCCGCCTTGCTCGCGGCGATCTTCATGTACTGGATCGAGCCCGGCCGGTTCCCCGCGTCGAGGTGCTCCTCCTTTCGGGTGAGCATCACGCGGCACGGGCGCCCGTGCTTCTTCGACATGCGGGCGGCGAGCGTGCCCTCGGCGTCCGGGCCGAACTTCGCCCCGAACCCGCCCCCCACGAACTCGTTGTGCACGTGGATCTTCGACGCATCCATGCCGAGCGGCCCGGCGAGGCCGTCCTGGTAGGTGAACGTCGCCTGGGTGCTCCCCCACGCCTCGGCGGAATCCTTCCCGGCGGCCACGACGCCGCCGTGCGTCTCGAGCGCGCTGTGCGTCTGCACCTGCGTGCGGTAGGTCGCCTCGACCACGGCGGCGGCCTCCCCGAACATCGCATCCAGGGATGCCTGCTCCGACGCGGAGACGGCGGCCGGCCCCTTCCACTCGCGGTCGGGTTCCGTGCGCGCCAGGCCGGCGCGAAACCTGGGCTTCAGCGCCGCGAGCGCATCCTCGACGGCCTCGCGTGTTTCGGCGACGACGTAACCCATGCGTGCGCCGCAGTACGCTGCGGCCTTCGGCACCGTGACGCTCACCTCGACGACGCCCTTAACCTTCTTCGCGGCCTCGACGTCGGCCTCGACGAGTTCCCCCGCGCCAAGCGGGAATCTCAGGAATCCCGCGTGGAGCATGTTCTCGAGTTGCACGTCCGCGGTGTACTTTGCGGCGCCGGTGACCTTCGCGCGCACATCGACGCGCGGCTTGTCGTTCTCCCACGTGACGCGGTTGTCGGGGCTCACTTGGCACCCCCCTTCGCGGCCGCTGCGACCGACTCGAAGATCTTCGGGTACGTCCCGCACCGGCACAGGTTCCCCGCCAGCCCGGACTTGATCTCCTCCATCGTGGGGGAGGGCGTCTCCGACAGGAGCGCCGCCGACCGCACGACGAACCCCGGGATGCAGAACCCGCACTGGGCGCCGTCGTGGGTGCAGAACGAATCGATCAACCCCGCGTGCGCGGGATCGGCCGCGATGCCCTCGATGGTCGTGACGGAGCGTCCGTCCACGTCGCTTGCCGGGATCATGCACGCGTTCACGGCGACGCCGTCGAGCAGGACGCTGCAAGCGCCGCAGGACCCGCGCGAGCAAACCTCCTTCGAGCCGGTCAGCCCCTTGTGGTCCCGCAGCATCTCGAGAAGAGTGGTGCGCGCAGACACGCCGATGTGCTGCTGCTCCCCATTGATCGTGACCGCGATGGTGAAGGAGCCCTCCCCGAGTTCTCGAAGGCCCTCCACGCCCGCCTCGCCGGTGGTTTTGCCGGCGTTTTCGTCGCCGGCGCGAAGCGCGGCACCGGGCATCGCCACCACGGCCCCCGCGACTCCGATCGACTTCAGGAATGCCCGCCTTGATTGCCGCGCGTCGAGCAAGCCGCCCCCTGCGCCATCCTCATCCCGTGCCATCGCCGCGCCCCCCTGCGGATTCGCCCAGGGCCCGGCCAAGAATGCGCGGCCAAGACTCCCCGGACGCGTGAACCGTCAACGCGACGGGGCGAGATGTCCAGACTTTATCGAACTGGGGGAAGCAGCTCGCGCGGGCACCGTGGCGGAGAATCGCCGCATGGCACGGTACCGCGTGGTGAAGTGCGGGAAAACCAAACTCGCAGCCTTGCCGCCTACTTCACCAGCACCTCGACCTTGCTCATGATGTCGAAGCTCTCGAGGACGCGGCCTGCGCCCGACGAGTCAATTCCCCGCTTCCCCCTCCGATCCGGTCTCCGGTCCGCCCTTCGGAGTGTTCGGCCCGGCCGGGCCACACGGGTTTCCCGAGGGCACTTGAAGCGGAATCACATGCGTCACCGCGGTGGGGGACATGCCACACAGGACACCCGTGGTATTGAGGCCGCACGGGATTACGAGCCCAGTGCCGACACAATAGGTCCGGACCGAGCACAACTGCGACCCCGAGACGGTCGCGCCGTCGAGTCCCCTCGCCGAGGACTGCACGGTAAAGGCCACCTGCGAGGTCTCGTTCACCCCGGTGCATGGCCCAGAGCAATCTGTAAGGGTCGCGCATCCCGAGTTGCCGAGGTTGCCGCAGTCAAACTGCCTTGGGGCGAAGCACGAAGGTGCGGTTTGGGCAATCAACGGCCCGAAGGCCGCGAAGCAAAGCCATGCGATGGCGGATGCCAGCCCAACCCTATCCCCGCGAGGTGAATCCATGTCGATTTCCCTTCCTTCCTGAGAGTTTTTCGCCGCGGATGCGGCGCAGTCCTGCAAGTGTTGCGGCGACAAGCGCACCCGCCCCGACGAAGAACAGCACCTGACGCAGCCGATACCATTTTGTGGCCGGGCTTTCGGACAGGTAGATCGGACCACCCAGCAAACCTTCCTTCTGGGTTTCCATGGGCTCCCAACGCCCATCCCGTTGGTGAAATGTGGCCGCCACTCCGTCGCAGCCGACCCTGGCCAGCAGACGAGCGCGATCCCCGGACTCACCAGGAGCGGGCAACTCGAAGCGTCCGGGCGGCACCGCCTCATTCAAGCGGACATCCCTCAGGGTGATCCGCCGGCGTTCATCAAGCACGTTGCCGACGTGCTGCGTGATCGTGGCCGGGAACGGGATCCCCGTCCCGGAGTTGGGCTCGCATTGCACGTGGAGTTCTCCGGTCGAACTTCCCGCAAGTGCGGAACCCCGGTACGCTGTGGCGATGGGCAGGGCTTCGTCCTGAATCCTCAGTTCGCAAGCCGTGGAACCGTCCGACTTCCAATCGAGGAGGATTTCGCTGTCGGTCGCGGAGACCGTGACATCCGCCCAAACCGGCCCGAGGCGTCGCACGTAGTCGGAAAGTCCGAGCCCGGAGTCGCCCAGTCCCGTGACGAATCCCATGAGGTTGGGCAGGTACGCCCTCAGTTCCGCCTCGGGCGCGGTGGGAACCTTTCCGTCACAGAGGGGAGGATGGACTTTCCAGAGCAATCCTTCAGGTTGGATCACCGCGATCATCCGCGGAGTGGAGATGACCTCCACCAGTTCCACCTGCGGCTCCCCAGCCCCGATTTGCTGCGTTCTTCGAACGCGCGCCCACGTCCCTTCCGCCGCACTCCAGGCGAACGAACCGGAGCGGCTGGTCTGGATGTGTTCGCCGGTTGCGGGGTCCCTGGCCGAAATCGCATCGTCAAAGTCGCACTGCACCGTCGAGAGCCCCGAAAGACCCGCGTCGATCCATTGCGCCAGGTCATCCGCGGTCTTCCAGCGCGCATCCCCCTGCCACGCGACGGCGCGGGCGGAGAGTGCCACCAGAAGCACGGCCTCGGGGACCGGCCTTCGGGAGAGAATGCGGAGTTGAGGCACGGTCGTGGAGCGCCTGCCGTACCGGGCCACGCGCGTGCTGTCGCATCGCGGCGGTCGGGCGGAACTGGGTCACCAACGGATCCCGGCCCGACACTTGTGGTGGTGGTGGTGGTGGTGGTGGCAAGCAGATTCGTACTACGACACCATCGCCAAGAAACGGAAACTACCCGCGCTACTTCACGAGCACCTCGACCTTGCTCATGATGTCGAAGCTTTCGAGGACGCGGCCCGCGCCCTCGACGACGGCGGTCTCGGGATTCCGCGAGAGATAGACGGGAAGGCCCGTCTCGCGCGAGATGATCGCCTGGAGGCCGCGGAGCTGGCTCGATCCGCCGGCCATGCAGATGCCGCGCGCGATCAGGTCGCCGGAAAGCTCCGGCGGCGTCTTCTCCAGCGTCCACTTCACCGCGTTCACGATGGTCATCACGGGCTCGGCCAGCGCCTCGCGGATTTCCTCGCTGTGCACCTCTATCGACCGGGGGAGGCCGCCCATGAGGTCGTTCCCCTTCACCGTCATGAGGAACTCCTCCTCCATGACGTCGGCGCTGCCGATGTGGACCTTGATGTCCTCCGCGGTGCGGGGGCCGATGGAGATGTTGTACTTGCGCTTGATGTGCTGGATGATCGCCTCGTCCATGGCGTCGCCTGCGCAGCGGACGGACTTGGCGACGACGACGCCGCCGAGCGAGATGACGGCGACCTCCGTCGTGCCGCCGCCGATGTCGATGATCATGCTGCCGATCGGCTCCTCGACCGGGAGCCCGGCGCCCATCGCGGCGGCCATCGGCTCCTCGATCAGGTAAACGGTCCGCGCGCCGGCCTGGACGGCGGATTCGCGAACGGCGCGCTTCTCGACCTCAGTGATGCCGGAGGGGACGCTGACGACGACGCGCGGACGGGTCAGGTAGGGGTGCCCGCGTCCCTCCTGCACGCGCTTGATGAAGTAGTGCAGCATCTCCTGCGTGATGTCGAAGTCGGCGATGACGCCGTTCTTCATCGGCCGGATCGCGGAGATGTTCCCCGGCGTGCGCCCGATCATCCGCTTGGCCTCGATGCCCACGGCGACCACGGCGCCGGTCGTGTTGTCCACGGCGACCACGGAGGGCTCGCGCAGCACGATCCCCTCGCCCTTCACGTAGACGAGCGAGTTGGCCGTGCCGAGATCGATGCCGATGTCGAGGTTGAAGAACTCGAAAACCTGCGCAAGTGACAGCATGGTGCGTCCACCGGGAGCGGGAATGGGAGCAGCGGGACGTGGAAACGCGACGCTGGAACCCATCCCGGACGGTCAGGTGCCAACAACGTCAAGAATGTTTTGCAGGAAAGAGAGAGACAGAAAAACAGGGACAGAAAACAGGGACAGGAACCATTATTTGGCATGCCAAATAATGGTTCCTGTCCCTG
>CAZUCD010000122.1:0-9777 GCA_964618855.1 uncultured Candidatus Sumerlaeota bacterium
GACGGCAGCTTCCACGCCGTGGACTCGTCGGAAATGGCCTTCAAGATCGCCGCCTCGATGGGCTTCAAGGACGGCTGCCGCAAGGCCGGCCCGATCCTCCTCGAGCCCGTCTTCAAGCTCGAGGTCGTCACGCCGGAGCAGTACCTCGGCGACGTCATCGGCTCGCTCAACCAGCGCCGCTGCCGCGTCTCCGAGATCACCGACCGCAACGGCATCAAGACCGTCTCCGCGATGGCTCCCCTCGCTGAGATGTTCGGGTATGCCACGACCGTCCGCAACATCTCGTCCGGACGCGCCAGCTTCTCGATGCAGTTCGACCACTACGAGGCAGTCCCGAAGTCGGTCGAGGAAAAGGTCGTCGGCGAGCGCAACTCCGCGATGGCAAACGCCCACTGACGTCCCCGCCGGGACCCCCCGCCGACACCCCGGCACTTGCGATGCAGCCCCAACGTGGCGCGGATCAACTCCGCGCCACGTTTCTTTTTCCGCCCCCCGCCAAGTCGATGATGAGAGCCCGTGCCTCGGGGAATCCGGAGCATTATCCTACTTGATTCGCCTGATATGGCACGGGCAAGATTGCCCCCGCATTACCACCTTCACAGGAGCACCAGCAATGAAATCCACACCACGTGGACATTGGGGCGAAGGCTTGCGCGCACGGATGGCCATTCTCGCGGCCATCCTCGCGATCGCGACCCCACTCGCGGCGGCACCGCAGTCCACCAAGCAATCCAGCGAACCCATCATCCCGGATGGCGTCTCGCCCTCGCGTCAGGCCAAGTCCCAATCGGCCATCATGCTGCCCACCCGCGCCGGTGGCCCCGTCGTTTTCGATGGGGGTGCCCCGGACCTGCTCAACGGCAACAACATCGAGGGATGGACGCAGTTTGAGGACTTCGCCTTTGCCTCCCCCACGACGATCGAAAGCTGCACTTTCTGGACCCTCGAACAGGGCGGATGGAATGGCGTGGACCTGCAGTACGGCATCTACGCCGACAACGCCGGCACTCCCGGCGCCCTGATCGAGTCCGGCAACGGCACCGTCGTGTCGCGCGCGGCCACTGGACGGGACTACTTCGGGTTCCTCTTCGAGTACGAGCAGGAGTTTGACTTCGAGTCTCCTCTGTCACTTCCGGCGGGCACCTATTGGCTGAGCATTCACGTGACGACGAGTTGCGGCAGTGGTGTCCAAGTATACTGGGAGACTGGGGCGCCCGCCTTCGGTTCGACCGGCTTGGAAACTAACTTCGGCGATTGCGGCGGCTCCCCGTCCATCAACAATGGAAACCACCATGCGTTCCAGCTCCGCGGAACCTCCTGCGTGGAGGAGCTCTACGCGAGCACCACGAATGGTCCGACATCGCCGTCCAGCCTCTACCGGCTTGATCCCGACACGGGAGCGGCGACTTTGGTCGGGCCCATCGGATTCTTCCGGGTGGGTTCGCTGGCCGCCGACGCGTCGGGGAACCTCTTCGCCATCGGCGAACGCACGGACTTCTCCGGGACCGACGTGCTCCTGAGCATCGACAAGGACACCGGTGCGGGGACCGAAATCGGACCGCTGGGTGTGCCCACCGGATTCGTCTTCTCGGAACTCAGCTTCCGCCCCTCCGACGGGGCTCTCTTCGCCTATCAGGTCAGCAACAGCCCCAATCACCAGCTCTATCAGGTCAATCCCCTGACAGGCGTGGCGACGTTCCTCGGACCATCGGGCTATTCGTTCATGTCAGGCAACGGCATGGCGTTCGATGATGCCGACAACCTCTGGATGCTGAACGGCTGCTGCGGAAGCCTGAATCTCAACCTGCTCAGCCCGTTGAGCGGCGCCGCCACGTTCATCACCAATGTCGGCCTGGATGGAAAGTCGGGCGCCATGGACTTCCGGACCTCCACGGGCACGATGTACGCAGAGGAATCTCCCTTCGGCAGCGGGACTTCAAACCTCGTCACCGTCGATCTCACGTCGGGCGCCGCCACGGTGATCGGCGGGACGGGCATCCACGCCGACGGACTCGCGTGGGTTAACTGCGGCGGAGAGGTCACCGATCCCTGCGACGAGGACACCACCGCCCCCGTGATCCTCGACTGCCCGGGCGACTTCACCACCACGTGCAACACCGAGGGCGGCTTCAACTTCGACTACACCCCGACCGTCGATGAGTCCTGCCCCTACACGGTCAGCACCTCGTGGCAGAATCCCATCCCCTTCGGCGAAAACGAACTCAGCGTAACCGTCACCGACCAGGCCGGCAACAGTGCCACCTGCGAGTTCACCGTCACCGTCGTCCCCGATCCCAGCGACCCGTACAGGGGTTTCTCCATCGCCACGCACGACGGCTGGGTGCGTGAGCCGGACCTCGTCAACATGATCGAGGGCCCGATCAACTCCAAGGCTTCGACCTTCGACGTCGGCGACGACGCCGCGAACTGGGGACGCCGGTCCATCCTCTCGTTCGACACCTCTCCGATTCCCTCCGGCGCGACGATCACCTCCGCACGCATCCGCCTGACGCGCGCCACGGTCTCCGGCAACACGACGGCGCTCGGGGAACTCATTCTCGACATGGGCGGCAGCTCCTCCACGCGCGGCGGCGCCTCCTCCCTCATCGGCCCGACGGCGCTCCTTGAGCCGACGGACTACGACCTCGCGTCCGCGGCGAACCTCGACGTCGCGACGTCCTTCCCGGTGCCCGCCGGAAACGGCCACACCGTCTTCGCGGACATCGACCCGTCCTACTTCGGCTCGATCGCCATCGACGGACTCACGCAGTTCCGCGTCCGCTTCGCGAACGAGTCGGACGACGACAACTCGATGGACTTCATTTCGTTCCACTCGGGTGAGGCCGGAACGACGGTGCGCCCCGAGCTCATCGTCGAGTACTTCATGGGCACGTGCTCGCCCTGCGCGCCCGGCAGCGACTGCGACGGTCCCTTCACGGCCACGCTTTGGTCCACGCCGCTGGAGGATGGCGGCCTGATGGAATCGCACTTCACGTCCGAGGTCGGCGGAACCGCCAACAACGGCGCCACGACGTCCCCGGTCGGCGACACCGCCTCCCGCCAGCAGCTCCAGGTCCTCCTCAACTTCGACACGTCCTCGATCCCTGCAAATGCGCAGATCACGAGCGCCGAACTCCGCGTCTACCGCGCAAGCGCGACCGGCGGCTGGTCCTCGTTCGGGCCGATCTGGGTCGGCATGAGGAATCCCTGCGCCATGCCATGGATGTACGGTACGACCGGCCTTCTCGAACTGATCGACTTCCAGGCGATCAACTCGGCCGCGCCAGTGGCAACGCTCACGGTTCCCGCGACGAACACATACACCTCGGCGTTCCTGAACGCTTCCGGGCTCGCCTCGATCAACCGTGGCGGCACGACGCAGATGAAGCTCTACTATCCGACGGCGGATGACGGCGACGCCGTCTCCGACCAGGTGCAGATCGGCACGGGCAACTACGGCGCCACCTCGCCAGGCCGCCCGCGCCTCGTTGTCACCTACATGACGGGGTGTGGCGGCAGAGACTGACCGCGCCTCCCGATTCAGGACCGACCGAACGGCAACACGGACCCCCGCCGGATTACTGGCGGGGGTCTTCCTTTGTCCCATCGAGCAATTCCCGGGCGCGCTCGATGGCCTGTTCCCTCGACGTGAGCCGGCCCTCAAGTTGCTCGTCGTGCAACTCCCGCAGCAGCCGCCCCAGCCGCCGCGCGGGCGGAACGCCGAGCGCGATCAGGTCGTCGCCCGTGACGAATGGCGGCGGCATGGCGTGCTCCCCGGCATCGCGGAACTCGGCCATCTTCCTGCGCGCGAAGTCGTGGTAGTCCAGTCGTCCGCTCGATCCGAGACAGTCGGCCCGATGGAGCGCCAAGTCCTCCTCGATCGTCTCCGATCCAAGGAATCGGCGCAGGGTCGATGTCCGCATCTGCTCGATCGACAGAAACCGCATGTGCCTCGACACGAGGAGCGCGACGCGGTCGGTGAAGTCGGCTGGAAACCGCAGCCGCGCAAGGATAGAGCGCGCGATGTCGGCACCGACCTTCTCGTGGTCGTAGAATGAAATGCCTCCGTCCTCCCATCTGCGGAAGGTGGCGGGCTTGCCGATGTCATGCAGCAGCGTGGCCCAGGCGAGGATGGGCGACTTCGGCTCCAGCCGGTCGATGCACAGCATCGTGTGCTTGAAGACGTCGCCTTCGGGGTGGTGCATGGCCCCCTGTTCAACGCCGTGCAGCGCGGCCACCTCCGGCAGCACCCACTCCAGGAGGCGGTGCTCCTCGAGAAGGCGGATCGCGCGCGAGGGAGCCGGGCCCGTCAGCATCGCCGTGAGTTCGTCGCGGACGCGCTCCGGGCTCAGGTACTGGACATTGGGGGCGAGGTCGCGCATCGCGGCGGAGGTCGCCCCATCGATGGTCAGGCCGAGCCTCGACGCAAAGCGCACAGCGCGCAAGAGTCTCAGGGCGTCCTCCGAGAACCGGTCCCGCGGGTTGCCGACGCAACGAAGCAACCTCCCCGCAATGTCCGCGACGCCCCCCTGGGGGTCCACCAGGCTGCCGTCGGACGTGTCGAAGTAAATGGCGTTCATCGTGAAGTCGCGCCGACGGGAATCGTCCTCCAGCGAGCCAAACTCGACCGATGCCGGATGGCGGAAGTCCACATAGGTTCCGTCCCTGCGAAAGGTCGCGACGTCGTACTGGCGTTCCCCGACTGGAACCACGACCACGCCGAAGGTGGCCCCGACCAGGCGGGAACCCTCGAACAGCCGGGTGACCTGTTCCGGTCGCGCGTCGGTTGCGATGTCGATGTCCTTGAGCGGAAGCCGCAGGAGTGCATCCCGCACGCATCCGCCGACCCAGAGGGCACGATGGCCGGCCGTTCGCAACCGCCGCGCCACATCCACGGCGCCCGCCAGCAGTGGGGCGTCGCAGAGCGATTCGACTTGTTCCGGCAGGTGCATTGGGAGCCTCACTTGCGACCGCGGCGGGGACATTGCCCCGTGCGGGACGCAGAAAACGCATCGCAGGCGGGCACGCAAGCACCATGTGGCTGGTTGCAGGGCTGGGCAATCCCGGGGGCGCATATGAGCGCACCCCGCACAATCTCGGCTTCGACGTCGTGGACGCCGTCGCGGCGCGGCGCGGCCACGCGTGGAAGGTCCAGACCCGGTTTCAGGCCATCGTCGCCGAAGGGGGGAGCGGCGATGATCGCCTCTTCCTCATGAAGCCGCTCACCTACATGAACCTCTCCGGCGAGGCCGTCGTCGCCTTCATGCACTTCTACAAGGTGGAGGTGGCGCGCCTGCTGGTCGTGTGCGACGACGTTGCGCTCCCGATGGGGCGGCTGCGCCTGCGGACCGAGGGCAGCGACGGCGGGCACAAGGGGCTCCGTAGCATCGAGCAGTGCCTCGGCACCGATGCCTATGCCCGGCTGCGCATCGGCATCGAACCCACCGGCGCGAAGATGCGCGACTTGAAGTCCTTCGTCCTGCAAAAGATGTTCGGCGAGTACCTCCTCGACGCGAGGCACATGGTGGAGATCTCCGCGGACTGCGTGGAGGCGGTCCTTTCCGGCGGCTTCGTGAAGGCCGCCAACACGTTCAACGGTTACGATGCGCGCAAGCTCTCCTCCTGAGTCCCGACCGGGTCTGCCGGCGCCCCTTGTCTGGCTGACTTCCGGCGCGTGGCGCCATGTCGCCTTTGCCGCGCTGGTCGCGTTCTTCTTGTTTGGGGTGCGGCCCCTGATGGATTCTAGCGAGTCGCGCTACGCGGAGGGCTCGCGTTCGATGCTCGCCACCGGGGACTGGGTGGTGCCGCACCTGCGGGGCAGGGCGCACATGACAAAGCCCCCGCTCACGTACTGGCTCGGGGCCGCGGGCATGGCGGTCCTCGGGCAGAACGCATGGGGCGCACGCCTGGCGGTCGCCACCGCCACCTTCCTCACGATCCTGATCGCCGTACAACTCGCGCGCGAGTTCGGCTTCTCGGAGGAGGAAGCCCGCCTCGCCGGGGTGGTGCACGCCACGGCGATCTTCCCCTTCATCAGCGGGAACATCCTGACTACCGATGTCTTCGTGACACTTTGGCAGGCCTTCGCTGCCCTGGCTGCCTGGAAGGTCTGGAACGGCGCAGCCCACGCGGGACGATGGCGCCTCGCGTTCTGGGGCGTGCTTGGCCTCGCCTTCATGACGAAGGGGCCCCCGGCGCTCTTTGTTCTCATCCCGGTCGCCCTGCTGGGTTGGTTCCGCCCCGACCACCGGCCCGCGGCGAGGCTCGTCTCCATTCCGGGCGTGGCGCTCTTCATCGCAGTCTCCGCCTCGTGGTTCCTCTACGTGATCGCGAAGGACCCGGAGCGCCTCCGCTACTTCGTGGAGTACGAGATAGTCGACCGCGTCGCCTCCGATGTGCACGAGCGGGACAATCCCTTCTACATCTATCCCCCGATCATAATCGGCGGCATGTTTCCGTGGCTGTTCGGCTGGCACCGAATCGCATCCCGGCTTTGGGAGTGCTGGCGTGTGCGCGACCGCCGGCTGCGTTCACTTTCGCTGCCGGGTGCCTTCACGGTGCTGTGGCTGGGATCCTCTCTTCTCGTTTTCACCATCGCGAAGTCGAGGCTCCCTCTTTACGTGCTTCCCCTCACGGTGCCCTGCTCGGTGTGGCTGGCGAGGTACTTCATGGACGGCTGGTCGCGGCTTGGCGCCTGGAGCCGGGGCGCCGCGATGGCTTGCGCAGTGGTCGCGTGCGCATATTCCGCGCTGCTGGTCGCGTTCCGCCCCGTGGCCTTCCACTTCGCGCCGAAGCGGTCCGAGTGGCGGATGGCATCGGAGCTGCGCCGCATGGTGGAGGGCGGCAATGGCTTCTCCGTCGAACTGACAACGCCGGAAAAGTCGAGCGGCGTGCCCTTCTCCATCGACTTCTACTCCCGTCTCCCCCTGCGCAGCGACGCCTCCACGAAGAACCTCGTGGGGCTTGCGATTACGCCGGGGAACGACGGACCAACCGTCCCCGTCTCCATCATAAAGCATACTCAGATCAAGAAGATGAGCGAGCGCGGCGTGACGTTCCTGCTGCTGGCTGAAGGGACGCGCTACGCGGCTGTCACGCTCCCCGAGGCCGCCACCCACTTCCCCAAGGGAGTCCTGAAGGAGCCCAAGGGCGGACAGAAACCATCGGCGGAGCCCCGCGAGACGCCTTCCGCGAAAGACGCTGAATCGCCCTGACTCGACCGGACAGAACAGCGGGTTTCCACGGCTTACCTTGACGTGGTGAGCCGTGGGAGGACGATTGGCCCCGGGTTCGCTTCCCCGAACCCATCCGCCTTGTGCGGAATGGCAAGACTGCCGTGGGCCGGCGCCGGTGTGAGACCCGGCGGGCTTTATCCCGGGCGCGCTGGCGCCCCGCAAAGGACCACCACCATGTGTGGAATTGTTGGATGCGTCGGAATCGACGACACCCGCTCGTTCATGCTCGGCGGGCTCAAGATGCTGGAATACCGCGGGTACGACTCCGCGGGAATCGCGATGATCTCGGGCGGCAAGCTCGTCCACGCCAAGGCCGTCGGCTTCGTCAAGGACCTCGAGAAGGAAGCCCACAAGCTCCCGCAGAAGGCCACCTCCGGCAACGCGCACCCGCACTTCGACTCGAGCATGCGCTTCGCCGTCGTGCACAACGGCATCGTCGAGAACCATCACGCCCTCCGCACGCTGCTGGAGCAGGACGGCATCGTCTTCACCTCGCAGACGGACACGGAGGTCATCGCCCACCTCATTGCCAAGTTCTACCAGGGTGACCTCTGCGAGGCGGTCCGCCTCGCCGTGCGTGAGATTCGAGGCACCTTTGGCATCGCGGTCATCTGCGCGGAAGAGCCCGACGTGCTCGTCGCCGCTCGCATGGGCAGCCCCCTAGTCCTCGCTGTCGGCAACGGCTTTCACCTGATTGCCTCGGACGTGCCCGCCATCATGGGCAGGTCACAGAACGTCGTGTACCTGAACGACGGAGAGGTCGCGCGCCTCACGCCGAAGGAGTACCAGATTTTCTCCCTCGAGAAGACCCAGGTGACGCCGATGGTCCACTCGATCGACATGAAGCTCGAGTCGATCGAGCGCGGCAACTTCCCGCACTACATGCTCAAGGAGATCTTCGACCAGCCCCGCTCGCTCGAGAACACGATGCGCGGCCGCCTCAAGCCCGAGACGGGCGACGTGATCCTGGGCGGGCCGAAGCTCACTGTCGAGGAAATGCTCGCGATCGAGCGCATCCTCATCGTCGCCTGCGGGACATCCCTGCACGCTGGCATGGTCGGCAAGTACCTGTTCGAGGAGTTCGTGCGCATCCCATCGGACGCCGAGCACGCGAGCGAGTTCCGCTACCGCAACCCGATCGTGCGCCGCGGGCGGGACCTCTCGCTCTTCATCTCCCAGTCGGGGGAAACGGCCGACACCCTGGCCGCGCTCCGCGAGGTGAAGCGCAAGGGCGGCCGCACGCTCGGCATTGTCAACGTCGTGAACAGCTCCATCGCGCGCGAGGTCGAAAGCGGCATCTACACCCACGCAGGCATCGAGATCGGCGTCGCAAGCACCAAGGCCTTCACCGCCCAGGTCGTTGCGCTGGCGCTCCTCATGCTCTGGACGGGCCGCGTCCGCGACCTGTCGAGCTACGTCTTCGGCGAGCTCATCGAGGAGCTGTACAGGATCCCCCAAAAGATGGAGGACATCCTGTTCAACACCGTCGAGCCGATCAAGTCGCTCGCGGACGAACTCCTCGAGTCGCGCAACATGCTCTACCTGGGGCGCGGCTACAACTACCCAGTCGCGCTCGAGGGCGCCCTCAAGATGAAGGAAATCTCCTACATCCACGCCGAGGGCTATCCCGCCGCCGAGATGAAGCACGGCCCCATCGCCCTCATCGACGAGAACATGCCCGTCGTCGTCATCGCGCCCAAGGATCGCACCTACATGAAGGTGCTTTCGAACATCCAGGAGATCAAGGCCCGCAAGGGACGCATCATTGCCGTGACAACGGAGGGGAACACGGAGCTCGAGAAGATCGTGGACCGCGTCCTGTACGTCCCGCCCGTGATGGACCCGCTCCAGCCGCTCCTGACCGTGGTGCCGCTCCAGCTCCTGGCGTACTACGTCGCCCTCGGCCGCGGCCTGAGCGTGGACAAGCCCCGCAATCTGGCGAAGAGCGTGACGGTGGAATAGCGCCGACCATGGACGCAGCCTTGCTCGACGGTACAGGGGGAAGCAGTCGCAGTCGCGAAAACACTCTCTTTTACGGGGACAATCTCCCCGTCCTGAAGGAGTACATCGCGACTGCGACCGTCGACCTGGTCTATCTGGACCCGCCCTTCAAGAGCGATCAGGACTACAATGTCCTCTTCGCAGAGAAGACCGGGACCAAGGCATCCGCACAGATCAAGGCGTTCAAGGACACATGGGAGTGGGACGAGACTGCTGCACGCCAGTACCACGAGGTGGTGGAAGCGGGCGGGAAGGCCTCCGCCGCGATGCAATCGCTCTTCAAGCTGATCGGGCCGAGCGACATGATGGCGTACCTGTGCATGATGGCGCCTCGTCTGCAGGAGTTGCATCGTGTCCTCAAGCCAGCGGGAACCCTGATCCTGCACTGCGACGCAACCGCCGGGCATTATCTGAAGCTCATCCTCGACGCGGTTTTCGGGCCGGAGAACTTCCGCAACCAGATCGTATGGAAGCGCACGACGTCGAAGGGCCTCATCACCCGGCGCCTCGCCCGCAATCACGACCTCCTGTTTTGCTACGC
>CAZUCD010000122.1:9877-11772 GCA_964618855.1 uncultured Candidatus Sumerlaeota bacterium
GCGCACCGGGCCGGCCTCGTCATCCAGCCGAGCCCGGGCGCAGTGCCGCGATTCAAGCGCTACCTCGACGAACAGCGAGGAAAGCCACTCGGCGACGTCTGGACAGACATCCCGCCGATCAACTCGCAGGCTGCGGAGCGCTTGGGTTATCCGACCCAGAAGCCCGAAGCTCTGCTCGAGCGCCTGATCTCGATGACCACGAGGAAGGGCGCCGTCGTGCTCGACCCGTTCTGCGGATGCGGCACCGCCGTGGCGGTCGCCCAGCGACTTGGCAGGCGGTGGATCGGCATCGACATCACGCACCTCGCCGTCACCCTCATCAAGAAGCGCCTGAATGATGCCTTCGGCAAGCGCGCAAAGTACCGGGTCGTCGGCGAGCCCGTCTCGATCGAGGACGCAGCCACCCTCGCCGGGCACGACCCATACCAGTTCCAGTGGTGGGCCCTCGGGCTGGTGAACGCGCGTCCCGTGGAGGAGAAGAAGGGCGCCGACCAGGGAATTGACGGTCGAATCTACTTCCACGACGAGATCGAACTCGGGAAGACCAAGCAGATAGTGATTTCCGTCAAATCCGGTCATCTGCAACTCTCCCATTTGCGCGACTTGCGGGGCGTGCTCGAGAGGGAGGATGCCCAGATGGCCGTGCTGATTTCGATGGAGCCTCCGACGAAAGCCATGCGTTCCGAAGCCGCCGCAGCCGGGTTCTACAAGTCGCCCTGGGGGAAACACCCCAGATTGCAACTCCTGACCATCGGAGAGTTGATGAGGGGCGCCAAGGTGGACTACCCGCCTGCGGGACAGGTGGATGCGACCTTCAAGCGAGCCCCCCGCGTCCGTGAAGAGATGTCCGAGGAAGTGGACTTTCTCGGCGATGCGGGTGACATGACGACCGACGAGTGACGGTCTCCCCGCACCGTTGACGCGCGCGGGCTCCTGCATGCACAGTCCGCGCGCCCCGAGTCGGCGCCCATGAACGAATCACCACTGCCCCGCAACCCACTCCGCATCGGCCCGCACGAGTTCTGGCCCGCGGTCTTCCCCGCGCCCATGTGCGGCATCAGCGACCGCCCGTGGCGCCTGCTCGCGCGCGAGCAGGGCTGCCAGCTCGTGTACACACAGATGGTGAGCTGCGAGGCCATGACGCGCTCCGGCAGGGACAAGAGCTGGCGCATCCTGGACATGGCCGTCGAGGAGGGCCCCGTCTGCGCGCAGCTCTTTGGATGCGAACCGGAGGCGCTCGCGACCTCCGCGCGCGACCTCGAGCGCGCAGGCGCAGCCATAGTGGACCTCAACATGGGCTGCCCCGTGGACAAGGTCGTGAAGGCCAATGGCGGCAGCGCGCTCATGCGCCAGCCCGAACTCGTGAAGCGCATCTTCGCCGCCATGCGCAGGGCGCTCACCGTGCCCTTCACGGTGAAGTTCCGCGCGGGCTGGGAGAAGTACGGCGAGGAGGCGTTCACCATAGCCCGCATCGCCCAGGACGAGGGCCTCGACGCCGTTGCCATCCACGCCCGCACCCGCGAGCAGAAGTTCAAGGGCCACGCAGACTGGACCATCCTCGGCGCGCTCAAGAAGGAACTGCGCATCCCCGTCATCGGGAACGGCGACGTGAACTCCGCGGACGCTGCGGAGAAGATCGTGCGCGAGCAGGGCGTGGACGGGATCATGGTCGGTCGCGGAGCGATGGGGAACCCGTGGGTCCTCGGGCGCATGGTCGCGAGGCTTCGCGGGGAACCCGATCCCCCGGAGCCGACCATCGACGAGCGCCTCGACACGGTCCTGCGGCACGCGGAGATGATGTGCCTGCGCAAGGGCGAGGAGCGCGGCCTCATCGAGTTCCGCAAGCACGTCGTCCAGTACCTCCGCGCGTTTCCATATGCACGTGAGGTCAAGAC
>CAZUCD010000123.1:0-11571 GCA_964618855.1 uncultured Candidatus Sumerlaeota bacterium
ACCACATCGCGGAGCACTTCAGTGGCCACTATGGCCAGATCCTGCTCCTGCGCCACATGATGAACGACGCCGGCGTGCTCTAGGGCACTTTCACGACTTTAGCCGCCATTGTTCCCGGTCGATTGTGAGTCCCCGCGGATGTTCGCACCCTCCAACGACCTCCGCCAACGCATCCCCGACGTTTACGCCAGGGGGTAACTCTCCCGCCAGGAAGTGGCTTGCCGCTTCAAGGTCTGGTGAGGAGGGGGAACTGCTGAGAAAACTCGTGTGCGAGCGGTCCGACGCGACCCTCGTGGAACTGCGCGAGGGGCATGGCTCCTCTACATTCCCCCTGACAGCCCGGACCTCAACCCGATCGAGAAGATGTGGAGCAGGGTGAGAGCGACTCGGGATAAACCCGAATGGAATCGAATGGGCTCGCTCTTCATGCCGGCGCCGGGAAGGCGCCGCCCTTTGAGCGGCCCCCGGCGACAGAAAGAAGCCGGAGGTGTGCCGACTTGGTCGCAGGCAATGACGGAAGCTCGTGATGGGATTGGGGCACCCCTTGCGGGGTGCTACCATGGGCGCCCGACGACCCCCGGCTCCCTCGGGTCGCCGGGGGCCATTCGAGGGGTGGCCGCTCCGCGGCCATGCGAACAGCGGTTCCGGCTGGAGAGTCTGGTCGTCGAATCACGGGCGCCCTAGCGCGAGGATTGGCGACCGTGCGACCGTGGGCCCTCGTCAGCGAATCACGGGCGTTGTTTGGTCGTGATGGCATCCGACGTCAGCGCCCGTCATGAAACCAGGGTCGGTGCGGCCCCGGGCACCCAGGGTCGGCGCTACGCACCCAGCGTCGGCGCCACGCACCCAGGGTCGGCGCTGCGCACTGCCCCTGGGCTGGGACGGGCGGGCCTTCAGGCCGCGATGACGGATGGTGGGAACATGGCGATTGACGGAATCGGCCTGAAAGGCCGAACACAACCCAGCCCGGGCCCAACGGGCCCGGGTGACAGGTGCATTTGAATGGCGTGGCGTCCTGACGGGACGCCCCAACGCATCCGCATCGGAGCGGATTCCGTGTCCCAATCCCTTTCGCGTATCTACGTTCATTGTGTTTGGAGCACGAAACACCGTGCCCCAATGCTAACTGACGACATCCGGCCCGCGGTGTTCTCATACGTCGCCGGAGTTCTCGCCAACGCGGACTCTCCCGCAGTGATCGTCGGCGGCATCGAGGACCACCTGCACGCGCTGATCCGGCTCGGCCGGCAAAGCACCATCGCAACAGTCATAGGGCGGGCGAAGGAAGCCTCGACCAAATGGATCCACCACGAGTTCAGGCTCCCCAGCTTCGCATGGCAGGCCGGATACGGCGCCTTTTCTGTGAGCCACCCCCATGTCGGGCGGGTCGGCCGCTACATCGAGACTCAGGAGGAGCACCACCGCGCCGTCCCATTTCGCGATGAGTTGCTTCGACTCCTCGAAGTCAACGGGGTCGAGTATGATGAGAGATATCTATGGGACTGAACCGCTGCGAGCACCCTGCGCTCTGCCCCTGGGCTGGGATCGGGCGGCCCTTCAGGCCGCGGACGTGAGTCCACGGGCCGCAAGCCTCCCATAAACATGCATGATGCATGAACGACTCGGGATCAGCCGGAGTGGGACCGAAGGGGCTCGCTCTTCATGCCGGCGCCGGGGGCCATTCGAGGGGTGGCCGCTCCGCGGCCATGCGAACCCGCAAAGTGCCCCAGTCGCGGTTATTCCTCGAGGTACATCGCGATGGCAGGGGCCGTGATGTTGGTGGGCGACCAGCCCGCCGAGGTCGGCAGGTTTGGGGGCGGGAACTGCGCGTATGATCCGACCACGTCCAAGTACCTGAACGCGAGCGGAGAGTAGAGGAATTGGTCCAGCTCCCCCGACGCTCCCTGCCAGCCCATGATAACTTCCTCATTGGCCTGGATGACGTAACCGCCGGGCGTGTTGATGGTCCCGATGGGTATTCTCGTCAGCGAATCCTCCCCCGTACCCGCAATCTCTCCGGAAGTCCAGAGGCGCACCCCGAGGGGGGAGTAGATAGCGAGCTTGACGCCGCCCGCCCTTGGGCCGGATCGGAAACAAACATTGCGGACGATTCGGAAGCTCCCGCTAACGTTCCTGACACGCACGTAGCGCGCACTCACACTTTGAGGAATTGCCGCCGGCGTCGCGTAGTGCCTGACGGAGGGCAAAGGAAGGCTCGCCCCGTCCGAAAGCACAGCCGGACCCCCTGCACCCGGGAGAGTGGCCACCGCTCTAGCCCCGCTTCCAACCACGAAACCACGGTCGAGACCGGTTTCGAGGGAAACGGCCCGCAAGTCACTGGCGGACGCCTGCGCGATGTACGCGATTCCCCTTGAGCCGTCCAACCCCACGACGGGGACATCACCCAATGCGGTCCATCCGATGTGTGTCGGGGACCCGACAGTCGAGGTTGTCAGCAGGTCAACTACGACGATCGAACGTGCGGTTCCGCTTGAGACACAGAAGGCCGCCCGACCCCTGACACCGTCCACCACCCCCTTGTGGATCAGCGTTTCAGCTCCGCCGAGGGCCATGCTTCCGATTTCCGTCATGTCGTCCAGCCCGCGGACCAACAGCCGTGCCCCGGGCCCCCCCATCGCCACCCCAAGAACCCCATCCTCCGGTGAGCACAGCAGATCCACCACGTCCTCCGACTCCCCATCGAGCGCGTGAAAGGCGATGGGCTGCATCGTGGCCATGTCGATGCGTGCGATGCGCGGCGGATTCCCCGCAAGCGCCACATACACCTGCTCGGCTTCCCCATCAGCCGCCACGGCGGTGATCACCCCATCTGTCGGGGACAGGGTGCACGTGCGGCCCTCGGCCATGTTGGAGTAGTCGAACTCGACGAGCCGCGCAGGCGTGCCCGCGAAGCCGATCCACGACCTTGATCCCCCATCCTCGAAGGCGGCATCCACGGCGTGCGCGAGCGTGGCCGCCCCGTCCACGAACGTCGACGGAAGGATCTCGCGCTGGCTCGTTCCGGTCTGGAGGTTCGTCCTGAGTGCGGAAGCAGGGATGTCCCGCGTCACCATCAGAAGGTGATCGCCCGACCCATCGGTGGAACTCTCGGGAAGGA
Source organism: uncultured Candidatus Sumerlaeota bacterium (assembly GCA_964618855.1). Classification (GTDB taxonomy): domain Bacteria; phylum Sumerlaeota; class Sumerlaeia; order SLMS01; family JANRJK01; genus CAZUCD01. The sequence continues at coordinate 3,119 of CAZUCD010000123.1, forward strand.
TGCCGAGCCCCCTCTTCTCCAACAGGATGTTCTTCTCGATCCCCAACTGGGCCCCGATGTTGGTCGAGCGAACCTCCGTGCCGAGGCTGGAGCCCGCGCTGGCCGAGAGGAGCCGCTGGCCCATCAGCACCAGTCCGCTGCGGTGGAACGGGTCCAGCGCCGATGACTCGCAGACCAGCGTTCGGAACCCCGTCTCCCCAAACGCCATCACGTAGAGGCAGTGCTCCGTGGTGCGGGCGTAGATGTTGCCGGTGGACGGGTCGGGAGTGATCGTCGCCGGGGGGGCGGACGTGGGCACCCAGGTCCAATGGATGCGGGCGTTCAGGTTGTGGAACTCGAACCGGTCCACCCGACGGTCCCCGGGCGACGCCAGGTACAGGTACTTCTGGACCGGATCGTGGGCAAAGCCCCGCGGGGTAAGCCGCGTGTCCGTCACGGTGAGCGTCGCCTGATCCTCGGCGACCATCGTGGCGAGGTCGACCCGCGCGATGGCGGCATTGTGGAACAACCGCCCGGGAGTCGTCTTGACGAAGAGGAACGCCCCCTTGTTGGCCGCGGCGTCGATGGCACCGGCCTCGCAATCGTAGCCCATGACAGGCCGCGCCGGGGCCCCGACCTCCCACGACGAGAGGTTGACCGCCACGATCGCCCCCGGCGACCGCATCGTGACATGCGCCGTGCCCCGCGTCTCGTCCACGATGATCGAGGATGCCTCCGAGTCGGGCAGGAGCGCGGGGAGTTCCGCCGAGGCCACGATGCCCCCCGAGACGGCGTCGATGGCCAGGATGCGAGGTGGCCCGCCCGGGGGCGCGACGCCGAGCAGCAGCCGACCCGGCTGCACATGGAACGCCGCGCACGTCACCGGGCCCAGCTCGAGGGGGAGCAGGTTTCCCCCGTGTTGCAGAAGTGTGTCGGGATCGAGCACGTAGAAGCGCGCCGGTGAGCTCCCGAGTGGCACGGCGAAGACCTGGTTCCTCTCCCTGTCGGGCACCAATTCGATTCCCCAATCGGCCGGGGTTTCCGCCAGGTCGGTCGTGACGGTCGCCTCGACAACCAGCCCGGCGTTTGGCATCGCGGTGGTGTGCGGGGGAACTCCGCCAAGACGGAAGGGCTCCTGCGCCCAACCTACCCAGGAGAGCGCGAGCGCCAGCGCCGTCGCGGCGTAGCAGGCCCGAACCCGGTGATTGGTGGACCGACCCTTCATGGAATGACGGAATCCTCCCTGAGAGCTTCGGTCGCAGCCTTCACCCGCTGACGCGTCCCGGCAAGCACAATCCCCGCGCAGGAATCGCGCGGGGCTCGACCTGCGGAGGTCCAATGTCCCGTTGCCGCTTCTATCCTTCGGCCTTCTTCTTCGCGAGCTTGCGCTCCCGCTTTTCCGCGAGTGAGGCGAGGCGCTTGCGGGCGGACTCCGGCGTCGTGCGCCAGCGCCGGTGCACCCAGAAGTACTGCGCTGGGTGAGCGCGCACCATGTCCTCTATCTCGCGCGTCATGCTGACCATGAGCGCATGGATGCGCTCGTCGCGCGTGCCCTCGCGGAACTCCGCGGGGTCGATGGGGGGCTTCACCTCGATGCGGTGCCGGGTCGGGCCCAGACGGACGATGAAGCCGGGGTAGAGCTTGCATCCGGTCTTGATGGCGAGCGCCGCGGGCGTGGCGAGCGTGCTTGCCGGCCGGCCGAAGAAGGGCACGAACAGGCCCTCGGGGCCCATGTCCTGGTCGATCAGGAAGTTGATCGTCCGGCCCCCGCGCAGCGCCTCCATCGCCAGCTTCAGCGTTCCCGGGCCCACGTGGATCGGATCGAGGCCGAACTTGCGCCTCATGTCATGCGTGCGCTTCTGCCACACCGGGTCGTGCAGTTCCTTCGCGATGGGATGCACGTGGAGCTGCGATCCGAGGAATGCGCCCATCACCTCCCAGTTGCCGAAGTGCCCGCCGAAGGAGATCGCCCCCGCCTTGTCCGCGAGCCTCGCATCGAGGTGCTCGGCGCCATCGACTTCCACGATGCATCCGCGCGCCCACTCGGCGGGGCGGAAGGCCAGGAAGATCGTCTCCGCGAGCAGCATGAAGAGGTGCCCCCCGGCCGCCCGTTCCACGCGCGCCTTCTCCTGCGGGCTCATCGAGTCGCCGAACGCAATGTCGAGGTTGCCGCGCACGACCGCATGGCGGAGCAGCCCCAGCGCGGCGACGGCCGAACCCACGCCACCGAACAGGGCCACGGTGGGCCTCGCCGGCAGGAGCGAGACCAGCCGGAACAGGGCGAATGTGCAGTGGCTCAGGAGGCGCCGCAGCGCCCCGGGGGACTTGTCCCTGCGTCCCAAGCGTCAGGTCGAGAGGCGCTGGAGGTTCTGCAGGTGCTTCTGGGCGCGGTCGATGTGCTTCTGGTCCCCACGGGAGGAGCTGATCGCGAGCACCTTCTCCCATGCCGCGATGGCCTGCTGCTGCCACTGCGGCTTCTTCTCGTACACGATCGCGAGATTGTTGTGGGCGGGAAGGTACTCGGGGTCGATCTCGAGGGCCTTCTTGTAGGCGTCGGCGGCGGACTCGTAGTCGCCCTGCCGCATGTGGTCCACGGCGACCTTGCAGAGCTGGTCGACCTTCTCCTTGGGCGAAAGGTTGCCGGAGTCGGCGGCCGAGGCGGACGCGCTCGACGGCGTTGGCATGACCGGGCCGCGGTTGATGGCCTGACCGGGCACCTCGGTCTCGCTCCCCGCGGCCATCATGAAGGACGGCTGCGCCAGCGACTGGATGATCGAGGTCGCCTCGCTTCCCGTGATGATGTCGAAGATCGAGTCCAGCTTGGACACCATCAGGATGTCGTTCACGCCCTTGCTTGGGGCGACGAGCGCAAGGCGCGAGCGGTTCTTGCTCGCCGTCGCCTTGAGCTGCACCAGCACCCCGAGTCCCGCGCTGTCGATGAACTCGACGCCGGACAGGTCCAGGTTGATCTGCGAGACCTCGCGTGTCACGCGCGGCAGGATCGCGGACTTGATTCGGTCGCATTCGTCGAGGACGACGCGTCCCACGAGTTGCGCCAACATGTTGCCGCGTGATTGGTAAATGTGGATGTCCATGGAGCCGATCGCGATCTTCGCCTAGGGTTGGGACGTTCTCTTCCTTCGCTTTGCCTCCCCTGTGTGTCAAAGGCGGAAACGCCTGACGCTCAGGGGTTGGGCGATTCGATTACGGGGCCGCCGGGGTGTCGTAAGGGGTCGGGGTAGGTTCCTTGAGCGATCCGTCCGCGTTCAGGAATCCGGTTTCGATGCCCCGTTGCTTGGCGCCCGCCTTCTGCGAAACCTCCGCCAACGCACGCACCGAATCCACCCTCCCGCGGTCGATCATCTCGTCCGTCAGGAGCAGGAACGGGATGTACGCGACGCTGTTCACGACCGCGCTGACGAACTGGAGGTTTTCGGTCTGTGGCATTCCCGTGATGCGCAGGGCGTCGACCTCGAGCGGGACGCGGCTTCGGGCCGCAAGGTCGAGGAAGGCCATCGACTGGGGATTCGTGCCGATGTACTCGATCTGGAAGGGCAGCGCGACGGACGTTTTCTCCTTGGAGTCGCCCCCCTCCTCGCCCCCTGGGTCGAACGCGCCCTCGTCGAGCGCGAACCGCGGGTCGACCTGGCCCCCCGGCCCCGGGGTCGCGCCCGGCGCCGCCGCCACTTGTGCCTTCGGGTCGTAGTACACCGGCCTCGGCGCCCACGGCTTCAGCATCGTGATGTCCTGAATGCCCGCCTGTTCCGCGAGGTCGAATATCTGACGCAGGTTCTGCGTCTGGCGGAAGAACGGGTACATGCCGTAGATAGGGTCCGGGTCCGAGGGCCACTCGATCCGGAAGAGTTCGTAGAGCATGTCCTGGGCTTCCTTCTCCGACATGGTGGAGAGGGCATTGGCGCCCAGGGCGCCCTTCACGAGGTTGATCCTATTCAGGGTGTAGAGCGTGCCCGCGAGGTCCCCGTAGTTCGCCTGGATCGCGTCGCGCTTGTTCAGGTCCATGCCCATCGAGCGCAGGAGCTGTTCGTACTCGGCGAGGCGCTGGCGGTAGAGGTCCTGCGTCTTGTCGAGCACCTTGAGCGTGCGGTCCGCGCCGCGGAGGCGCTGGAGGAGGTCCTCCATGACGCCCGGCTGGCGGAGGGCGGGGGGAAGCTCGCCCTGGATGTCCCAGCCCGTGGCGTTCGAGACGAAGGAGAGCTTCGGGGCCTTGTCGTCGGTGGCGCGGCGCTGGAGGTCGGCGAGGAACTCCTGGAAGTCGCGGCGCTGGCGGTCCACGTCGTTGGCCGGCCCCGGCAGGTAGTACATCGGGACGGTGATCCGCAGGTCCGCCATCAGGTCCCAGTACTGGCGCGTGTAGTTGAGCGTGTCGAACTTGAAGGCGAATGTCTTGTCGAGCGGCTGCGCCTGCCCGATGTTCTGGTACTCGCCGGCAACCCGGTCGTGCTCTTCCTTGGCCTTCTGGAAATCGGATGCGCGGTCCTTGAAGATGGCGAGGTGCAGGGCGGCGATGGTGCCGAGCGCTCCGACGACTCCGATGGCTATCTTCCCGCTGTCCGGAATGGGCATGGTTTGATCCCGTAAGGTGGCCTGTGGACGGGCGGCGCCCCGGATGCGGTGCATGCCCGGACCCCGGCCGTGGGGCATTGGGGCGGCGTGACCTTCAACTCGCGTTCACTGTCGCCTTGCACCACGGAACCGTCACGACTAGGAGTTTCGATTTGAATCCGGCCCGCGTCGGCTGGCAAGAGAAGTCGGAAGTCCCCAAGTCGAAAGTTCCGCCCCCGGCATCCAACCCGAACCACACCGACCCTCCGACCAACCAGCCCCGCATCCCCGAGTCCGCCGTGTCCTTTTCCCGCCTGATCGTCCAAAACGGCCCTGATACCGGGAAGACCTACGTCCTGGACCAGCCAATGTTGACCGTTGGTCGGAGCGTCACCAACCACATCCAGATCGTGGACCGCCGGATGTCCCGCAACCACGCGGAGGTCCACGTCGCAGGCAACCGCGTCGTCCTGCGCGACCTGGGGAGCAAGAACGGCACGCTGCTGAACGGCGCACCCGTCAACGGGTCGATGGAGCTCCACCACGGCGACCGCATCGCCTTCGGCGACACCGAGTGCCTCTTCACGACCGACGAAGTCCCCGGCGCCCCACCACGCTCGGCACCCCCTCCGCCGACCGATCCCGCCTCCACACCCCTCCCCGTCAGGAAGGCCGACACCTCGGCCTCCAGCAGCGGCTTCAAGGTCGTGGACGAACACCTCTGGGGGCGCGCCAAGCAGTCCGTCCGCGCAGGCTTCGACCCATCCCAGGGCACCATGATCGGGAGCGTCCCCCGCGGCGCCTCCGCGGAGGACCTCCGCGACCTCACCAAGCGCCTCGAGGTCATGTACCAGGTCACCGATGCGATCCGCTCCGTCTTCACGCTTGAGGAGCTGCTCGACAAGATCATGGACATCATCCAGAACCTGATGCACCCGGACCGCTCCTACCTCCTGCTGACGGACCCGAAGGGGGGGGAACTGACCCCCGCCGTGGTCAAGTCCGTGGACACGGGGGACAAGCGAGAGGTGCACATCAGCACCTCCATCACCCAGCGCAGCCTCACCGAGGGCGTCGCCATCCTCGTCTCCGACGCGGCCGCCGACATGCGGTTCAACGCCTCCGAATCCATCATCATGAATCGGATCCGGACGGCGATGGTGGCGCCGATGATCTACAAGCAGGAGTCGCTCGGGGTCATCTACATCGACACGCAGTCGCGCGCGCTCGCGTTCTCGAACGAGGAACTCGAGATGCTGACCTCGATCGCGAACCAGGCCGCCGTCGCCATCGTCAACGCGCGGCTGCACTCGCAGCTCGTCGAGCAGCACAAGCTCGCGCGCGAGATGGAAATCGCCCGCGCCATCCAGATGAACCTGCTGCCGAAGACATACCCCGACCTTCCGGGCTACCAGCTAAGCGCGATGTCCCTCCCCGCGAAGCAGGTGGGGGGCGACTACTACGACTTCCTGCGCCTGCCCGACCAGCGGGTCGGCCTCGCCATCGCCGACGTCTCCGGCAAGGGCGTCTCCGCCGCCATCCTCACCGCCACAACGCGCAGCTACCTGATGAGCGAGACGCAGCACAAGGACACCACGCTCCTCTCCGCCGTCGAACGCATCAACAAGATGATCCATCGCGACGTCGCGGGGGGGCAGATGTACGTCACGATGATACTCGGCTACCTCGACACCGGGGACGGCACCATCGAGTACATCAACGCCGGCCACGCCTACCCCGTGCTGATCCATCCCAACGGTGAGGAGGAGATGCTGAAGAGCGGCGGCGTCTTCCTTGGCATCATGGAGGACTCCCCCTTCGAGATCGGCCAGGCGACGATCCCACCCGGCGGCGTCCTCGTCATGTACACCGACGGCGTGACGGACATCCTCGACCCGCAGGGCCGATCCTTTGGCCAGGACCGGTTCCTCGAGCTGATCCGCGACAAGCAGCACCTCTCCGCGGAGGAAATCCGCAACTCGATCTACCAGGCGTGCCTGAAGCACCGCGGGACCGCGGACCAGTTCGACGACTTCACGCTCATCGTGTGCAAGCGGCTGAACTTCAACGAGAGCGAGATCGACTAGGGACCCGACGGGTCGGCGCAGAAGGGCCGCCGTCGTTGCCGCGCCCCCGTCCGGGGGCGCAATCCCATGCGGGCCGGGGTGCCGGGGCTGACGCCCCGGCCAATTCATGCCGCGCGCCTCCTGCGCGCCCGGTATCCGACACGCCGCATGGGTGCGCGAATGCCGGACCGTCACGCGCAGGAGGCCTGGCGCATTTCCCCGCGCATCACCACCTCATGCCCATGCGTGGCCCCCGCGGCCCCTCCACGCGCGCACGCTGCACTGCCTCATGCTCACCGACGCGTGCACGGCGCGATGATTCTCACGCCCCGGCCTGCGAAACCGGAATCACCACACGCCCGCCGCCACGCCACGCGATTCCCCAACCGCCGCACGTGCTCCCACGCGCGTTGGAGGCGCGCCGCATCGTAGGCCGGGGCGTGAGCCCCGGTCCGAGATCACGCAATACGCACGGCGCCCCCGACGGGGGCGCGGCGACGACCTGCCGCCGCGCGCAAGTCGCTGGGATTCGTACGCACCGGCCCACGAATCCCGAATCACCACACGCACGCCGCCACGCCACGCGATTCCCCAACCGCCGCATGTGCTCCCACGCGCGCCGGAGGCGCGCCGCATCCCAGGCCGGGGCGTGAGCCCCGGTCCGAAATCACGCAATACGCACGGCGCCCCCGACGGGGGCGCGGCGACGACCCGCCGCCGCGCGCACGCTGCATCTCGGATCCGGCACGGGCCCGGGCCGTATCAAGTCGACTCTCCCACTTCATCGTCGCCGCCCCACACATGTCGAATGTCGTACTCCACATCATGGACGCGGAGTAGGCCCTCAAACTCGTCCTTGAAGGCCCGGGCGGCATGATGATCCCGCTGATTCTGGATGTAACGAACGAGCGTCGCCTCCTGTGATCGACTCACGGAGAAGGCACCATACCCACGCTGCCAACGAAACGAGCGCCGCGAACGGTCCTCCTCGTGCACCCATCGCGACGAGTTTGCCTTCACCTTGCGGACGATGTCCGCCGGCGCCTGGTCGGATCGGAGTCGGACCATCAAATGCACATGATCCGCCATCCCCCCGATCGCGATGACCTGGCCGCCTTCTCCCGTCACCACGCCGACCATGTAGGCGTGGAGCCGGGGTTCGAGATCGGCATCAATCGTCGGGACTCGCCCGGATGTGCCAAAGACGAGATGGTACACGAGGCGATGATAGGAGTCACCCATGCACTGTCCGTTCCGCGTGTAGGTCGAATCCAAGACGATTGCCGCGCCCCCGTCCCGGGGCGCAATCCCATGCGGGCCGGGGTGCCGGGGCTGTCCCCCCGGCCGATTCATGCCGCGCGCCGCCGGCGCGCCCCGTATAGGCCACCGCGCCCGCGGGCGCGCATGCCGTCACGTGCACGAGGCTTGGCGCACTTCCCCGCGCATCACCACCTCATGCGAATGCATGACCCGCGCGGCCCCTCTACGCGCGCACGCTGCACTGCCTCATGCTCACCGCCGCGCTCACGGCGCGAAGATTCTCAAGCACCGGCCTGCGAAACCCGAATCACCACACGCCCGCCGCCACGCCACGCGATTCCCTCACCGCCGCACGCGCTCCCACGCGCGCCGCATCGTAGGCCGGGGCGTGAGCCCCGGTCCGAGATCACGCAATACGGACGGCGCCCCCGACGGGGACGCGGCGACGACCCGCCGCCACGCGCACGCTGCGAGTGTTTGCACGCCCCGGCCTGCGAAACCCGCATCACCTCACGCCCGCCGCCACGCCACGAGATTCCCCAGCCGCCGCACGTGCTCCCACGCGCGCCGGAGGCGCGCCGCATC
>CAZUCD010000124.1:0-11571 GCA_964618855.1 uncultured Candidatus Sumerlaeota bacterium
GAAGGCGCTTATCGTCGACATCGGCGGCGGAAGCGTCGAGATGATCGTCGGCTCGCAGCGCGAGTGCTACTTTGCGGACAGCGCGAAGGTGGGCGTCCTCCGCCTGCGCGACAGGTTCCCGCTCTCCGAACCCCCGCAGGGAAAGGAGCTCGACCGCATCCGCGAGCACGTCTCCCAGCAGCTCAAGTGGATGATGTCCCAGGTGCGCGACGCAGGATTCGAGGAGATGGTGGGGACATCCGGAACGATCCTGGCGCTCGTCCAGCTCGCGCGTGCAGAGGGCAAGGCGCCGGGCCGCCTGCACGGGACGCGCATCTCGCGGCGCAAGATCTCCGCGGTCGTGCAGCGCCTGTCGCGCATGACGCTGAAGGAACGCGAGGGCCTCTCCGGGCTCTCGGCTCGCAGGGCGGACACGATCCTGCCCGGCGCGGTCCTGCTCGAGCGCATCATGGACGACCTCAGGATCGACGACTTCCGGGCGTGCACCTGGGCGCTCCGCGAGGGCGTGCTGATCGACTACCTCGAGCGCCACCAGCCGCAGCTCCGCGCCGTGGCCACCTTCACCGACCCGCGCCGCCGCAGCGTCATGGCCCTCGCAGCCCGGTGCCAGTGGCACGAGAAGCACAGCCGACAGGTCGCCTCGCTCGCCCTCCAGTTGTTCGACCAGCTCAAGGCCATGCACCAGCTCGAACCCGCGATGCGCGAGGTGCTCGAGTTTGGATGCTACCTTCATGACATCGGCTACCTCGTGAGCCCGGAGGACCACCACAAGCACAGCAGGTACCTCGTGCTGAACGGGGGGCTCCTCGGATTCACCCCGCAGGAGGTGCAACTCATCGGGGCTCTGTGCCGCTACCACCGCGGCAGGACCCCGAAGAAGAAGGACGAGGAGCTGGAGGGACTTCCGGCGAAGGCGCGCCGCGCCGGGGAGGTCCTGTCGGGGATCCTCCGGGTGGCCGATGGACTCGACCGGACGCACAACAGCCTCGTACACCGCGTCGAGTGCCACGCGGCTCCGCTCTCCCTGGACATCGTCGTGTTCGCGCACGGGGAGGCGGAGCTCGAGATGTGGTATGCGAGGAAGAAGGCCGATTTGCTGACGGAGGTGCTCGGCGTCCCCGTGCGCCTCAAGCTGGACCACACCGCCGCCGCGTCCCCCAAACCCGCGGCCAAGGAGAAGGCGACACATGTTGGGAATCCATAGCCGCCATGAGTACCCGGGGCGCCTCATCGTCTTCGAGGGAATCGACGGGTCTGGCAAGTCCACCCAGGCGGCGCTCATCACAAAGTGGCTCCGCTCGCGCGGGGTCCCGGTCCACTTTACGGAGTGGAACTCATCCACGCTCGTCAAGAGCGCCACGAAGGCCGCGAAGAAGAAGGCCACGCTGACGCCGGCGACGTTCAGCCTGCTCCACGCGACGGACTTCGCCGACCGGTTCACGTACCAGATCCTCCCCCCCCTTAAGGCGGGCATGGTCGTCGTCGCCGACAGGTTCGCGTTCACCGCCTTCGCGCGCGACTGCGCCCGCGGCGTGGACCCGAGCTGGGTCCGCTCCATCTACAGCTTCGCCTTCAAGCCCGACCTTTCGCTCTACTTCAAGGTCCCGGTCGCGGTGTCGCTGGAGCGCCTCCTCTCCGCCCGAGCCAAGATCAAGTACTACGAGGCGGGGATGGACACGGGACTCTCGAAGGACCCGGAGGAGTGCTTCATCCTCTTCCAGCAGCGCGTCGTGGACCGCTACAACGAGATGGTCGCCGAGTTTGGGCTCGAGGTCATCGACGCCCGCGAGCCGATCTACAGCATGCAGCTCCACGTCCGCGAGGTGGTGAACAAGGTCCTCGCCGACTACCTGAAGGAATATCCCGAAATCGAGGATTCAGAAGAGGAAATCACCCAAGGACAGCGGCCATGAAGCGCATCGAATTCTTCGGACCGGGACTTCCGTACATCAAGATCGGCGACCTGCCCGGGCGCCTGATCGTCATCGAGGGGAGCGACGGCGCGGGGCGCAGCACCCACGTCGGCCTCCTGCGCCAGTGGCTCGAACTCGAGGGCTTCGGCGTCGTCGAAACCGGGTGGGTTCGCTCGCAGCTCGTCCACGACACCATCGAGACCGCGAAGGAGGGGCACACCATGAACGTGCTCACCTTCAACCTGCTCTACGCGACCGACCTTGCCGACCGTCTGGAGCACGAGATCATCCCCGCGCTCAAGGCTGGCTTCATCGTGCTGTCGGACCGCTACATCTTCACCGCGCTCGCCCGCGCCCGGGCCCGCGACGCCTCGAAGGACGACTGGATCCGCGGCCTCTTCGGATTCGCGCTCGTCCCCGACCTTGTCATCTACCTGAAGGCTGACGTGGACACGCTCCTGCGCCGCAGCCTCATGTCACGCGGCCTCGACTATTGGGAGTCCGGCCTCGACCAGAACCCGAACCTCGACCCGTACGACAGCTTCATCAAGTACCAGACCAAGCTCCTGCGCGAGTACGACAAGCTCGCCCGCGAGTTCAAGTTCGACGTCGTCGACGCCCGTGAGGAGATCCCCGCGGTGCAGGAGCAACTGCGCGCGATCATCGCCCGCCACCTCGAGATGGACCAGCAGATCCCCACCCCGCAGGGGGGGATGCACCGAAGGGGGTAGGGCCTCCGGAGGACCCGCTGCCGCCTGAATCCGCTCGCCACCGGGGCATTCGGGGCGCGACTTGGCAGCGATGGCAAGGCGACGACGAACAACAGGTGCGCCCTCCCCTGACGGGGGGGGCGTTTCTGCTGCCCCCGCCCGCGACGGGGAGCTGCCATCAGCCCCAACGCCCGCAGATGAATCGTGGACCGGCAAAGCCCTTGCCGCAGTGCTCCTCCTCGGCGCCGCGCTCCGACTGGTCGCCCTGGGTTCGCAGGATCTCTGGTTTGACGAGGTTCACACCTACACCGACGCGCTGCTGCCGAGCAGCAACAGTTCGGTGCACGCGCTCTTCTTCCGCATTACCAAGGCGGTGCTGGACTCCGGAGCGGCATTCGGGCTGTCGCGCGACACGCTCTTGCGGCTGTTTCCCGCCGCCTGCGGCACGCTGGCAGTCGTCGTGGTTTGGCGGCTCTGCACGATCCTGTGCGGGCGCGGGGCGGGTCTGGCGGCGGCGGCTGTGTTCGCGCTGTCGTCCTATCAGGTGATGTACGCGCGGGAGGCGCGGTTCTACGCCCCGCTCGTCTTCCTGTGCGCACTGGCTTGGTGGGCCGTGGCCGAGTTTTCCGAGCAGCGGCGGCCCTGGAGGTGGGCGCTGCTGGCGATTGTTCCATCGGCACTTTACCTGGCCTTCAGAATGCAGCCCACCGCGGCCCCATTCGCGGGTGCGATGGTGCTGTGGCTCTCCACGATGATGGCCTGGTCCGATCGGGGGCTCCCTTCGCTCCTTGGGCGGATACCGCAGATCGCGGGCGGGGCACGGTCACGCCTGGCCTCCTTGGCACTCGTCGTCCTCGCCCTAGCCGCGCTCTCGCCCATGGGGTTCGCACTGGTTCGCCGAAACGTGCCCAAGCTTGAGGTGTCGGCTGAACGGCTCGAACAATTGTCCCCGGCATTCCTCTGGCAGCACATGCTCGACTTGGGAGCCGGCATATCCGAGGGCCCGCTCGCCCTCGCCGCCGGGGTGCTCTTCGCGCTCTTCGCACTCGTAGGAGTGGCATCCCTGGCGAAGCGCGCGCCGCTGTGGCTGGCTGCCGCCGTCGGGACCATCGCCGCGACCTTCCTAGCGATTGTCGTGGTTCCTTCGCGGCTCGCCCCCCAGACCAAGTATGTCATCTACCTTGCGGTCCCGCTTGCGGTGCTCGCGGCCGAGGGCGTGGCCCACCTTCTGCGGTCCGGGAAGTTCCGTCCGGCCCTCGCCTTCGTGGGGACCTTGCTTGCGTTGCAGGCCATCCCAGTCCTCCGCGCCGCCACGGGCGAGAAAATGGCCGTGCGGCCACAGTTCGAGTGGCTCAACCGAAACGCTTCCCGTGGGGCCGTCATCTTCATCAACGGCCACGTGGGGATTCCCGCGGGTCTCTACGCGGACACGCTGGATCCCGCACTCCGGAAGCGGATCCACTACATGCCCTTCGACGACGAGTCCACGCATCTCAAGGCCGAGGTGATCCGCTCCCACGCGAGGGCGGGCATCGAGTCCTACTTTGTCTGGGCGTGGCCGTGGGACGTGCCCGAGTCCCTCTCCGAGCTGCTGGATGCCCAGGGCGAGGTGGTCGCCGCGTGGCCGTCCATCCGTGGACACGACTATGATTGCCGACTCGTTCGCATCCCCCCCGCGCCCGTCCCTGCGCCGACCGACACGCTCGAACTGCGGGGGGGCCAGGTCGCCGGCTACAGCCGCCTCGCCGACCTGGACGGCGAGGAGACGCCGGACGGGGTCGATCTGGTCATCCGCAGCAGTGGCGCGGTCGAGTACCTTGCACCGCTGCGTCCGGGGGAATGGTCCATCGAGATTCACGCGACTGCGCAGGCGGGAGGGCTCGTGGTACTCGCCGTGGAGCCGGCGGGTGGCCGAACTGTGTACCTCTCCCGGAAGGCGGCGGGCCCACAGCCCATCACCCTTCGCGGAATCCTCCACGTGGAGGCATCAACCGACCGCCTTGTGCTGAACCACGTGTCGGATCGTCCCGCGCAGAAGGGGCGCCGTGGACTTGACCAGGACCTGCGGATTCACTCGATCCGATTGGCACGCGCGGTGGCGCCGGAAGGCGGGCAGCACGAAAACGAGATTGAGTTCCGGATCGCCGACACCATCGCCGTGGCGGACGGGACCGAGTCGCTTCCCGGGTGGAGGGCCGCGACGAGGAACGTGGAGTTCGAGCCCCCGGACGTTACGGGGGCGGGTCGTGCGAGGCTCCTGGGGAGGCGTCAGACAGCGCTCACGAGTCCCCCGTTTGCCGTGGTCGGGGGCGACCTGATGGCCATACGGCTCCGGGCTGGCCTGATGGACTGCCCGGGGACCATGATGAACTTTCGCGTGAACTACTTCGCCGAGGACGGGCGCCCTGTCGGCCGCGAGCACTTCATGACGTCCTACCTCCGGAACACATCGAGCTGGAGCCCCTACGTCGATGCGCTCGTGGGGAGGGAGTGGGAGGACATCCACGTGGTCAAGCAGGTGCCATCAGGCGCCGCTGCTGCGACCATCAGCGCGTTCCTATGGCCGACCGAGGACGACTTCCCCGGCGCCCCCAATGTCGTGCGGCTGGGGAAGATTGCGATTAGGACCATGCTTGAGCGGTCGGACTTGCCGGATCGAGAGAAGGAGGTCGAGTAGCCGCCGAGTTGCAGGCGAGCCGGGGCAAAGGCCTTGGACTGGGAACCGTCGCCCGCCGCATCTGGCGCATCGAGGTTGCACCGAGTCCAAAGCAACTCGTTGCATTCCAAGACATAGCCCACGGAATCGAGTCGATGGCCGAGCCAGCACTTCTCGCGATAGTCTTCACGGACCTCGTGGACAGCACGCGACTTGTCTCCGAACTGGGGGACGTCGCAGGCGCTGCGTACATCGCGGAACACGACGAGTGCGCGCGAGCCGCCATGCGCGCCAGCGGAGGACGCGAAATCGACAAGAGCGACGGGTTTCTGATGCTCTTTGCGCGGCCCATCGATGCGGTCAAGTTCGCGCTGTTGCTTCACGATGGGATTGCCGCCCTGTCCTCTCGATCTGGGGTCCACCTTGCCACCCGAGTCGGCATCCATCTGGGCGAAGTTTACCTCCGCGAGTCGACGCCGGAAGCGATCCTGCATGGCGCAAAGGCTGTCGCGGCGGAGGGCATTTCCATTGCGATAGCGGCTCGCACCATGTCCCTCGCAAAGGGCGGTCAGACCCTCATGACACGCGGGGCGTTCGACCTCGCACGGCGCGCGGCCGTGGGCGATGACTCGCTCCCGGCCGGCGTCCTGTGGATGGCGCATGGGCCGTACTCGCTAAAGGGGATCGATGCGTCCATCGAGATTGCGGAGGTCGGTGTGGAGGGCATTGCGCCGCTCCAAGCCCCCCCTGACAGCGAGAAGTGCCGTAGGGTGCCCGCCCACGGCGAAGAAGAAACCCTGGGCTGGCGCCCCGCTGTGGGCATCGAAGTTCCCCGTCGCCAGCATTGGGTGATCTCCGGCCGCCTCGGGGAGGGAGGATTCGGAGAGGTCTGGCTCGCCAAACATCGCAAACTTGGGGCCTCGCGCGTATTCAAGTTTTGCTTCGAGCCTGAGCGCCTGCGCGGGCTGAAGCGCGAGGTCGTGCTCCTGCGCCTGCTCAAGGAGACGCTCGGCGAACGCAACGATGTCGCGAAAGTGCTGGACTGGAACTTCGATGGTGCACCTTTCTTCATCGAGTTCGAGCACATTCCAGGAGGCGACCTCCGGGACTGGGCCGCATTGGTGGGTGGAGTCGCGCGTGTCCCCGTCGAGGCCAGGCTCCGCATTGTGCGCGACGTTGCGGACGCGCTGGCCGCCGCACACGGGGTGGGAGTCCTCCACAAGGACATCAAGCCGGGCAACATCCTCATCGAGGCCGCATCCGGCGGTTCCATTTCGAGGGTCGTGCTCACCGACTTCGGGATCGGCATGGTCACCGACCGGGAAGTCTTGGCGGAGAGGGGAATCACGGCGACAGGCCTGACCGATGTGGGGTCCACCTCGGAAAGTTCGCGGTCCGGAACGCGCAAATACATGGCGCCCGAGTTGGCGGACGGGCGTACGGCGACAACAGCAGCCGACATCTACTCCCTTGGTGTGGTTCTATACCAACTCGTCGCGGGCGATCTCGACAGGCCGCTTCATGCCGAGTGGGAGCGCGACGTGTCCGACCCATACCTTCGGCACCTCATCAGGTCCTGCGTTGTGGTTGAACCCTCGCGTCGGGTACAGGGGGCGGGGGAGATGCGGCAGCGGCTCGAGGGTTGGGCCGATGCGAGACGGGCGATCGAACGACAGCGCGAGTGGAAGGTGACGCTGGCGAGCGGGTGCGTGCAGGCCGCGCTCGCGGGAACCGGGATCATCGTGGTCTTCAAGATCGGCATCCTCGCCGCCGCAGCCCATGCAGCCTGGGAATGGCACAGCCTCACCCCCGCGCTCGTCGCATTCAGCGACGTTACGCTGCGACTGTACGCCTCAATGTTCTTCATCATCGAGGCCCTCGTGATGATGCTGGCGGGCGCCCTCCTGGCCTTGGACGCGCGCTCGATCAAGGAGGAGTTGCACGCGGCAACCGGTGAGCCCACGCCCGAGGAGGAGGCGCTCTGGGACCTGCGAATCCGCGCCTTTGCCCTCACCTCCATCGGGCACGCCCCGTTGATCATCCTGACCTATCCATCGCGCAGGAGGGGGCTGGTTGCCGAACTCCGTGGTGATCGCTTGCCTGCGCGCCGGGGCCCCCCGGGATCGCGCAGGGATGCCATTCGAGCGATCCTGATGAGCACGCTCCTCCTGAACTATGCCGGCCTGATCGCGGGATTGCTGGGACTCGCGGCAGCCGGCAACCGTAGCCTCGCTGTGTCGTCGCCACGGCGGGCATTGAGGTTGATCCTCGCCGTCGCCGTCGCCTCCGCCCTCGCGGGCTTCGTCGCGGAACCGATGCTCACGAGCATGATGTCGCCTGGACTTGAGTTTCGCAACATGGGCGCCGCACGCGAGGTTCGCCGCGCGGCCACGCTGCTGCTGCGGGGTGGACATGTCGAGCCCGCTGCCAGGCTGCTCACGATCTCCCAAGACATGTGGGAACAGTCAGGGGAGCACCGCGGGATGGAGCCCTATGTCCAAATGCGCGCTGCAGAAGTGGCGGGGGACCGTGGTACGCTCCTGCTGGATCGCCTTCACACACCCGGCCCAGCCGCGGAGGCGTATGGAGATGCCGTCGAGTTGCTCCTCGGTGAGCGGGTCGATTCCCCCTGGCCAGAGCCCCCAACCAAGGAGCGACGACAGGCACAGCGGGGCTGGGCGCGCGCGCTCTCGCTCGCCGGCGAGCATGATCGCGCCATCCGGGTGTGCGGAGACCTGATAGCTGAATGCATGAATCCGGTTCGGGACGACCCCGGCGATCCGGCGTGGCGGCGACGCGAGGGTTCCTCGCACCTGGAAATGGGATGCGCGCTCGTGCGGGCGAGGCGCACGGGTGCCACAGGTCACCTCGAACGCGCGGCGGCGCTTTATGCGCGGGAGGTCGACGCGGGGATCACCGAGGGAGGCGTAAAGCCCGCCTTGGCGGAGTCGCTGCTGTGGCTCGGCCTCGCCCACGAGGCCGCCGGGAGTGTCGGGGACGCGAAGGCGGCTTGGTCCCGCGCCGCCGGTGTTCTGGACGAGCTTTCCAACGCCGGCATCGCTGCCCCGGAGTTCTCAGCGATGCTGGCCGTCCTAACCGAGGACCCAATGGCGGCTGAAAAGCTCGAAGCCCTCGCCCTGAAGGGCGAGGGCTCCATGGACATCTGGCGGATCGCGGGCGAGCGTGGCTTCCGCGTCACGCGCAGGACGGGAGAGGCTACTTCTCCGCAAGCCTCGAAAGCGTCTCCACGATGAGCCGAACGCCGAAGCCCGTTGCGCCGGGGGCGTAGTAGCGCGCTCGCCCCTCGGCGACGGCGACGCCCGCGATGTCCACGTGCGCCCAGCGGACGCCCTCGGGGACGAAGTGCTTCAGGAAGTTCGCCGCGTGGATCGCGCCGCCCTCCGCGCCGGGCTTCGTGATGTTGTTGAGGTCCGCGAGCGCATGGTTCAACTCGTGCTCGTACTCCCGCCAGATCGGCATCGGCCAAACCGAGTCCCCGGTCGCGGCGCCGGAGGCCGCGATTGTCTCCCGCAGGATCGCGTCGTCGGAGAACAGCCCAGCCAGACGCGGCCCGAGCGCCATGACGCATGCGCCGGTCAGGGTCGCCAGATCGATCATGATGTCCGGCTTCTCCTTCTTCGCCCGCTCGAAAGCGTCGGCGAGGATCAGCCGGCCCTCGGCGTCCGTGTTGCCAATGAAGACTGTCTTGCCGTTCTTTGACTTGATGATCGCGCCCGGGTGGTAAGCCGCCGCGTCGATGGCGTTGTGCGCGGACGGCACGATCGCCGTGACGCGCATCGGGAGCTGAAGCGCACCTATCGCCTGCATGGCACCGATCACCGCCGCCGCGCCGCCCATGTCGTTGTTCATCTTGAACATGTTCGCGCGGTCCTTGATGCAGTAGCCGCCCGTGTCGAACGTCATGCCCTTGCCGACGATGCAGACGTGGAGCTTCGTGCGCGGCTTCTTCGGCGTGTACGACATGGTGAGCATCCGGGGCTTGTGCTCGCTGCCGCGCCCGACGTTCCAGAGCAGCTCGTAACCCTGCTTCTGGATTTCCTTCTCACCCAGGACCTCGTGCTTCATTCGGAACTTCCGCGCGATCTCCGCCCCCGTGCCGGTGAGGACGGCGGGGGTGATTTCATTGTTCGGCCCGTTGACCAGCCGGCGCGCGACGGCGACGCCCTCCATGATCCTCTGCGTGCGCGCGAGAGCCGCCTCGACGGCCTTCGCGGCCGCCGCGGGCACGGCAAAGGTGATCTCCATCTCCTTTCGCTCGGCCGGCTTCGACTTCCAGTTCTGGTCGGAGAAATCACCGAACGAGGCTCCCTCGTAGATCGCTGCCGCGAGCCGTTCCGCATCATCCCGGTCCACGGCAAAGGCCATCCGGGTGAGCGAGTAGTCCCGCCCGATGCCGACCGCGCGCGCCCCCGCCGTCTTCAGCTTCTCGTCCCCAGGTGCGTAGGTCCCGAACTGCACAGCGTCCAGCAGCAGGTGCGCCGCAGCCGCTCCGCCCTTCGGATCCACGGTGCAGAACCACTCGCGCGAGGTCGTCTTCTTGGCGAGCGCGCGACCATAGGACGCAACGTGCTCAGCGAAGGCGGGGTGTCCCGTCGCCGCAAGGGGGCCCTTCTCGTCGAAAAGCACGACGAGCGCCTCGGATGGAACTTCGTGCAGCGGCTTAGAGACGACCTTGAACTTCATCGTGGAATCTCCTGTGGGTTGCCTTGGACGGCCCATGTTGGCGGGCGAAGGATGTGCCGCCGGCGAGGAGCGGGGGCGAGCATTGAATTGGGGGGACTACTCCCACTCGATCGTGGCTGGGGGCTTCGAAGTGATGTCGTACACAACGCGATTGAAGCCGGGCACCTCGTTCACGATGCGCCGCGCCATGCGGTCGAGCAGGTCATGGGGGAGCCGAGCCCAGTCCGCGGTCATGCCGTCCACGCTCTCCACCGCACGGATTGCGCACACGTTGGCGTAGGTGCGCGAGTCCCCCATGACGCCCACGGCCCGCACCGGGAGAAACACCGCGAGCAACTGCCACACCCGGGCACCTTCCGGGTGACGGGCAAGCTCCTCGCGCACGATGGCATCCGCCGCACGAAGGAGCCCCAGCCGCTTGCCCGTCACCTCCCCCAGGATGCGGATGGCCAGGCCGGGTCCGGGAAAAGGATGCCGCGCAAGAATGGGCCCGGGGATGCCAAGCAGCGCCCCAACCTCCCTCACCTCGTCCTTGAACAGGTCCTGAAGCGGCTCCACAACCCGCCCTGCCTTGATCAGCCGCAGCACCTCGGCAACTCGATTGTGGTGCGTCTTGATCTTGTCGGATGGCCCGCGAACCTCCACGGACTCGATGACATCGGGATAGAGCGTCCCCTGCGCGAGCATGTCGCGCGGGCCCAGGTGGCGGAAGAACTCCACGATGAACTGCCGACCGATGATGCGTCGCTTGCGCTCCGGGTCGGTGACCCCCTTCAGGGCGGAAAGGAAGCGCCTGCCGGCACGCACGACTTCGAGGTCGAGTCCGAGTTCGCCGCGCAGGGCGGCGCCCACTTCATCCACCTCGCCGAGGCGCAGCAGTCCGTTGTCCACAAAGACCGGATGCGCCCTGTTCCCGACAGCGCGCCGCAGGAGGGCCGCGAGGACCGTCGAGTCCACGCCCCCCGAGACTGCGCAGACGATGCGCCTGCCGGCGGACCGCTCCCGCACTTCCGCGCAGGTCTGCTCGATCCAGTCGCCCAGCGACCAGTCGCGCCGCGCCCCGCAGATCCGGAACAGGAAGTTCTCAAGGTATCGGGTCCCGTGCTCGGTGTGGTTCACCTCGGGATGAAACTGGAGGCCGTAGAGGGAGCGACCCTCATTGGCGATGAGGCAATTCGGAGCCGACGGCGAGGAGCCGATCGAAGCGAAGCCCGCGGGGAGGCTCGTCACGTGGTCGCGGTGGCTCATCCAGGCGGTGTGCGACCGCGGAATCCCCGCTGTCAGCGGAATCTCGCGCGACACCGTGACCTCCGTGCGACCGTACTCCCCGCGCCCTCCGCGTTCGACCTTTCCCCCAAGCGCATGCACGATTCCCTGGTGGCCGTAGCATATGCCCAGGACGGGAACGCCTGCGCGCTGAAGCAGGGCCTTGGGCACCCGGGGAGCGCCCTTGGCATAGAGCGATGCCGGCCCACCCGAGAGGATGATGCCCTCGGGTGAACCCTCCAGCACTTCGGCAACGGTCGCACGGCAGGAAACGACGCGGCTGAACACGCCGAGTCCGCGCACGCGGCGCGCGATCAACTGC
>CAZUCD010000125.1:0-11561 GCA_964618855.1 uncultured Candidatus Sumerlaeota bacterium
GGGAACATCATCAGCACATAGTACGGGTTCTTCGCCCCGGCCACGTTGTCGCGGTTCGTCCCGCGCTCATCCCACCGCGCCTGCCAGCGCGCCTCAACGGACCTCGGATCGTAGCTGCTCTCGGCCATGTCCACTCCTCGCGTGCCCGGCCGTCCCGCCGCCGGGGAACGGCAAGTGAAGGAACGCGCGGGTGGCGTGGCAAGGTCGGATGGGGGCGGGGCCCTGGTCGCGGACAGTCAGGCCCTAATCTGAAACGCCTCCGCAATACTCTCCCCAAACGGCGGCCTCAGCACCCCGCGCTCCGTGATGATCGCCGCGATCAGCTTCGCGGGCGTCACGTCGAACGCCGGGTTGAAGACAGCGACCCCCTTTGGTGCGGTGCGCACCCCGCCAAACTCGCAGACCTCCGCAGGGTCGCGCTCCTCGATCGGGATGTGCGAGCCGTCCGGGATCGCCGGGTCGATGGTGCTGAGCGGTGCCGCGATGTACACCGGCACATGGTAGTAGTTCGCCACGATCGCCAGCGGCATCGTCCCGATCTTGTTCGCCGTGTCGCCGTTGGCGGCGATGCGATCAGCGCCGACGATCACCGCCTGGACCAGCCCGCGCGAGAGCACCGTCCCCGCCATGTTGTCGCAGATCAGCCGCGTCTCGATCCCCGCGCCCATCAACTCCCACGCGGTCAGCCGCGCCCCTTGCAGCAGCGGCCGCGTTTCGTCCGCGTACACCGTGAAGTCCGTCGTCTTCGACGCCTCGAATATGACACCTACCGCAGTCCCGATCCCCGCCGTCGCAAGCGCCCCCGCGTTGCAGTGCGTCAGCACGCCCTTCAGCCCGGCCAGCAGCGGAGCCCCGTGGCGCGCAATCGCAAGGCAGCGCTCCTCGTCGTCGCGCTGGATGGCAACCGCCTCGTCCAGCAGCCGCTGCAGCGCCTCCTCCGCCGTGGTCGTGTCCGGAAGCGACTTGATCATCGCCTCGCAGCGGTCGAGCGCCCAGAACAGGTTCACTGCCGTCGGCCGCGAAGTCGCCAGGTAGAGCGAGATCCGGCGCGCCGTCCTGCGGAAGCCCAGCAGCGACTTCTCCCCCTTGCGGCGCATGCCAAGGTAGAGCCCGTAGGCGCCCGCAACGCCGATGGCCGGCGCGCCGCGCACCTTCAGCGCCTTGATCGCCGCCCACATCTCCTTGTCCGTCGTGATGTCCACGTACTTGAGCTTCCCGGGCAGGAGCGTCTGGTCCACGATCCGCGCGGCGGAGCCGGTCCACTCGATCGTCTTGGCGGGCATCAGGTGCATGGCGCTCGTTTCGTCGCTTTGGGATGGTCCACCCTCCCGGACCCCGACCGTTGCGGGCAATGCGGGAACACCACTTCTCCGCCGCGCTTGACCTCCGATCCGCCCTCGCGAACATTCGGAAGGCGGGACGGTGCCCCGGCACCACCCGAGTCCCCGAAACGCGCAACCGGAGCCACACCCCCAAGCGATGAGCGCCAAACTCCTGGTGGACGGCCCCGGCATGTGGGCTTTCGCGCATCCCTTGACGCCTGGCAAGGTGGTTCGCGTCGGCAGGACCGCCGAAAACGACCTGCGCCTCAACGACCGCGCCGTCTCCGGCAGGCATGCCGAAATCCACGAGGCGGGCGGCATCTGGCACGTTCGCGACCTCGGCAGCAGCAACGGCACCTTCCTCAACGGCCGAAAGATCAAGGACGCCATGCTGGCCACGGGCGACGTCCTCAAGTTCGGCAAGTGCGAGGTCGTCTTCCTGTGCTCCGACCCGGACGACCGCCAGACCGAGCAGTCCTGGGACAAGACCAAGGTCGAGATGCTCAAGGACGAGTCGGCGCTGCGGGCCCTCATCGAGAAGGGATCCACCTCCGACCCGGGTTCGATCCCGTCGTTCATAGGCCGCGTCCGCATCGCAAGCCAGGTGGAGAAGGAAGTCGGCATAGATTCCGCCCCCGCCGTCCCGAAGCGCGGCGTCGTGGCCGTCCCGCCGAGTTCGTCCGCACCCGTCCCCGTCGCGCGCGCAACCCCGGAACCCGAGCCCGAGGGCGAGTCCGCGGAGGACACGCTGTGGATCGCCGAACGCCTCGCTGAGATCGTCAGCGAGCTCGTGCGCACGAGGGCCGAGGAGCGAAGCCAGGCCGTCGAGCGCATCATGCAGCGCCTGCGCGACGCTCTCGAGGCAGACAACGGATTCGTCATGGTGGCCGAACCGCAGACCAACCGATGGGTTATCCGCGCCTCCGTCGGCGACGTCGAGGAGTGGACAAGCTACGAGAAGGAGCACCCAGTCCCTCTGACCGTTGCGAACCGCGCCTACACGTCGAAGCGAGTCGTCTCGAATGCGCTCGGGGAAAAGGGTGCCGCCGGCTTCGACAACAGCTCGTCGATGATGCTGCTGAACGTCCACCACTACATCGCCGTGCCACTGCTCGTTCAGGACAAGCGCCGCGGCGTGCTCTACTTCGACACGCGCCAGCCGATGAAGAAGTTTCTTCCGCGCCACGTCCGGCTCCTCGAGCGCGTCGGCGGATACATCCTCGACGTCGAGAAGCAAACCTGAAGCGACCGGCCGGCCGGGCCTGGGCGCAAACCGGCCCATGGCCCACACCGGAGTCGCGGACGGCCGCGCTCCTGGCGGCCATGCAGGATGGCAACTGGGCGGGGGAGGACGCCGCGCCCGCCGCGGAGGCCCTCATGGTCGCCCTCGCGGAGGTCCCCCCCGGGGCATTCCTCCACGCCCATCCCCTGGTGCTCTCCCTGGCCTTCGTCGCGAGCCCCCTGATGGCCGCGCGCAACATGGCGCGCTTCCTTTGCGCCGTCCCGGACCGCGCGGAGGAACTCCGCCGCATCGGCGAGAACACGGAGCACCGCCACCTGCTGTGCTCGCTCTTCTCCTTCTCGCAGCTCCTCGCCGATGCCGTCATCGCCGAC
This sequence comes from uncultured Candidatus Sumerlaeota bacterium, assembly GCA_964618855.1. Taxonomy (GTDB): domain Bacteria; phylum Sumerlaeota; class Sumerlaeia; order SLMS01; family JANRJK01; genus CAZUCD01. The sequence continues at coordinate 2,937 of CAZUCD010000125.1, forward strand.
CCGTCGCGGCTGGGCTGGGTCATGGACGAGAGCCTCCAGCGCGAGAAGACCCGCGGCGTGTTCGACCAGGCCCTGTGCGAACATGCGCCCAACGCCGAAGGCGACGCGCTGCTCCCCGCGCTCCACGACTTCAAGGACCGCGAGATGCTCCGCATCGGGCTGCGCGACCTGCAGGAACTCGCGGACGAGGCGGAGATCTGCCGGGAGCTCAGCGCCCTCGCCGAGTCGATCATCCAGGCCGTCGAGCGCGACGCATGGAGGGAGCAGACCACTCGGCACGGCCTCCCCATCGACGACCAGGGCGGCCCCGTCTCATTCTCGATCCACGCTCTCGGCAAGCTCGGCTCGCGCGAGCTCAACTTCAGCTCGGACGTGGACATCGTTTTCGGCCACAGCGCGGACGGCGCGACGGCGGGAGTCCCCGACGCGGAGGGGCGCCCCGTCCGCCGCCTCTCGACGCGCGACTTCTTCGAGCGGCTCGCCCGGCGCATCTGCGAGCGGATCGCCGCGCCCATCGCGGGCAAGCCCCTCTACCGCGTGGACACGCGCCTGCGCCCGGACGGCAAGGCCGGCCCCCTCTCGCGCTCGGTCGTCAGCTACACCAGCTACTTCGAGACGCAGGGGCGCGTCTTCGAGCAGGTGGCCTACCTGCGCGCGCGCTTCATCGCCGGCGACGCCGCGCTCGGCCAGCGCCTGGACGCCATCTTCCAGCACTTCGCCTTCAACCAGGCCCGCCGCACGAACCTCGCCGCCGAAATCGCCGACCTCAAGCGCCGCATCGACTTCGAGTCCCTCGACGGGGACTCGCGCGAGCTCGACATCAAGCGCGGCCGCGGCGGCATCCGCGAAATCGAATTCATTATAAGCCTCCACCAACTCGCGCACGGCACCGACGATCCCCGCCTCAGGTCCCTCGGCACCATGCGCGCGCTCGACCGGCTCTCGGAGTACGGCTACGTCGATCCCGGCGCCGCCGCCAGGCTCCGCACCGCCTACTACTTCTTCCGAAGGATCGAGCACACGCTCCAGATGATGCACGGGGAGCAGACGCACCTCCTCCCGTCGGCGGCGGAGGAGCGGGCCTCGCTCGCCCTGCGGTGCGGCTGGGCCGATGCAGCGGAGTTCGAGCGTCTCCTCGCCGAGCGTCGCGACACCGTCCACGCGATGTTCCGCGAAGTGTTCGGCCTGGACGAATCCGGCGCCGCCTCGATGTCCCTCCTCGACGCACTCCGGCTCGACCAGCCCGTCCCCGCCGAGTGGCTGCCGAAGCTGGAGGAGGCCGGGCTTTCCGGTGGGGCGGGACTGGATGCGCTGCGCGGGCTCGCGAAAAGCCGCGGCTTCTCGGGGTCGCAGCGCGCCAGCTCGGCGCTGGATGCCCTCCTCCCGATCGCCGTCGCGGAAATGCCCGCGGTCGCGGATTCTGTCCGGGCCCTCAGCCACCTCACCCAACTCCTCCAGCGGTTCGTCGTCGTGAACACGACGCTCGAGCTCTTCGCGCAGAACCAGCCCCTCTTCCGCCAACTCATCCGCGTCCTCGGGTACGGCGACGCACCCGCGAGGACGCTGATCGCGCATCCCGAGTGGCTCGACTACATCCTTTCCGGCGTGGGAACGACCGCGGCGCGGCGCTCGGCGATGGTCGTGCGGGAGGAGGTGCGCTCGTTCCCGGCCGCGCTCTCCCCCGCGGAGCGCCTGGCGCGGCTCCGAGCGCTCCGGGAGCGCGAGGCCCTCCTCATCACCGTGCGGGAGATCATCGGCGTCCTGCCCAGCGCCGAGGCGGCCCTCCGCACATGCCTCCTCGCCGAGGCGGTGCTCGATGCCGCCGTCCGCGTCATGGCCCGACCCCACGCGGCGCACGCGCGCTGGCCCCCGCGCTGGTGCATCATCGCACTCGGTGGATTCGGGGCCGGCGAGGCGCACTTCCTCTCGGACCTCGACGTCCTGTTCGTCTGCGAGTGCCGGGATTCTGAGGAGCCATTCCTCGCCTTCGCGCGTGACCTTCTCGACGCCATGGGCGCCGTGGCGCCGGAGGGCACGCTTTGGCTCCTCGACCCGCGCCTGCGCCCCGACGGCGCGAGCGGCCCGCTCGTCACCAACGGCGCGGCCCTCCTGGAGTACTACGCCACAAAGGCGCAGGCGTGGGAGTGGCTCGCGCTCCAGAAGGCGCGCCCCGTCGCCGGCGACCTCGATTGGGGGCGAGAGCTGCTCCGCGCCATCCATGGCGCATGGCCCGACCGCCTCGCGGAACCGGTCCGCCTCGTCGCGGAACTCGCCGCGATGCGCCGCCGCACCATGTCCGCCCTCAAGCTCCCACGCCGCGCGGCCTTTGACCTCAAGCGCGGCCCGGGCGGCCTTTGGGACATCGACTTCATGCTCGGCGCCGAGCTCATGCGCCGCGGGCTCTTCCTCGAACGGGTCGGCAACCACATCGAGCAGGCGGTCCGCGTGGTTGCCGACAACGGGGCGCTCGCCACGGAGGAGGCGGCGTTCATCCTCGGCCATGCGTCGATGCTCCGCATTGTCCAGCGCGGCCTGCGCCTGCTAAACGAGGCGGCCAGCGACCACATGCCCGCAGGCGCGGCGGACAGATCCGCGCTCCGCCGCGCCATCGCCGCCCAACTTGCCGACCGCGCCCCCGAATTCGATGCGCTTGAGACCTCCATGCGCAGGATGCGCGCGATCTACGACGCGCACATGGGACCCACCTGACACCACTCCCCGCGAGGCTAAAGCTCCTGCAAGCGCGCTGAAGCGCGCTGTTGATGTCGCGGTGCCCGCCAACCCCCGGCTGAAGCCGGGGGCAAAGTCCTCAAGCCCGCCGGTTGAACGTGAGCGCTAAGTCTCCGGCCGCGCAATGTCGGGCTCCCCGAACCGCGAGGGGGAGCCGTGTGCTGTGGAGCGGCGGTTGCTTTCAGCCGGCTTCAGCCGGCTCTTCCTTTGCCCCGGGCTTTAGCCCGGGGAAGGCTGCAAACATCCAGTCCGTAGCGCGCTTCAGCGCGCTTGCAAGAGGCTTCAGCCATGCTCTCCACAGCCACACATGTGTTTTCGGACCTTTACTACCATGTGAACTGGCACTGTTTTCGGGACGATCCTATGATCACACCCGAACTCGAGGCCGCCCTGCATCCCTTTCTGCGAGATTACTGCAACAGTCTGGACGGTGCCCTCTGCATCGAAGTAGGCGGGACAGACACCCATGTCCACATTCTGTTGAAGGCCGAACCTCATCTCCAGACGAGCGACCTGATCGGAAAGATGAAGGGTGCGAGTGCTCACGCCATGAACAGGAGTTTTGGGATGGGTGCGCTGAAGTGGCAAAGAGGGTACGGAATTGTCACCTTTGCCGCCAAGAACCTGCCGGCCCTTGTTCACTATGTCCGAAACCAGAAGGAGCACCACGGCAAGTCCACGTCGAACCCAACTTTGGAGTTATGCGGGATCGATTCATCAGGGTCGGAGGACCCAGAAATCTGAAGCCCCTGCGATCGCGCTAAAGCGCGCTGTCGATGTCGCGGTGCCCACGACCCTCCCCGGCTGAAGCCTGGGGCAAAGTCTGCAAGCCCGCCGGTTGAACGTGAGCGCAGAGGCTCCGGTCGCGCAATGGCGGGCTCCCCCAACCGCAAGGGGTTGGCGAGTGCCCATGGAGCGGCGATTGCTTTCAGCCGGCCTTTCGCCGCCTCCCCATTTGCCCCGGGCTTCAACCCGGGGTAGCCACCACACCTGACGCCGGAGTGCGCTTCAGCGCGCTTTCAACCCGGCTTCAGCCACTCAACCTGACCACCACCATCTTCACGCGCGCCATGACTCCCCCCCAGGTCTCCATCATCATCGCCAACTGGCAGGGTGAGGAATGGATCACGCGCGCGATTTCCTCCCTTCTCACCTCTGCTCGAACGAGTCAGGCCTCCTTTGAGCTGATCGTCGTGGACGATGCGAGTACTGACGGATCGGTTGCCCTGGTCAGGTCCCGATTCCCCCGCGTCCGCCTTCTCGTCAACCCCCGCAACGCCGGATTCCGCCGCTCGATCAATCGGGGTGTGCGCGCCGCCCGAGGAAGCATCGTGGTGCTCTGCAACAACGACCTGTCCGCGAAGGAGTCCTTCATACCGAACATCACCCGGTGGTTCGACCCCACCTCCCGCCCCGAAGGCGTCGTCCCCCCTGGTCGCCCCCTCTTCGCGGTGTCCGCCCGCACCGTTTCATGGTACGACGGGAGCCCAAATCAGGTCTGCATGGGCGCTGTCTGGAAAGGAGGCCGCCTCACACCCGCATGGGACGCTCCCCGGTCCGCGGCCCCCTGCCTTTTCGCACAGGCCGGCGCGGCGGCCTATGACCGCTCCCTGTTTCTCCGGCTCGGCGGCCTGTCGCCGCTTTACGACCCCGGCTACTGGGAGGACTACGACCTCTCGATGCGCGCCGCACGGCGCGGGTGGGTCCAGCTGCACGATCCCACGGCGATCGCCCTCCACATTGGAGGGGGCTCCATGACCCGCAGGTACGGCGAGGAGGGGGTCGCCCTCATGAAGGCGCGCAACCACCTGATCTTCGAGTGGCGCCACCTACGCGACCTGGGGCTTGTGGCCTCACACGCGGCCCGGCTTCCCCTGTCCCTTGCGCGCGGCTGCCTGCCAGGCGGTGCGGCACTCTTCCCGAGGGCATTTCTCGGGGCACTGGCGAGGCTCCCGGCCATCCTCCGCGCCAGGGCGGGCGACCCCGTGGGGCGGACGCCCTCCGACCGCGAACTGTTGGAACCGTGGACGGCGTTCACCCCTTCCTATTGATTCCCCACGTCACGAGGGCCAGAGATTCCCGAGACACTGCCCCCATGGGCCCAAGGATCAGGATCGGTCGGCAGGGACCTCGCCACAGTGGTCACCCACCCGACGCCACCCAATGAACGTCTCCGTTGTCATCCTGACCGCCAATAGGCGCCTCGCCCTCGAGACGTGCATCCTCTCGCTCGGCAGGCAGACCCGCCACCCCGATGAACTCGTCATCCTCGACATGGCGTCGAGCGACGGCACGCCCACCTACCTGAAGTCCCTCGAAGCCGATTTCCCGGTCGTCAGCATTCGCAAGGAGTCCCAAGTCGGCTTCGCCGAGGCGCGCAACGAGGCGGCCCAGCGCGCCAAGGGCGACATCATAGCCTTCATTGATGACGACTGCGAGGCGGACCTGTTCTGGCTCGAGCGGCTCCTGCGGCGGCTGGATGGGTCCGTTGCGGTCGGGGGAGCGGTGCTCCCGGCGGACTCCATGCCGACCCCGGAGGATTACAGCCCCGGGATGGCTTGGGCGGTCGGACTCAGCCCGCCGGAGTTCTTCGGCCCGCGCGGCGGCCGGGACGTCCTCCCCCAGACGGCAAACCTCGCGTTCAAGCGCTCCCTGCTCGAGAAGTACCCATTCCAAGCCATCGGGGGTCGGCTGGGCCAGGGAACGGACAACTACGCCATCGGGCGGGAGGACGCCGAATGGTGGCGCCGCCTGCGCCGCGCGGGCGAACCCGTCTGCGTCGAGCCCCGCGCCATCGTCTGGCACCACATCGAGCGCGACCGCTTCGAGACCGAGACGCTGATGAAGCGCGTCCGGCTCGATGGCGCGGCGCTCTGGCGAAGGGAAAAGCCCCGCCATCTCGTGCAGGCCGCCGCGGCGGACATCGTGGCCGCGCCCCTCGCGGCGCTGCACCGCACCCTCGAGCCACGTTGTTCGGACACCCAGGCTTGGGGTGAGTCCCTCGCCTGGGCGGCACGCCAGAACGCCTTCCTCGCCGCGGGCGTCAACGACCCCGGCTCCGGCATCGCCCCCACGGAACGTACCTCCGCGCTGATAACGGCCTCCGTCCGGTTGGTCGCCGGCGGGCTGAAGTCCTGCATCCGTCCCGTCCTCGCCGCCGCCTACCACGCCGCCACCCCGGAACTCGACCCGCCCTTCATCGGCCCCGGCGTGAAGCGCGTCCTCGCCGTTCTCCATCCCTTCCTTGGCGACTCCGTGCTGGCGCTGCCGCTGCTGCGCCAACTGCGCAAGGGCCTCCCCGCCGCGGAACTCGTCCTCGCGACGGGGGAATCCAACCACGCGCTCCTCGACGACCAGCTCGATGGCTGGGATGTCGTCAAGGTCCCCCCCGGCGCGGTTGGGCACAGTCCCGGAGCCGTCGCGGGGCTTCGCGCCTTCATCAAGGCCCAGCGCCCGGAGGCCATCCTCGTCCTTTACGCACACGGCCTGTCCCCCGCGCCCTTTTTCATGGAGCGCCGGGCGATCACGGTCGGATGGACCCACGACGCGGGCATGTCCCACCGACTCTGGGGACAGCTCCACAAGGTCCCGGTCGAAAAGCGCTGGGACCAGCACGAGAGCACGGCCCTTCTGAACCTGCTGTCCCCATTCGGCATAGCCGCCGTGCCGGAGGCGCCGGTCGTCACCCCGGGAGAGGTCCCGAGAGAACGCGTGGCCGAGGTGCTCAAGCGGTTCGGCATCAGGCCAAGGTCGTACATCGTCCTGCATGTCGAAAAAGATACGCATCCCAAGTATTGGTTTCAGGAAGGTTGGGCGGCGCTGGCCGGGCTGCTGGAGAAGACGGACCACCGGGTGGTGCTGGAGGGATCGAAGGCGGGCCGCGCGGCGGCAGACCTGGTCCGCAGCGTCCTCCCCTCCGCCGTGACGGTCCATGGCGCGCTCAACTCGGCGGACCTCGCCGCATTCCTGTCCCAGGCGCTCGCGTTCGTCGGGGCGGACTCGGGGCCGCAGCACGTCGCGGCGGCCGTTGGATGCCCCTCACTCGTACTGTTCGGGCCCACCGACGAGAACCGCTGGGGGCCCCTGCCGGCGCTGGTCAATGGGCACCGCGACCCCCGCCGCGTCCTGCGCGCCGCACCCGCCGACTGGACCCACGAGGAGCGCGAGGCGCTTGGCGAATCCACCTCCATGAAGCGCATCCCCCATGAGCGTGTTTTCCGGGAGTTGACAAACCTCCTCGAGGGTGCCTCAAATGGGGCGTGAAACCTTGCGAAAACTGGGGTTTTGCAGCAAGGCCGGGGGGGATGCGTTCCAATGATTGCGGTTGACCACACTGCGGGGGTCGCATACCCGAACCACTATCGCCTTGAAGCTTTCGAAGGGCAGGCGCGCAAGTGTCGCCCCGTGCGACCACGCGGTTGCGTCGTATCGTTCAGCGGATTGCAGCAAGCAGGGCCATGGACCGGCTTACCCTAAGGGATCCTGATGCGGGCACTTAAGCGCGTTCTCGGTGTGGACCTCGGCACCAGCTCCGTCAAAATCGTCGAGCTCGCCGTGGAGGGTGGATCGATCAAGGTCGTCCGCGTCGCCATGGCGGAGACCGGGGTCGAACCCGCCATGTCCCCGGACGACAAGAAGGCGCTCATCTCGAAGACCGCGCGCGAACTCGTCAAGAAAAGCAAGTTCTCCACCCGCCAGGCCATCTTCGGCATCTCGGGCCTCAAGGTCTTCATCCGCCGCTTCCGCCTCCCGATGACAAGCGAGGAACGCCTCGAACGCATCGTCCAGTTCGAAGCGCGCCAGCAGATTCCCTTCCCCTTGGACAAGACCGACCTCCAGTACGAGTACTTCCCCGTCGAAGGCACGGGCGAGGTCGACGTCATCCTTGTCGCCGTCAGGTCCGACGAAATCCGCGACTACATGCAGATCGTGGACAAGGTCGGCCTCTCCCCCATCGCGATGGGCGTCTCCTCGTTCGCCCTCTTCAACGCCCACTCCGTGCTCAGGATGCCGGCGGACAAGCTTGCCGCAAAGCTCGCCACCAAGAAGAAGGCGAAGGGGAAGAAGGGCGCCGAGCCCGAACCGGAAAAGCCCGCCGAGGAGGAAGCCTACTCCTACGAGGAAGTTAAGGGTTACGTCAACATCGGCGCCGGCAGCTACGACATCGCCATCGCCCGCCAGGGCAAAACGAGCCTCCTCGGGTTCACACGCACCCCCCCCATCGGCGGCTTCGACTTCACCAAGGCCGTCATGGAGCACTGCAGCGTCGAGAGTTTCATCGACGCCGAGGGGATCAAGCGCAGCGCCGCCCGCCTCATGGCATTCGACTTTGGATTCGAGGAAAGCGAGGCGGTCAACGAACAGGCCTGCATCGCCGTCTCGGACGCCGCCGAGCGCATCGTGGGCGAGCTCCGCCGCTCCCTCGACTTCTACATCTCGCAGCCCGACGGCATGGCCGTCGACTCGATCGAGATTTCCGGCGGACAGGCCATGATCCCCGGCATCGAGTCCTTCATCGAGGAAAAGCTGACCGTCCCCTGCTCGATCGTAAAGGCCCCCCCCGACGCGAGCAGCGTCGTGTGGCAGGACTCCTTCGGCCCGATGACCCCGTTCATGATCTCGATGGGCCTCGCCTTCCAGGGCCTCGGCCTCTCGACCGTGACGGTGGACTTCCTGCCGCACGAAAAGAAGATCATCCGCGACTTCCCGTACCGCAGCGTTGCCGTCATGGCCGCCCTGGTGGTCGGGGTGATCGGCATCTCGACCCGCACCGGCGAGGCGCGCGCAGCTGCCTACCTCACCAAGGCGCAGTCCCTCCAGTCCGAGATGCTCAGCAAGAGCCGTGAAATCAAGGAATTCACTGAGGCCAAGAAGCTCAACTCCGACGAGGCCGCC
>CAZUCD010000126.1:0-11098 GCA_964618855.1 uncultured Candidatus Sumerlaeota bacterium
CAACGCCGTCGAGTACTTCGTCTCCTACTACGACTACTACCAGCCCGAGGCGTACATCCCCTCGACGGACACGTACATCGAGAAGGACTCGAACATCAACGACGAGCTGGACAAGCTGCGGCTGTCGGCGACGCGCTCGCTCCTGGAGCGGACGGACACGCTCGTGGTGGCATCGGTCTCGTGCATCTACGGCATCGGGTCTCCGACGCAGTTCAACCTCATGGTGCTGCTGCTCCAGGCGGGTGCCCGCATGAAGCGGGAGGACCTGCTGAAGCGGCTCGTGGCGCTCCAGTACACGCGCAACGACGTGGACTTCCACCGCGGGACGTTCCGAGTACGCGGGGACCAGGTGGACGTGTTTCCCGCCTATGAGGAGCGCAAGGGCCTGCGCATATCGCTGTTCGGGGACGAGATCGAGCACGTGCAGGAGTTCGACTCGATCACGGGGGAGCGCGGCCGCAAGTTCCTGAGGGCCGCGATCTACCCGGCGAGCGTCTATGTGACGGACCGCCTCAGCCTCGACCGCGCGATGAAGCTGATCACCGACGAGCTGGCCGCGCGCGTCGCGGAGTTCGAGGGGCAGCGCAAGCTGGTCGAGGCGCAGCGCATCCGCGAGCGAACGGAGCGCGACCTGGACATGATGCGGGAGGCCGGGACGTGCCTCGGGATCGAGAACTACTCCCGCCACATCGCCGGCCGCGGCGAGGGCGAGCGCCCGGACGTCCTCCTCGACTACTTCCCGGACGACTTCCTCCTCGTCGTGGACGAGAGCCACATCGCGGTGCCGCAGGTGCGCGCGATGTACGCGGGGGACCGCAGTCGAAAGCAGACGCTCGTGGACTTCGGGTTCAGGCTCCCGAGCGCCATGGACAACCGTCCGCTCAAGTTCGCCGAGTGGGAGCAGCTCATCCACCAGGTGATCTTCGTCAGCGCGACGCCGGAACAGTACGAGCTCGAGAAGAGCGAGGGCGTCGTCGTCGAGCAGGTGGTGCGGCCCACGGGACTCATCGATCCGGAGATCGAGGTCCGCCCGACGGCCACGCAGGTGCAGGACCTGCTCGCGGAAATCCGCAGGGTGGTCGCGCAGGGGCAGCGCGTCCTCGCCACGACACTGACCAAGAGGTTCAGCGAGGAACTGTCGGACTACCTCTCCGACCTGGGCATCAAGTGCAGGTACATGCACAGCGACATCGAGGTGCTCGAACGTGTGGCGATCCTGCGGGACCTGCGCATCGGAAAGTTCGACGTGCTGATCGGGATCAACCTGCTGCGCGAGGGCCTCGACCTGCCGGAGGTCGCGCTGGTGGCGATCCTCGACGCGGACAAGGAGGGCTACCTGCGGTCGGCGCGCTCGCTCATCCAGACGGTGGGGCGCGCGGCGCGCAACGCCGCCGGGCGCGTCATCATGTATGCCGACACCATCACCGACTCGATGCGCAGGTGCATCGACGAGACAAACCGCCGCCGGGAGAAGAAGGCCGCCTACAACAGGGAGCACGGGATCACGCCGCGCTCGGTCGAGAAGCGCGTCTCGATCGCGATCGAGACGGAGGACACGGCGGAGGAGGACGCGCTGCTCGTGGCGGAGGAAGAGGCGCCCTACCGCAGCGCGGCGGAACGCGAACGCCTGATTGCGGAGCTTCGCAAGGCGATGAAGGCGGCCGCGTCGGCGCTCGAGTTCGAGCGCGCAGGCGAAATCCGCGACCGCATCAGGAAGCTGGAGGCGGAGGGGGCGCGGTAGGGAGGGTTACGCGACCGCCAGCCACACCGCCGCAATCACCAGCGAGGCGAGGGTCACGGGGATGCCGCAGCGCATGTGCTCCCGTGCGCTGAAGTCGATCCCGAGCTTCGCCGCCTGCTCCGCCACGATGATGTTGGCGATGCTCCCGACGAGGATCAGGTTCCCGGCAAACGTGCTGACCAGCGCGAGGATCAGCCCGGCGTCGGGGTGCGTCGTCGATGGGAGCAGCAGCATCACGGCGGGGACGTTCGAGACGGTGTTCGAGAGCACGAGCGTGACGCCAAAGAGCCACGGCGCGCTGCCAAGGTCGACGCCGAGCTCCATCGCGCGGCGCACGCCGGCCTCCAGCAGCCCCGAGTGCTGCATCGCCCCGTTGATGACAAACAGCCCGAAGAACATGAGGAGAAGGTTCCAGTCCACCAGCCCGAGGAACTTCGGGGAGGCCATGCGGCGGCTGAGCAGGAGCACGCCCGCGGCGGCGAGCGCGGCGATCTCCCTCGGGAATCCTCCCCACAGGAACACCGCGACCAGCACGCCGAGCACCACCACGCCCATCCCGGTCTGGTAGGGGTTGAACTCGGGCATCTCGTGCCGGGGGACGGAGAAGGCGCGGTGCAGGTTTCCCCGGTAGGCGCGGGCGATAATCCACCACGCAGCCGCGAGCGCGGCCGCCGAGGGGAGGAACGCCTGCGCCGCATAGCGCGCGAAGTCGAGCGCAAGCACCTGCCCGATCAGCATGTTCTGCGGATTGCCGATGAGCGTCGCCGCGCTCCCGATGTTCGAGGCGCATGCCAGCCCGATGAGGTACGGCATCGGGTTCAGCCCCCGCCGCGAGCATATGTCGATCAGCACGGGCGTGATCGCCAGGCAGATGATGTCGTTCGCGAGGAGCGCCGAGAGCGCCGCCGCCAGCGCCATCGATTGAGCCAGGAAGGCGCCCGGCGTCGACTCAACGCGCTCCAGCCTCAGCGAGACAAACGTGTAGAAGCCGCCCAACCGGAACTGCGCCGACACGACCATCAGCCCGAACAGCAGCGCGATCGTCGGCACGTCGATCGAACGCCAAGCCTCCTCGAGGCTCAGCCCCCCGGAGGACACCATGACGATCGCACCGAGGAGCACGATCCCCGTCCGGTCCAGCGCCAATCCCCGGAATCCACCAAAGATCATCCCGACATAGACGAGGACGAACGTCGTGAGGATCAGGGAGGCCAAGGGGAGTCGGGATTCGAAGGTCGAGAAATCGGGAGGTCGAAAAGTCGAAAGGTCCAGAAGTCAGAAAGTCGAAAAGCCAGGGAGTCGAACAAAGACAGGCCGAAGAACCAACCTCCGGGTCCTTGGATCCCGAGTCCGAAACCAATCAGCCGAAGCCCATCCTCACCCCTCCTCGCGCTTGCGTCCCCGCCCCTTGCGCGCGCGAGCCGCGCCGTCCTCCCCCTTGCGACCCGTCGGCGTCGCGAGGACCTCGATGCCGGAGAACTTCGCCTGGTAGTCCGCGCGGCTGCGCCGGATCACCTCGTGCGCCTCCTCCCTGCCGTACACGTGCGTGATCTCGCAGACAGGCACCGGATTGTCCGGCCCATTCTTGTAGGTCAGGAAGTAGTGCCGCAGGCGATCCACCAGGATCTCCGGCAACTCCTCGATGGAGGTCATGTTGCCGTAGACCGCATCCCCTCGCAGGACTGCGATGATCTTGTCGTCCGCCTCGTTGCGGTCCACCATGCGCAGGCCGCCGATCGGGATGACCTCGACGAGGATGTCCCCGCGGGGGATGTCCTTTTCCGTCAGGACGCAGATGTCCATCGGGTCCCCGTCGCCGACGAGGTCGTCGCGCTCCGACTTCTCGGTGCAGTACTCCCCGACGGATTCACCGCAGAACGTCTGGGGTATCAGCCCGTAGAGCGCCGGGCAGATGTTCGAGTAGCGCTGCGGCCTGTCCACGCGCAGGAGTCCCGAATCCTTGTCCAGCTCGTACTTCACCGTGTCCGTCGGCACGATCTCGATGTAGGCCGTCACCACGTCCGGCGCGTTCCGCCCGATGTCCACCCCATGCCATGGATGGACGCGGAACATGAGCCCAAGGAGTCGCCACATGGGATTCGCCGGAATGTTCTGCATGATTGTACCCCTGCGCTTTGTGGTGGGACGAACGGGCCCAGTAGGCCGGCGGGGGCCCGGTGGGTAAAGGCGAGGATTCGCGGCTGGCTGTGGCGCACCCCGGAACGGCGACGCCGGGCACCCACGGCCGTCGCTGCGTTCTGCCACTGGTCTGGGACGGGGCGGCCCATCCGGCCATCATTGTGGTAGGTCGGAGCGTGACGGTCTGGGCCAATCCTCACCGCGCTCCAGCAGCGAAATCCCCTCGCGGTGGAAGAGCGTCCGGTCCAGATTCCTGGCACGCCCGGGTGGCGAAATCGGCAGACGCAGCGGCCTTAAAAGCCGCAGGTCCGCGAGGGCCGTGCGGGTTCAAGTCCCGCCCCGGGCACCACAGGGGGACCTGGCCGGCGGGGATTCCCGCGTGAGCGCCCGGCCGCGGCCGCAGCATCTCGGGCTTGCTCCGGGTGCTCCCCGTGCAGGGAGTGGCCGGGGGTTCACATCGGGCGGAGATTCTCTCAACATGACGCACGGCGGGCCGGGACATGACGTGCCGGCGCGGACAGTCGCGCTGGCCGCGGGCGAGGGCGAGCGATTCAGCATCATCGGCGGGGGCGTGCGCGTGCTCGCCGACGGCAGCTCCACGGGGGGGCGCTGCTTCATCTTCGAGGGACCGATCCCGGCGGGCGAAGGGCCCCCGCTCCATCGCCACGAGCGCGAGGACGAGATGTTCTTCATCCTCGAGGGACGGTTCAAGTTCTCCATCGACGGGCGCGAGTTCGTCTGCGAGGCGGGGAGTTTCGCGTGCGCGCCGCGCGGTTCGGTGCACGCATTCCGAAACATCGGCACGGGGTTGGGGCGCCTGCTGATCACATGCACCCCGGCGGGGCTGGAAGTCCCGTTCCGCGCCGTTCGCGACCCCGAGCCGTGAAGCGGCCAGCCGGCCATGACTCCCGAGCAGGTAGCCGCGGAGTTCGCCAAGCACGGCATCACATTCCTCGGACCGCCCCTCTCGCCGTAGGGGGACGGGCGATGGTCCTTGGTCCCTACAGGACGCGCGACCTGAAGCGCTGGGTGGCGGCGCTCAGGTACTTCCGCATCTGCGGGAGCTTCGGCGCGCACTTCGACGAGCCCGACTCGCTCCGCGTCGCGCTCGCGATTTCGACCGTCGCGGCTGTGCTCGGGGAGTTCTCCTCCCGTGGGGCGGAAGTTGTCCCGCACGGTCCCGATCAGGCATCCGAACACCGCATCGTGCGCGTCGATGGGCAGCTCGTGTACCTCTCGGGCTCCGGAAGGGACGTCACCTCGATCCACTTCATTGGGGCGGAAATGCTGGGTTGGGTCCCGATCTCGTCGGCGCAGGTGAGAGCCGCCGCAGCCTGGGAAAAGTGGATTGAACCCCTCGCGGACAAGCTCGTGGACCCACCCTACTTCCCGGAGCTCTGCGTCACGCCGGAGACGCGGCCGGAGTTGTTCCGGTGCGGGTGAGCCGCTCGGGACCCTGCGTCACGGGCCCGCCTTGACTGCCGGGTTCTCGCGGGGCCTCACGGGGATCTGAACCTCCAGCCACTTGTTCCACGGCGTCATCGAAGGGCCGTTGTACATCAACGCGCGCGGTTCCCCGGCCTCCTCCCAGTCCCTGCTGCGGGAGATCCAATCGCGCAGCGTCGCGACATCGCGCTGCACGCGCCTTCGTTCGTACGACCCGCGTCCGCCGAGTGAGAGCACCGTGACGGGCTCCGCGTCGCGGATCGTGATCCGCGCGTCCTTCGGGTCGGTGCCGGTCTCGTGGAGTTCCGGCGTGTGGTAAAGGAAGCTCATGGACTCCGTGCGGAGCGTGGCCGTGCCGCTCGTCCGGTAGTCCATCTCGACCGGGGCGGTCATCTCGATGTTGTTGCGCTGGATGTGGCGGAAGAGGGGCATGAAGCCATTGTTGCCCTCGTCGGCGATCTCGGCGCGGCGCACCGGGGGGTAGGCCTTGATGTCGATCGCGCCCGGTGGCGTCGGTGGCGGGTAGCCCTCCGGCAACGCCGTGTCGATGTCGCTCGCACCGCTGCGCCACTTCCCCTTCCTCGCGTTCCACGTCGCGACTGCGTCGAGGTTCCCCCCCACGCGGATCGCCGTGCCGGTCTCCGGGATCGGGCGAGGCTGGTTGCTCCCGGCGAGGGCAGTCGCCGCTGTCGTGAGTGCGATGAGTCCCGCGATGGCAATCTTCATGGTGGTCTCCGCCACGCCCAGCCTGGGGCGAAATGGGATGCCCCACTCCGCGGTGCCCGTGTCGTGCCAAGTCGGATTGGGCCCGACCCGTCCCCGACGCCACACGATTCCCGAACCTTCGCACAGTTTGCGATCTTGTTTGCGACTCGCCCCAGCCGGGCTCCAGCCTCTCTCGGCGAGGCAACAAGATGGAGTCAGCACAGGCACCCCAGGACCTTCCCGAGCACGCCACCCTCTCCTACCATGGGACCGGCCGCGTCTCGCTGACCGTTCCCCTCGCGGGGGAGGCGGGGGGCGACCTGGCCACTTCCGTTCCCCCCGCGGGTGAGCCGCACGAGATCCGGGTCGCGGCGCCCGAGTCCGGGTATCGACTCCTGCGGCGCGTCGCCACGGGCGGCATGGGCGAGGTGTGGGAGGCCGTGCAGGTCAGCCTCGGCCGCGTGGTCGCGATCAAGGCCGTGCGGCCGGACCGCCTGCGCGACGGCGGGGTGGACGCCGGCCAGGTTGCGGAGGAGTTCCGCCGCGAGGCCGTCTTCGCCGCGCGCCTCGAGCACCCCAACATCCTGCCCGTGCACGACCTCGGCAGGGACCCGAAGGGTGCCCCCATCCTTGCCATGAAGTTCGTGCAGGGGACGCCGTGGGACCGCGCCCTCGCGCAGGACTTGCAGCGCATCTCCCCGGCGGAGCTCCTCGCGCGGCACCTGCCGATCCTAATCGCCGTCTCGCAGGCGGTCGCGTTCGCGCACTCACGCGGCATCGTCCACCGCGACCTGAAGCCCGCGCAGGTCATGCTGGGCGAGTTCGGCGAGGTGCTCCTGATCGACTGGGGACTCGCGATGTTCGTCGGGGGGGAGCAGCAACTCGAGGACGCGCGCCAACTCGGCCTCCCCATGCTGGAGGGCCGCGCAACCGCCTCCAACCCGTCGGGCACGCCCGCGCTCATGGCCCCCGAGCAGACCATCGCGAGCGCCGCGGGGATCGGCACGTGGACGGACATCTACCTCCTTGGTGGCACGCTCTACTTCATCCTCACGGGCACCTACCCGCACGAGGACGAATCGGTCCACCGCGCCTTCATGCGCGCGCACGAGGGCGTCGTGCAGCCCCCGTCGGAGCGGGCCCCCAACCGCGAGATTCCCCCCGACCTCGAGGAGCTCTGCCTGCACGCACTGCGGAGGGAACCGGCCGACCGGCCCGCCACGGCGCAGGAGTTCATCGCCGCGCTGCAGGCGCACCTCTCCGGCGAGTCGAAGCGCCGCGAATCGCGCGCCCTCGCGGAGCGCGCCCGGGGCGTATTGTCGGCGGGGAATGCCGACTATGCCTCGTTCAACCAGGCGGGAGCGCTCATCGAGCAGGCCGCCGGCATGTGGATCGCCAACCCCGAACTCGCCCCCCTGCGCAGGGAGGTCTTCTCCGCCCATGCGAGGCTCGCGCTCCGAAACGGGGACCTCGTGCTCGCGCGGCTCCAGGCCGAGCGCCTCGAGGAGGCGGGCACGCGGGAGGGGCTCCTCGCGGACGTCGCCCGCGCGGAGCAGCTTGCCGCCGAGCGCGCACGCACGCGCCGGCTCGCCATCACCGCGTCGATCCTTCTCCTCGCGCTCACCATCATTGGGGGCGCGTTCTTCACGCGCAAGCTCGCCGCATCCCGCGACGCCGAGGCCGCCCAGCGCGCCCTCGCAGAGGAGCAGCGCGACCTCGCCAAGGATGCGCGCGCCAAGTCCGACGAACTCGCCCGGTTCGTCCTGCGCGACATGACAAACCGGCTCGCCTCCCTCGACCGCCTCGACCTCCTCGATCCTGCGATGGAGCGCGCATTCGGATACTACCGTTCGCTTCCGCTCGACAGGCTCCCCGCGGCCGACCGCATTTCCGCCGCGGACGGCCTCATCTCCGTCATGGACGCCGCCCGGCGCCGCGGGAACTCCAGCCTCCAGAGGTCCGCCGCGGACCAGCTCGAGGACATCCTCTCGACGCTTCCCCCCTCCGATGCGCAATCCCCGGAGTGGACATCGCGCACGATCCGGCTCCAGCAGGAGCGGTCCCTCCTCCATCGCAGGCTCGGCGACATCGATGCGGCCATCACGGCCTCGCAGGAGGCCGTGCGCCTGCTGGAGCGGGCAATCGCCGCGGAACCGCAGTCCCTCCGCCTGCGGGGCGAGCTCGGCGAAACGCTCGGCGGCCTCGCGCAGGCACTCGGCGAGGGCAGGAACATCGAGGGGTCCCTCGCCGTCGTGGAGCGCGCGATCTCGCTCCAGGAGGAGGTTGTGCGCGGCGACGGCGGCACGACGACCTCCCTCGCGCGCCTGGCCATCGCGCTGCGGAACCGGACGGAACTTCTCGGGCGCATGAATCGCAGGGAGGCTGGCGAGGCGTCGCTCACGCGCCTTCGCGAGGTCGTCTCCGAGATCGCCGCGAAGTTCCCCGGCGAGGCGGATGCCGCCACGAACGCCGCCATGGCCAGCCAGGCGGCCGCGGAGTGGTACTCCCTCAACGGCCGCACGGATGACGCCATCGCGGAGTGCCGCCGCGCCATCGCCATCCTCCGCACGGCCATCGCCGCCAATCCCGCGCAGCCCTCCCTGCCCAGCTCCCTCATTGGCGCGCTCAGTTCCCTCGCCACGCAGTTGCAGCGCGTCGGCGACCGCAACGCCGCGCTCGAGGCGTTCAAGGAGGCACTGTCCATCGCAAGCGCGCTCCGCGAGCGCGACCCACGGAACAACATCTGGGCGCGCCAGCGCCTCGCCGTGCTCAACAACACCATCGTCCTGCTTGGCTCCATGAACAGGCATGCCGAGGCGGAGCCCCTGTCGGACGAGCAGACCCGCCTTGCGGAGGAGATCTACCGCGCGACGCCGGAGATAGCCGACGCGGCGCGCGGCTACGTGGTCGCGCACCAGCGCCGCGCGGGCGTCCTCATGGCACTTGGCCGCATGGCGGACGCGCTCCCCGTCGCGCAGCGCGGGGTCGAACTCGCCGACTCCATCGCCGCCGCCTTCCCCGGCGACGAGCGCATGCAGCAGGACACCGTCGTCGCCCGCACCTGGCTCGCCGGCGCGCTCTACAACCTCGACCAGCGGACAGCGGCGGTCGATGCCCTGAAGGGGGCGTCCGCGCGCGCCCATGCATTCGCGGAGGCCAACCCGCTCCGACGCGACGCATGGGAGAACCTCGGGTCCATCCTCTCCACAACCGGAACCTACCAGAACGAACTCGGCATGACCGTGGAAACGATCGAGTCGCAGCGGCAGTCCGCGCAGGCCTACCGGCGGCTGCTGGAGCTCGACCCGGCCCGCTCCAGCGCCGCCGTCCTCCTCGCCGGGTCGCTGCAGCGGCTTGCGGACATGTGCTTCAACGCGGGCCGGCTTGACGATGGGCTCGCCGCCGGCCGGGAGGCCGTCGCCCTGACAGGCCGCATCCTCGCGCACGAGCCCGCCAACGCCCGGCTGCTCAACGCGCGGGCCAACGCCGCACTCATGCTCGCGCGCGTCCTCGCGGAGGATGCGCAGGAGAGCGAGTCGGTCGCGCTGATCAGCATCGCCTCCGAATGCGCCACGGAGAACGAGCGCCTGCTCGACCCGCGCGATGCGATCTCCATCCGTGAGAGCCACCTCCTCCACGATCGCCTCGCTCAGTTGCGCCTCCTCGTGGGGGAGGCATCGGCCGCCGAGGAAGCCATGCGCCGCATCCAGGCCTCCAGGATCGCAGCCGGGGGGAGCACATTCAACGACCGGCTGCTCCTTGCGCAGCTTGACGACCACCTCGCACGCGCGCTCATCGAGCTCGGGCGCTCCACGGAGGCCGTCGCGCACTGCACGAGCGCGACGCGGCAGCTCGAGGTCCTGCGCGCGGAGGACCCCGAGCGCGGGACGCTGCTCACCGCCGAACTCGCCGTCGCCATCGCCACGCGCGCGCTCGCCCACGACGCGGCGGGCAACTTCGCCGCGGCGATTGCGGACGCCTCCGCCTCGGAGGACCTCTGGAGGCAGCTCATCGAGTCGGACCGGGCGAACGCCCGGCTTCGCGAGAGCCTCGCCCGCGTGAAGCGAACGCGCGGGGAGAGCCTCCTCGCCGGCGGGAACGCCGCGGAGGCCGTCACCGACCTGGCCGAGTCCGCAGCCATCCTCGCCGACGGCATCCACGGGGCATCCCCCTCGCGCCAGAACGCCTTCGTGGCGGCGAACGCCATCCTGGCGCGTGCCCTCGCGGCCACGGGAGACATTCCCGGTGCCCAGGCCCGACTTCGCGACGCCGCATTGCTTCGGTCCCCCAACGGCGACTCACAGGCCGCCAGGGCATACCGCGACCGCATCTACTGGCTTGCCGAAGGCGACGTCCGCGCCGCCGCGGGCGACACGGAGGGTGCACGGCAGGCGTGGCTGGAGTTGCTCTCCGCATACGAGCCGCGCGCCACACGCCAGTTTCCCCCACGCGCCCGCGCTCCGGAGGGAATCGCCCTGTACCGACTCGGCCGCGAGGAGGAGGCCCGCGCCATCCGTGACGCCGTCGCGGCACTGGACGCGAAGGGGTCGGAGATTCTCCGCGTCGTCAAGTAGCGGCGGAGGAACCCCGGGGCCGGAACAGGAGCGCCAGCGCCGCCGCGAGGGCGGCCAGGCTGATCCCGAGGGACGGGAGAAACACCGCGGGACGGTACTCCATGGTGAGCGAGCCCCGCGCAGTCGCGGCAGGCATCCCCCTCAGCCATCCGTGCGGGCCTCCTGCGACTGAAGGATGCCACGCGCCCTGCCCGTCCCGGTAGACCCACCCATCGTGGAATGCCTCGTTCGTGAACAGGTAGCCGGTCGCTGGCGTCCCCGCCGGAAGGTCGAGGATGATGCGGTTTGGCTCGAGCACTCGGAGCCTGGTCCCCTCGATCCTCGTGAAGGGGCCCTCAGGCGCGGGGGCACTCCAGACCTCCGTCCGACCCGAGGGGCCCAGGAGGAACTCGCGGACGGCGACCTCGTCCTTCGTCGCCGCCTCCACGGAACTCAGCCGCATCGGATTGTAGTTCCTCAGCGCGCGATCCTCCCGCGTGCGCCAACTCAGGTT
>CAZUCD010000127.1:0-11095 GCA_964618855.1 uncultured Candidatus Sumerlaeota bacterium
TCAAAGTTCTCCGGGCTCTTGCAGCGCGAGACCGCGTCCTCGTAGCTCACCAGGCCCTTGAGGTAGAGCTCCTTCAGCGACTTGTCCATCGTGACCATGCCGTGCTCGCTGCTGGTTTGCAAGATCGTCATGAGCTGTTCCGTCTTCGCGCTGCGGATGATCTTGCGGACGGCCGTCGTGGCGATGAGCACCTCCACCGCCACCACGCGCCCGCGGTTTCCGGGCACCGGGATGAGCTGCTGCGCCACGACGCCCTGCAGCGTGTTCGCGAGCTGGATGCGCGTCTGCTCCTGCTGGTGCGGGGGGAAGACGTCCACGATGCGGTCGATGGTCTGGATCGCGTCCGGCGTGTGGAGCGTCGAGTAGATCATGTGCCCCGTCTCGGCGGAGACGAGCGCGGTGCGGATCGTCTCGAGGTCGCGCATTTCGCCCACGACGATCACGTCGGGGTCCTGCCTCAGGACGTGCCGCAGGGCGCTGGTGAACGAGTGCGTGTCGCTCGTGACCTCGCGCTGCTTGATGATCGCGCGGTGGTTGCGGTGGACGTACTCGATGGGGTCCTCGACGGTGATGATCATGGCCTGGCGCTCGTGGTTGATCTGGTCCACGATGGCGGCGAGCGTCGTCGTCTTGCCGCTTCCCGTCGGGCCGGTCACGATGACGAGGCCGCTGTTCCTGCGTCCGAGTTCCTCCACGACCGGGGGGAGGCCGAGCTTGCGGATCGGAACGATCACGTCGTTCACGACGCGGAAGGCGGCCTCGATGTTGCCTCGCTGTCGGTGGATGTTCACGCGGAAGCGCCCGATGTCGGGGTACTCGAGCGACAGGTCCAGCTCCCACTCCGCCTCGAACCGCGCCCGCTGCTCCGGTGTCAGCAGCCCCATGATGAGCCGCGTGCACTGCTCCTCCGTCAGCGGCGGCGCCTCCAGCGCGTTCAGGTAGCCGTCCAGCCGGATGACCGGGGGCATGTTGCGCGTCAGGTGGAGGTCGGAGGCGCCCACGCGCACGGCCTCGCCCAGGAGGGCGCGCAGGTCGACGCTCAGGCGCGTGGCCCCCGAGATCGAGGGGCGCGGGACGGACACCGGGCGCTGCGGCGCGTGCGCTGGGGCGGGCGCCTGCCTCGGCGCGGGGGGGTGCATCGCCGGCGTCGGCTCGCTCATGTACTGGGTCGGCGGCGCCACCCAGCCCATGGAGCTCGACTCCGTGTCGGTCGCGTCGGAGTTCGTCTCGGGCGGGGAGGCCTTGGCGGGGAGCCGGGTCAGTCCGGGGCGGACCGGGGGCGGGGCCGACGGCTTGTGCTCGATCGGGGGCATCGGGGGTGGCGACTTCGCCCCCGGCACGATCAGGGCGCGCTCGGTCGGCGTGTCGGAGACCACGCGTGGCTTCGCGGCCGGCTCCGGCCCATCCTTCTTGATTCGGTCGAAGAGTCCCATCGCCCTGGCAGCTCCTGGAAACGCCGGGTGCGGCCCCGAACCCCCGCCGCACGAATCCCGGTCGATCCCGGACATTGGCCGCCGAGGTCCGCCAAACCGCAAACCGAAACCCCATGGCCAAGGTGCCGCGACCACCTGCCGCCTTGCACCGGTACCCGGCAGCATCGTGGAGTTGCCCCGCCATGGACGCGAACCTGCCCGACCGCGACTCGCCCCTTCAGCTCAACCGTCCCCTCAGGCTCGCCCCCTCGTTCTCGGAGCGTCCCTGGGGTGGGACGCGCCTGCGCGGCCTGCTCGGCAAGCACGCCCCGCCTCATGCCCGCATCGGCGAGTCGTGGGAGCTCTCCGACCATTCGCACGGCCTGTCATCCATCGCCGACGGCGCCTTCGCGGGGCTGACGTTCGGGGCGCTCCTTCGCCGCCACCCGCGCGAGCTGATCGGCAGGCCCCACGCGCCGGAGCGACACCCCCTCCTCGTCAAGTTCCTCGACGCCGAGGAGAATCTCTCCGTGCAGGTCCACCCCAACGACGCCTGGTGCCTGAGGGCGCGCCACGCCGACCGCGGCAAGTCGGAGTGCTGGTACATCCTGGACTGCGTGCCTGGGGCGGAGCTGGTGCTCGGGACGCTGCCCGGCGTCACGCGGGAGCGGTTCCGCGAGGCCCTCGCCGGCGGCGATGCGGAGGCCCTCCTGCGCCGCGTCCCCATCGCGCCGGGCTGCTTCGTCGCCGTGCTCCCGGGAACCATCCACGCGATCCTGGGCGGCACGCTGCTTTGCGAGGTCCAGCAGGTCTCCGACACGACGTTCCGGCTGTGGGACTGGAACCGCCAGCCCGCGCGGCAACTCCACATCGACCACGGGATGGAGGTGGCCAACTTCGACGGGGCCCCCGTGGAGGTGCGCCGGATTCCGCCCATCTCCCCCCACGGAATCGTCGAGCGCGGGCTTCTCTCGAACGAGTACTTCCGCATCCGCCTGTTCGACGTGCCGCCGGGCGCGCATGCCGTGCTGCGCATTCCCTCCGGCAAACGCACGGGATGGGTCGCGTGCGCGGTCGAGGGGTGCGGGGACTGGGGGCGGGGTGACGGGCGCCCCATCGCGCTGGGTGACTCGTGGTTCCTCCCGGCCTGCCTGGCCGAGCCGATCCCCCTCGCCGCCGGGCCGCGTGGACTCAGGCTGCTGATGGCGGAATCGCTCGAACTATAGCCCGCGGCTGCCCCGCGCACCCGCTATGCTGCCGAACGCGGAACGCGCCCCCGCCATGTCCCTCAACGTGTCCAGGATGCCGGGGCGCCACGATGGGGTCACCCCGGCCCCGAGCTTCTGCAGGACGCCCATCCCCGCACCCCCCGCAGTTGGGATCATGACCGCCCTCCAGCGTGTTGGGTGGCGCTGCGCGAGCTCCTCCATCAGGTACCGCGGGCCGTACCAACCGCACACGGACGGCTCCGTGTCGTGCAGGACGATGAGCGCGCCGGGCCGCATCGCGGCATCGAGCGCCTCCCAGTCGCGCAGGACCCCGCGCGCCCGGTGGTCGCCATCCACAAATGCGAAGTCCACTGCGTCCGCCCTGCCAGCGAACGTGTCCCGAATCCCCTGCGAGGAGTCGCCCGCGCGGAACGTGATTCGGTGGGAGAGCCCGGCGTGCTCCGCGTGCGCGCGCGCCACCGCGAGTGAATCCGTGCACGGACCTGTGATCGATGTGCCCCAGCCCGGACGCTCGCCGAAGAGGTCGAACGCGTGCAGGTGCCCGCCCCCGTTGTCCTCCAGCGCCTGCGCGATGCACAGCGCGGAGTATCCCAGCCACGATCCGGTCTCGACCACGGTAGCCGGCCGCAGCAGCCGCACGAGGCCGTAGAGGAAGCGGCCGGCCTCCGGATGGACGGAGGCGCAGGCGCCGACAGGTTCGGACTCGAGCAGCGCGATCGTCGGGTTAAGGGGGGAGAACGGCGTGACCGGCCCCGGCTCATGGGCGGGGTGCGGTGGCGGCGCTGGCTCCCTGCGGACGACGTCGCGCACTTCACCCAGGACCCGGAACGCGCGCGTGTTCATGGGATCGGCGGCAAGCGCGGTGGCGGCACCACGGGCGGCGCCCGCGGTGTCCCCGAGCCGCAGCCTCGCCTCCGCGCGCAGCGCCTCGACCTCGGCGTCCCCCGGCTGCAACTCCAGCAGCCAGGTCCACTCCTCGATGGCCTCCGGCAGTCGCCCCATGGAGCGCAGGAGCCATGCACGATGTCCCGTGGCGCGGATGCGGAGGTCCTCGCGGCGCGCGAGGTCCGCGAGGAGCGCGAGCGCATCCTCGCGCCGCCCCGCCTCCACCAGCGCGAGGGCCCCCGCGATCTCCGCCGGCTCGCTCACGGAGCCGGCGCGCGCTCGGGCTTGAGCCGAACGACCTGCATGACGTCGGTGATGCCCGCCTGCCGGCAGGCGTCGATTGCGGTGATGGAGGACTGCACGGTGGCGTTGGCGTCGGCCTCGACGAGGGCCCGCTTGGCGGTCCCCGTGGCCACCGCGGCGCGGAGCTGCTCGACCACCTCGGCCCGCGTCGCCGGCACGCCCTCGAGGAGCAGGTGCCCATCGGCGTCCACCTGCACGCGCACGACGTCGTCCTGCCGCGCGCGCACGGACTCACCCTTCTCGCTCACCGTCGGGATCTGCACGCGGAGCGAGGAGACGGACTTCTCGAACGTCGCGCCCACCATGAAGAAGAACAGCAGGTTCAGGATCACGTCGAGGAGCGAGACGATGTTGACGCCATCGTCCCCGTCGTCCCCGTGCGGGCGCCTGCGGCGGTAGCGCGCCGTCATGCGAGGAGGTTCCTCTCGCGCGCGGTGCGCAGGCTGGTCCCGACCGGTTCGCCCGTCACCGCGTGGAGGGCAAGCTCCCCGTCGAAGATGAAGTCGAACTGCTCGAGCCGGAACACCCGCCTCTGGTGGATCGAGAAGAAGAGGAAGGAGAAGCAGGCGATGCCGATGCCCCATGCGGTGGCGACGAGCGCTGTCATCACGCCCGCGGCGAGGTTCTCGATCCGCGGCTCCGGGGAGAGCGAGAACTCCATGAAGGCCCGGATCATGCCGAGGATCGTCCCCACGAGGCCGATGAGCGGGCAGAGCCTGTAGAGGATGCCGAGCTGCGAGTTTTCGTGGAGCAGGCGGTCGGTCTCGTCGGCGATCTGCTCGCGCAGGAGGACGACGGGCTCGGTGGCCGGGGACGCCTCGCGCGCGGCGAGGGTGTTGCGCACGATGGCGGCGAGCGAGTGGCGGCCGGCCTCGCGCTCGAGGACGGCGAGCGCGGCGTCCCCGGCCCCGGAGCGCCGCGCGTCCCAAAGCTCGCGCACGAAGCCCGCGGGGTTCGTCCTCGAACGGCGGAGGTTCACGAAGCCCTGCACGGCAAAGGCCACTGCGAGCACGGCGCACGGCACGAGGAACACCATCACCACGCCGCCGGCGAGCACAAAGCGATGGAGCAGGCTGTCAGGCATCAGCTTTCTCCCATGGGGTGCGGAATGCTTACGGGCGGGGGCCCGGGGGAGTCGAAAGCAAAAGTGCACGGGGGGGCCCGCATCGTCGAGCTACCACAGCGGCGCGGGAGGCCTCACGCGGCGTAGGCGACGAACCCGGCGATCGCATCCCCCTCGCGGTGCGGCACGAGCGTGATGGACGGGCCGCCGTCGGCGCGCTCCGCGAACCCGGGAAGCGACGTCGTCACTTCCTCACCCGACATCACGCGGCGCAGGGCGTGCCGCCACCCCTGGTAGCTCTTCTCCCCGAGGACGGTCCGCAGCGAGCACCCGTGCAGGTTGGATTCGGTGGCGCCGAGGGCCCGCCGGAACCCCTCGTTCGCGAACCGGATCTGCTCGGCGGAGTCGATGTATGCAAGGGCGCCGGGGATGCTCTCCGCAATGGCGCGCAGGAAGAGGGGCGACTGGCGGAGCGCCTCCTCGGCGCGCTTGCGCTCGCGCGCGTGGACCAGGATCTCCCCCGCGGCGCGCAGCAGGTGCGTGTCGTCCACGGACCACGTCCGCTCCCCCCGCACGGCGTCGAACCCGAGGAACGCGATCAGCCTCCCGTTGCGCATGACAGGGATGCAGACAAGCGAGCGGATGTCCTGCGACTGGAGGAGCGTGCGGAAGTCCGCCGCCTCGTCCGGGATGTCCGCCACGGCGGGGATGTGCACCACGCGGCCCTCGGAGAGCTGGTCGAAGAACCACTTGAAGTCGTCCACCTCGAGGTTCTTGAGGTTGCCGATCTGCGGCGACACGCCATCGCGGCACCACTCGTGGGTGTTTGTCGTCGTGGTGCCGTCGGGGGACATCTCGAAGAGGTACGCGCGGTCCACGTTGTCGAAGTCGCCGATGCGCTCGAGCGCGCGCGAGATCTCGAGGTCCACGTCCTCCGCGGCGACGCTGAGGAACTGCTGGCAGAGCGTCGCGAGGAGGCGCTCGATGCGGAGCCGCTGGTGGACGGCGGCCTGCGCGGCGCGGGTCTCCGTCATGTCGCGCGCCACCAGGAGCACGTGCGTGATCCGTCCGGCATCGTCGCGGATGGGCAGGAGCCGGTACTCGAAGTCGCGCGGACCGGCATCGGTCGGCAGCCGAATCTTCCGCCTCACGGCCGAGCCGCTCATCGCGACCTCGCGGAGCTCCGCCTCGCAGAAGCTCATCAGCTCGGGCGGGAAGCTCAGGTCCCGCCAGTTCCTCCCCAGCACGTCCATGCCGTACCGCCTGAGAATGCGGAGGCCCGAGAGGCTGGCGTAGACGAGCCTGCCGTCGGCGTCGAAGACGTGGAAGTGCCCGGGGCTGTGGGCGATGATTTCGTCGAGGACGGCGATGCGGCTCTCCAACTCCTCGATCCTCGCGCGCAGCGCGGCAGGATCGGCCGGGTTGGGTGGCGTCGCCATCGGCAGGGGGTCAGGCCTGGGTGACGGCGAAGGACTTCTTGGCGTTCAGGATGCTCACCTGCTGCGCCACGCGCTCGGCGATCTCGCGGTAGACGCGGCCGAACTCGCTCCCCGGATCGTCGGCGACGGGCGTCCCGCGGTCCATCGCCTCGCGGATCTGGGTGTTCAGCGGGAGCCTGCCGAGGAAGGGAACCCCGTAGCGCTTCGCCGCGTTCTCGCCACCCATCGCGTCGAAGATCTCGTCCCGGTGCCCGCACTTCGGGCAAAGGTAGTAGGCCATGTTCTCCACGATGCCCAGGATGTGCACCTGGGTGTTCTGGAACATGACGATGCCCTTCTTCGCGTCCTGCAGGGCGACGTTCTGCGGCGTCGTGACCACGACCGCCCCCGTGACGGGAACCGCCTGCGCCAGCGAGAGCTGCACGTCCCCCGTCCCCGGGGGCAGGTCGATCACCAGATAGTCGAGTTCCCCCCACTTCACGTCGTGGAGGAGTTGCTTGAGGACGCCGTGGAGCATCGGCCCGCGCCACACGAGGGGCTGGTCGTCGTTCACCATGAAGCCCATGCTCATGATGGACAGCCCGCGCGCCTCGAGCGGGATGATGCGGTTCTCGATGACGCGTGGGCGGCCCGACGCCCCCATCATGCCGGGCACGTTTGGCCCGTAGATGTCCGCGTCAAGCAGGCCGACCTTCGCGCCGAGGCGCGACAGCGCAACGGCGAGGTTCACGGCGGTCGTGCTCTTGCCGACGCCGCCCTTGCCGCTGCCGACGGCGATGATGTTCTTCACGCCCTGGATCGGCGCCCGCCCGGCGGCGGGGCTTGCAGCCCGCACCATCGCCGTCATCGTCACCTTGACCGACGTCACCCCGGGCAGCGCGCGGATCGCCTCCTCGCACTGCGACTTGAGCTGTTCCTTCACGGGGCAGGCCGGCGTCGTGAGCTCAACCGTCGCCGAGACATCGCCCGCGGGCGACACCGCGATGTCCTTCACGAAGCCCAGGGCCACGATGTCCCGGTGGAGGTCCGGGTCCTCGACCGCGCGGAGCGCATCTCGGACGGCTTCAATGGTGGGAGGGGAGGTCATGGGCAGGTTCCAGAAGGATGCAAGATGCCGCGAACGTGCGGTGCAATCGGCAATGCCGGGGGTGGGGAATCGGCTATCGGGAGTCGGGATTGGGGAATCGTGGATTGATGGCTTCGGGTCCTCCGTCTCTGAACCCTGGTCCCCGTCCGCCGGTCCTTGTGCGCTACCACCGGCAGCAGACGTTGAGCTGCTTGGCGGCTTCCGCCTCGTCGAGGCGGCCGGTCGGCGTGGTCTGCGGCGCGGCGCGCAGGATGTCGGGATTCTCGCGAACCTCGCGGGCGATCTGGTTCATCGCGGCGACGAAGCGGTCAAGCTCCTCCTTCGTCTCCGTCTCCGTCGGCTCGATCAGCAGGCACTCGGGCACGACGAGGGGGAAGTACATGGTCGGCGCGTGGAAGCCGAGGTCGAGGAGGCGCTTGGCGACGTCGAAAGCCTTGATGTTGCGTTCCTTCATCGCGCGCTTCACGGTGACGAGCGCCTCGTGCTTGCACGGGCGGCCGAAGGGCTCCTCGTAGATGTCGGGGTCGAGCTGGGCGAGGACGTAGTTCGCGTTGAGCGTCGAGTAGTTCGCCACGTCGCGCAGGCCGCCGCCACCCTGCGCCCAGGCGTAGGCGAGCGCGCGCACGAGGACACCCGCGTTGCCATGGAAGCCCATGACGCGCCCGATCGCGTCGGGGAACTCGCCGGCACGGCCCATGCGGAAGGTGCCGTCCCCCTCGCGCACCACGCGCGGGTCCGGGAGGAACGGCACGAGGCGGGCGCTCACCGCCACCGGCCCCGCCCCGGGTCCTCCCCCGCCATGGGGTGTCGAGAACGTCTTGTGCAGGTTCATGTGGACGCAGTCGAACCCCATGTCGCCCGGGCGCGCCCGTCCCACGATCGCATTGAGGTTCGCGCCGTCGTAGTACAGCAGCGCGCCGGCCTCGTGCATGAGCCGCGCGATCTCCAGGATGTCCGACTCGAAGATGCCGCATGTGTTCGGGTTCGTCAGCATGATCGCGGCGGTGCGGTCGTCGATCGCGGCCTTCAGGTTCGCGACGGAGACGCGGCCGTCCGCGCCCGACTTGATCTCCCTCACCTTGAATCCGGCGAGGACGGCGCTCGCAGGGTTGGTCCCGTGCGCCTGGTCGGGAATGAGGACGGTGTCGCGATGGGGCGAGTGCCTGCGGTGGTAGGCGCGGATGACGGCCATGCCGGTGAACTCGCCCTGCGCGCCCGCCGCGGGGGCGAGCGTCACGCCGGGCAGGCCCAGCACCTTCTTCAGCACCTCCTGCAGGTGCCAGAACACCGCCAGCATGCCCTGCGCGTCCGCGTCCTGCTGCAGCGGATGCAGGTCCGCGATCCCGGGAAACGAGGCGACGCGGTCGTTGATCTTCGGGTTGTACTTCATCGTGCACGACCCGAGCGGGTACATCTGGCCATCGATCGAGTAGTTGCGCTGCGACAGCCGGGTGAAGTGCCGGACGGCGTCGAGTTCCGAGACTTCCGGCAGGTGGAGGTCCCCCCGTCGGCGCATGGACTCCGGGAGCGCAGCCTTCGCGGCGGCGCGGGACGATGCGGATGCACTGGGGGGAAGGACGCCGCGCCGCCCCGGGCGGCTGCGATCGGAAATCAGTGGGAGGGTCAGGTTGTCGGACATGGGGGAGGAAGGGTCGAAACTGGCCAAGCGCATGGAC
Organism: uncultured Candidatus Sumerlaeota bacterium; assembly: GCA_964618855.1. Classification (GTDB taxonomy): domain Bacteria; phylum Sumerlaeota; class Sumerlaeia; order SLMS01; family JANRJK01; genus CAZUCD01. The sequence continues at coordinate 9,095 of CAZUCD010000127.1, forward strand.
TGAAGCGCTTGTCGGTCGCAGGGTGCAAGGCAGATGCCCGATTGCGGCGCGCCACGCGGATTCGGCAGCGTAACTCGAAGTGCCCGCGATCGATCGCATCATGGACACGGAGAGCGATGACTCGCATGAGCGGGAGCCTGGATCGAGCAATCTCGGAGTACGGCCGTCAGGCAAAGGCCAAGCTGTCGGGAGGCGGTGAACCCGAGGACCAACTCCGCGCGCCCTTCGAGGGGCTATTGAGCGACCTTGCCGAAATGGTCAGCCTGCCGCGCCAGATGGTTGTCGCCGTGGGCGAGGCCCGCATCAGTGACCTGAAGATTCGCCCCGATTACGCCGTTCGCGTTCATGGCGCGCTCGTCGGCCACGTCGAACTCAAGGCCCCCGGCAAGGGCGCCGACCCGCGCAAGTTTCGCGATCCTCACGACAAGGCCCAGTGGCACAAGCTATCCTCGCTGCCCAACCTGATTTACTGCGACGGCAACGAGTTCAGTCTGTGGCGCAATGGCGAGCTTGTGGGAGCGGTGGTTCGCCTCGAGGGCGACATCGAGTCCTCCGGCGCGAACCTGGCGGCCCCTCCCACGCTCCCCGTTCTTTTTGACAGCTTCCTGCACTGGGCCCCGTCGCCGCCGCGCAACGTCCGCGAACTCGCCCACACCAGCGCGCGCCTTTGCCGTCTGCTGCGCGAAGAGGTCACCGAGCAGTTGGCCCTCAAGAGCGAAGCGCTCACGGACCTTGCAAAAGACTGGCGGAAGCTCCTGTTCCCACAGGCGAACGACCAGACTTTCGCTGATGGCTACTCTCAAGCGGTTACATTTGGCCTCCTGATGGCGCGCGCCAAAGGGATCGCACTCTCGAAGGGACTGGATGTGGTTGGGAAGGAGCTTGCGAGCACCAGCACACTGATCGGCGCCGCCCTTCGCCTCCTGACGGACGATGCGGAAAACCAGAAGGCGTTGGAAACCTCGCTGGGAACTCTCATCCGGGTGCTCGACGTGGTGGACTGGCCCTCCATCACCAAGGGCGAGCCGGAAGCGTGGCTCTACTTCTACGAAGACTTCCTCTCCATCTACGACAACGACCTCCGCAAGCTGACGGGCTCGTACTACACGCCTCCGGAGGTGGTCGCGGCGATGGTGCGCCTCGTTGACGACATCCTGCGCAGCCCCCGGTTCGGGCTCCCCACGGGGCTCGCTTCTCCTGTTGTGAGCATAGCGGATCCGGCCACGGGAACAGGCACTTTCCTGCTGGGGCTGCTGCGGCGCATTGCCGAAACGGTGAAGGAAGACGAGGGCGAGGGCGCCATCCCGGAGGCCATCACCCAGGCCGCAAGACGCCTCGTCGCCTTCGAACTTCAACTCGGGCCGTTCGCCGTGGCGCAATTGCGCATTCTGGCGGAGATGGAAGCGATCACCAAGGCGCCGCCAAGGACTGTTCCGCAGATGTTCGTTACCAATACGCTTGGAAATCCAGAGGACGACGAGGGACAGTTTCCCGGATTTCCCGACACCATTGCCAAGTCACGACGTGAGGCCAACCGCATCAAGCGCGAGCAGCCCATCACGGTGGTGATCGGCAATCCGCCCTACAAGGAGAAGGCCAAGGGCATGGGCGGCTGGATCGAGGGGCAGCGCGAGGACGAGGCGGCCGCCGCGCCGCTGGCCGATTGGCAGCCGCCCCGCGAATGGAAGGCTGGCGCCCATGCCAAGCACTTGCGCAACCTGTATGTGTACTTCTGGCGCTGGGCCACATGGAAGGTCTTCGACCACGGCCCGGGGAAGAAGGAGGGCGTCGTCTGCTTCATCACCGTGGCGGGGTTTCTGGCCGGACCCGGTTTCCAGAAGATGCGCGATTACCTGCGCCGCACGGCGAACGACATCTGGGTGATCGACTGCTCTCCCGAGGGGCATCAGCCCGACGTGCCGACGCGCATCTTTCAGGGGGTGCAACAACCGGTCTGCATCGTGATCGTCTCCCGCCATCCGAAGAAGAAGGCGAAGGCGG
>CAZUCD010000128.1:0-10981 GCA_964618855.1 uncultured Candidatus Sumerlaeota bacterium
TGGAACCCGATGTAGACGACCTCGAAGCCGTGCTGGCGGAGGGTTCGCGACACCGCCACGATGGCCGCGTCGTGCCCGTCGCAGAGTGCCACGGCGGTCAGTGCGCGAAGGGGATGTCCGTCTTGCGGGGCGTTGTCTGTCATCTGTGGTTCCCGTGTGGTCTCAGGTTTCGGGCTTCGGGTCTCGGGTTGGTCCGTCGGTGCTCCGCGGTGGTGCCGGAGCCCGGAGCCGGCAACCGGAAACGGCTATCTGAACTCGGGCATCTCATTGCCCGCCTCGATGAGGAGTGCGGCGGCGGCGCGTTCGTGGCGGATGCGTTCGCGGGCGATCTCGGCGCATGCGGCGAGGTCGAGCTGGAGGGTTCCATCGAGTTCGTGCTCGATGGGGCCGGCGATGGAGTTTGCGCGGTCCGCGACGAGGCGGGCGGCGCGGGCGAGCGAGAGCGCGCCGAGGTGGCCGGCGAGTTCCCGCAGGTCGCGGGCGATCTCGCCGGCGGACTGTATGCGGGCGGCGCGGTTCATGGCACTTTCGGCGGCGAACAGCTCGGCGGCGATGTCGGCGATGGCCCAGACGACGTCCTGCTCGACGCGGGGGGGCTTGGTTGCGGGCGGGCCCAGGACGGCCTCGAAGAAGCGCGCAGCGACGCGGCGGACCGGCGCGGCGGCATCCCCCCCGCTCGACTGCGCGGCCCTCAGGCCCTCGCGCACGGCCTCGCCGTCGCCCCCCTTGAAGACGCGGCGTGTGAAGGTGCTCCACACGTTGATGCGGTTGATCTCGTTGGTGCCTTCGTAGAGGCGGGAGACGCGGAGGTCGCGGTAGTACCGCGCGACGGGATACTCCTCCACGAAGCCGTAGCCGCCGTAGATTTGGACGGCGTGGTCGGCGCAGATGTTGGCGGCCTCGGTGAGCCAGAACTTTGAGATGGAGCACTCCATGGCGAACTCCTCCGCCGCGGCGAGCTTGGCGGAGCCGCCGCCGGTGCGGTCGGCGGGCAGTTCGAGTGCGAGCCGGTCAATCTGGCCCGCGACGCGCGAGGCGATGGCCTCCCCCGCGAACGTGAGCGCGGCCATTTCCGCGAACTTCTGCCGCGTCATGCCGAAGCTGGAGATCGGGGCGCCGAACTGGCGGCGCTCGCCGGAGTATTGCAGGGCGTGCGCGAGCACCTGCTTCATGGCGCCGACCATCGTGGAGCCGAGCTTCAGGCGCCCGATGTTCAGCATGTTCATCGCGATCTTGTGCCCCTTGCCGATGGTGCCCAGGACGCGGTCCGGCGCGACGCGCACGCCCTTCAGCCGCAGGGCGCACGTGGAGGAGCCGCGAATGCCCATCTTGTGCTCCTCGGGGAGCACCTCGAGGCCCGGGTTGGAGCGCTCGACCACAAATGCCGTCAGGCCGTGGCCCGGGACCTGGGCGAAAACCTGGAACATGCCGGCCCACATGGCGTTGGTGATGAATTGCTTGGACCCATCGATGGTCCAGTGGCCGTCGGACCCCTGGACGGCGTTGGAGGTGCCGTTGAGTGCGTCGCTGCCGGCGCCGGGTTCGGTGAGGGCGTAGGCCGCGAGCATCCGCGCGGAGGTCAGGTCGGCGATGTACTGGCTGGTAAGTTCGGGGGAGCCCGCCAGGACGAGGGGTTGCATGCCGATGCCCTGGTGGACCATCGCGGCGACGCCGAAACTCCCGGCGCGGCCGAGTTCGCAGATGAGGGGGATGGTGTCCCGCAGGCCAAGCCCCAGGCCGCCCAGGGACTCGGGCACCTCCGCCGAGAAGAACCCAAGGTCCGCGAGGCCCTGCATGAGGCCGGGGATGGGGGCTCCGTGCGAGTCATCGATCTCGTCGAAGCGGGGCTGCACCTCCGTGGCGATGAACTGGCGCACGGTGGATGCGAACTCGACAATCTCGTTCGTTGTGTCCTCGGGTGTGTGGACATCCCGGGGATCGGCTGCGTGGAGAAGGAAGGAGGCGCCCCGCGAGGGTGCCGCATTCACGGCCATGGTTGGGTGTGACCTGTTGTTGGGACGGTCGTGGGCGGCGGTGCGCCCGCAAGCGCTTAAGCATCGCCCAAGGTGTCCGCCGGTCAAGGCGGTTTCTGTTTAGGATATTGAACGGCAGGGATGGAGGACCGACTTGCGGGGAAGCCGTCGGAGGTCTTGCAACCGGGAACGGATGCTGCTAGCAGCCATGGCATGAAGACGAGCGAAGTCATTGACCTTATCAAGGACCTCGACGCCGCAGGTGTCCGCTACCTGGTGGTTGGAGGCATGGCGGTCATCGCCCATGGCTTCTCGCGAGGTACGGAAGACGTCGATCTGGTGATCGCTCCGGGCGCGGAGAATGCCGCCCTCTTGATCAGTCTTTTGACGCGTCGGGGGCACCGTCCCCGCGCACCGGTCAATCCCCTCGACTTCACGGATCCCGCCAAGCGCGAATCATGGATCCGGGACAAGCACATGCTGGCCTTCACGATGTTGCGGCCACGACCTGAAGCTCCGGATGTGGACATCTTCCTCCGCGAGCCCTTCGACTTCGAGCAGGAGTGGGGGCAGTCAGCCCGGTACTCATTGGGGCCGGATGCCTCCATTCCCATCATCTCGCTCGAGACTCTCCTTCGAATGAAGGACGAGGCCGGCCGAGACAAGGACGTGTTCGACGCGTTGATGCTCCGGAAGATTCAGGCGGCGCGAGATTGAGCCCCCTCAGGATCCTGGACGGTCGTCTCCGCCTGAAACCCATCGAGGATCCGTGGGAAGCGTGTACCGCGGAGGGCATGGATTACGAGCAACTCCAATTGATGGCGGGGCGGACGATGCTCGAGCGGCTGGAGTGGGCCATGACGATGACTCAGCTCGCCCGGCGCGGCCGCGAGCAGGCCGAGGAGCGGCGCAGGGCGGCGCAGCAGCCCCCCGGGGACGGCTGAGCCGGCGCCTTCCCCACTTGCCGCCCATCGGGGCCCTCGCGGCACAATCAGGCGCTTGATCCCCGACAGGAGCGCCGAACATGGGCCTGCTTCACGACTGCGCCAAAGCCGTATCCGACTACCACCGCGACACGGAGGAGCAGGTGCGGCGCCTCCGCGGCGACGCAGCCGCGGCGGAGCGCGCCGTCGCCGAGTTCACCGCGCGCCGCAAAGCCGTCCCGCACACCCACTCCTTCATCGGGACGGAGGTTCCCAAGGTCGCGCTTCCCGACTACGACGAGGCCGGGACCATCCACCGCTTCCGCCGCAGGGAGGGCATCCCCGGGGAGTTTCCCTACACCCAGGCCGCGTATCCGACGCAGTACCTGATCGAGGAGGGGACCGAGCACGGGGAGGAGCCCACGCGCATGTTCGCGGGACTCGGCCTGCCGGAGGACACGAACGCGCGGTTCCACCTGCTCGCCGCCAACCAGCGCTCGCACCGGCTTTCGACGGCGTTTGATGGCGTGACGCTCTACGGCATGGACCCCGACGACGAGGGCGTTCTCGGCAAGGTGGGCGAGGGGGGCGTCTCGGTGTCGACCATCGAGGACATGGAGCGGCTGTACGCGGGCTTCGACCTCGGCGCGAAGACGACCAGCGTCTCGATGACCATCAACGGGCCGGCGCCGATCCTGATGGCGCAGTTCATCGCCGCCGCGGCGCGCCGCGAGATGCAGAAGGCGGGCATCCTCTCGAACGGGGCCGCCAACGGCCACACGAACGGCTCGCACGCAAAGGCGGTCGATCCCGAGACGCGCCGAAAGGTCATCACTGAGGTCGCCTCGAAGCTGCGCGGCACCGTGCAGGCGGACATCCTGAAGGAGGTGCAGGCGCAGAACGAGACGCTGTTCCCGCTCGAGCCCAGCCTGCGCCTGCTCGGCGACATGGTTAGCTACTGCGCGACGAACCTCCCTCGCTGGTACCCGATTTCGATCAGCGGCTACCACATCGCGGAGGCCGGCGCGGACCCGGTCGAGCAGCTCGCCTTCACAGTCGGCAACGGACTCTACTACGCGGACGCGTTCGCCCGGCGCGGGATGGACATGTCGAAGGTCGCGCCGCGCCTTTCCTTTTTCTTTCAGTTCGACTACGACCTCGAGTCCGCGGTGATCGGACGCGTGGCCCGCAGGCTGTGGGCGATCTCGATGGTGGAGCACTTCGGGCTGGATCCCGCCGCGGCGAAACTGAAGTTCCACGCGCAGACGAGCGGGCGCTCCCTTCAGGAGGCGGGGCTGCTCAACAACATCACCCGCACGGCGATGCAGCTCTTCCTGTCGCTCTCGAACTACACGAACTCCGCGCACAGCAACTCCTACGACGAGGCGATCACGACGCCGACGGCCGAGGCGGCGCTCATCGCGAGCCAGACGCAGGCGCTCCTGCTCGAGGAGACGGGGCTCTTCCGGCACATGATGGGGCTGTACTCGACATCGCCCGGGCTGGCGGTGCTGACGGACCAGGTCGAATCGGGAGTCTGCCGCATCTGGGAGGAGATGGACCGGCTCGGGGGAGTGATCGAGGCGGTGGAGACGCGCTACATCCGCGCGCGGATCCAGGAATCCTTCTACCGGCGCGCGCGCCAGGTGGACTCACACACACGCAGCCTCGTGGGGGTGAACTGCTACGCCAACGAGCAGGAGAGCCGCCCGCAGGTTGCGCTGAGCCGGACGCCGCGCGAGGCGCGCGAGAGGCAGGCCGCGCGCACGCGCGACTTCAAGGCGCGCAACGCCGTCGCAGCCGAGGCCGCGCTCGCCCGCCTGCGCGAGGCCGCGAACAAGCCCGAGAACGAGACCAACGTCTTCGAGGTCCTCGTCGATGCCGTCGAGGTCGCCTCCCTCGGGCAGATCGTCGGCACGCTCCAGGGCTCGTGGGGCAGGTTCAGGGCGATGGTCTAGGCTCGCGCGGGTCGAGTCTTTTTGGGCTCGCAATCGGCCCATTCACGTTGTTGGCTTGCCGCAACCGAGGGGCACTCGCAGCACGGTGGGTTCAATTCCTGTGTATCACCCGGGCGTTGATTAGCGATGCATGCGGCGCACGGGAACGTTCGCCCCGCGAGTCATCTTGCAACAGGCGGGTGAGAGTGGGCACGGAGCCGATCACATTCGACCAGGACGACCAGGATCGATCGGCACTGGTCCGCGCTGTAGTGATTACGGACCTCGTGGGTAGCACCGCCTTGATGTACAGGCTTGGAGACGCGAAGGCGAACCACCTGTTCCGCCTTCTCGACTCTCTTCTGCGCAAGGTCATCAGCAGCCACCACGGGACTGAAGTGGACAAGTCGGACGGGTTCCTCCTGATTTTCGAGAGGCCGATCCACGCGGTTCGCTTCGCGATGGATTATCACGGGGCTCTGCGCTCCTTTTCACTGGAGAACCGGGTCGAGATTCTCGCCCGGGTGGGGATCCACTTGGGAGAAATCATCGTCGCGCCGACGCCGGCGGGGGAGGTGAAGCGGGGGGCCAAGCGCCTGGAGGTGGAGGGACTCTCGAAAGTCATCGCTGCGCGATTGAGCGCCCTTTCGATAGCAGGGCAGACTCTGGTCTCTCGCCCCACGTTTGACATGGCGCGGCGCGCGCTCGTGGGCGAGCCCATCAAGGGCGGTGAACTCAAGTGGCTGGCGCACGGGCCATACCACTTCAAGGGGATAGATGAACCGCTCGAGGTGTTCGAGGTCGGCATCAGCGGGCTCGCGCCGCTGGTCGCGCCCCCGGACTCGGAGAAGGGGTTTCGCATCAGGGTTTCCGGTGACGAACAGGTGCTCGGCTGGCGCCCAGCGCCCGGCGAATCGGTGCCGGGGAGGACGGAGTGGAGTCTCGTCCAGAAGCTGGGCAAAGGCGGGTACGGGGAGGTTTGGCTGACCAGGAATCCACGGACGGGCGAGAGGCGCGTCTTCAAGTTTTGCTTTGAGCCCGACCGCGTAAAGAGCCTGAAGCGCGAGGCGGCGCTGTTGCGCGTCCTGCGCGAGAGCCTTGGAGATCGCGACGACATCTCCCCGCTGCTTGGCTGGAACTTGACCGAGCCACCTTACTATCTGGAGTCGGGATACTCTGAGGGTGGCAACCTGAGGGAGTGGTCGGAATCAAGGGGGGGAATCGGCTCCATCGGGTTCGTGGACCGACTCGAGATCGTCGCGAAGGTCGCCGATGCCCTCGCCGCCGCACATTCAGCGAAGATTCTCCACAAGGATGTCAAGCCGTCCAACGTCCTGATCGAGGAGATCCACGAGGATGGCGGCACCCGGCTGCACGTGAGGCTGGCGGACTTCGGAGTCGGCCTGCTGCGGGACAGGGCGAAGCTCGCGAATCTGACCACGACGGTGTTCGGAACATCGAGCCGCCAGCAATCGGGGGAGAGTTCTCACTCCGGGACGCACCTTTACATGGCTCCGGAACTTCTCGAAGGGAAGGAGGCGACCGAGGCGTCTGACATCTATGCGCTCGGCGTGATGCTGTACCAGATGGTGTGCGGGGACCTCTCCAAGGCGTTCAGTTCGGGTTGGGAGGTGAACGTGCGCGAACGAATCGTTCGGGAGTATATCCGCTACTATACCGATGGGGACCCTGCCCGACGGGAAAGCAATGCGGCCGTCGTGGCGGCGCAGTTGAGGGGTTGGATGAGGCGGTCCGCCGAGGAATCGCGGCGCCACATGGAAAAGGATGGCACATCGGTTTTCCTCGCTGTCGGGGTGTCGTTTGCGATGACGGCTCTCGGGTTGATCCTGATTTGGTTCCGGGGGTTCGAGATGGCCCTGCAGGCACTCATGATTCACTGGACCGGCCTTGGCTTGGCGGCCCCGTTCCAATTCAGGCGGCTGGTCGTGCGTGTCCGGTTGCTACTCCCCCAGCGCTTCCTGCCGGACGAGGTCGCGGAGAACCGCGCCGCGCGCATCGTGCTGATCCTGCTGTCGCTCGGCACCGTGGTGCCGCTCGCACTCGACCACCGTGCCTCGATCACCAAACGGGTGCTCCGAAACCTGATGGAGCTGGAGGCAAGGTTTCGCGATCTGGACGCCGCCGTGGAGGACCTCTTTTCGTCAGTTTTCTACGGGACCCTTGGGCTGAACGTCCTGCTCGCCACGGCGGGAGCGATCATTGCAACCTCCTCCGGGAGGACTTGGGACTTCGGCGGGCTGATAGTATTGACGGCACTCGGTTGCGCGATAGCTTCCCTGCTGCATGGAGGAATCGGCATCGCTGCGGCTTCTGTCCGCGTCGCCAGCGCTCCCAGTGTCTCCGACCGTTCGGTGTTCCTTCCTGGCCTCTTGACTGTGGCTCTCTATCCGCTTGTTTTTCTGGTTGCAGTGATCCTGCTGACCGTCCTGGCCCCGTAGTCTCCCCCACCCCGGTGGTTGACTCCCGGCCTTCGCGCGGGGGAACGTGTGGGCCGACTCCCCAGCGCCGAGACACTCAGACCATCGCATGGCCAGAGCACTGCGTCAGTACGTCGGCGTCATCCACGTCCACTCCGACAAGAGCGACGGGGAGGCCACGCTCCAGGAGATTGTCGCGGCCGCCAAGGTCAACGACGTCGACTTCGTCGTCCTGACGGACCACCAGACCCGCGGCTACGCGTGGGAGGTGGACGAGGGCTGGCACGACGGTGTGCTGATCCTCTGCGGGGAGGAGGTGACGACCCCGCAGGGGCACTTCCTCGCCTTCGAAACGCGGGAGGACGTCGGGGACAAGATGGACCTGCCCGACGCGGTGGCGGAAGTCCATCGCCAGGCGGGCTTCACCGTCTCGATCCACGCGCAACTCCCCAAGTCGAGGCTGGTCCTACCCCCGCTGCCCTTCCCCGAGGCCGACGGCGTTGAGATATGGAGCTTCACGGACGAGTTCCTGGCGCGTGCGGACCCGCGCACCATCGTGACCAGCCTTGCGCGCCCAGACCGCGCGATCATAGGCCCTGAGCGCCCGATGCTGAACAAGTGGGACGTGGAGCTTGGGCGGCGCATGATGCCCGCGATCGGCGGCCTGAACGCGCACCAACGCAAGGCACCGCTCCTCGAGTGGAAGCAGGTGCTCCCGATGAAGACCACCTTCGGGACGATACACACCATCATCCAGTCGCGCGAGCTGCCGAAGGTGGCCCTGCGCGCGCGCGACATGGTCTGGGAGTCGCTCCGCAAGGGGCGCAGCTTCATCGCCAACCAGAGCATCGCCCCGGCCAAGGGGTTCGACTTCTACTTCCGCGACCCGAAGGGGCGCGTCGTCGGCATGGGTGGGGAGAGCGAGTTCGTGCCCGGGGGGCGCGTTCATGTGAAACTCCCCGCGGAGGGCGAGCTTTCGATCCGGCACAATGGGCAGCCGCTGTTTTGGGGCACCGGGGTGGACGTCGACTTCCCGGCCCCCACCCCGGGGGTCTATCGCATCGAGGTCCGCCTTAACCGCCGAGTCTGGATCATTTCGAATCCCATCCGGCTCACGATAGACAACCAACCCGTCCAGCCCACGGTGAGCGACTTTACCTAGGGGCCGGAGATCGGGGACCCGGAGCCGCGGACCTGCGGCCGGGGATTCGGCGTACCTTTCCCGAGATTCCTTTCCAACCAACCGGGGGGTGGCGGCACCTATTACCCAACAACGGTCATGGCCGGGCGGTTCCGGCCGGGCCGCGAGAGGACAAGCGAATGGCAACGACATCCGACCCCGGCACCCAGGAAGCCCTCTACCGCAAGGCCACAAGTGGCGACGCGGAAGCCTTCTGGGAGCTGGTCCGGCCGCATGAGAAGCTCGTCTTTGCCGTGGCGCTGGGCATCCTGCGGGATGGCGAACAGGCCCAGGACGTGGTGCACGACACGTACGTCCGCGCCTTCGGCACCCTCGGCAGCCTGCGTTCCCCGGCAAGGATCTCGAGCTGGCTCTATGGAATGGGGCGGAACATCGCCCACGAGCACCTGCGCAAGCGCCAACGCGCCGACAGGCTCGCCCAGGAGCCGCCACCGCAACCGGAAGTGGTCCCGGTTTCGGAGATGCTCATCCGCGAGGAGGAGATGACCCTCCTCGAGCGCTGCATCCGCGAACTCCCCGAACAGCACCGCATCGTCCTCGGCCTCCGGTACATGCAAAACCTGAGCTGCAAGGACATAGCCGCAGTGCTGGACATCGGACTCGAGGCCGCGAAGTCGCGGCTTTTCGAGGCTCGCAAGGCCCTCCACCGCCGCATGACGGCCGCCCACGAACGGGTCGCCAACCCTCCCGCGCCATCCGTGCGCGGCGTCCAGCAAGCATGAGGACGGCACCAACATGTCGTCCACGAAAGGCGATGCCAACATGAGCATCCAGAACATCGAAGACCGCATCCTCCAGCAGCTCGACGGCGAACTGACGCCGGACGAGGAGAGGGAATTCTTCGCCGAACTGGCCGCCAATCCCGAGCATGCCGCGCTGTACGAATCGTACCAGCGGCAGGATCAGGGACTCGTGGCCTACTATGGCGAACAGGCGCAGGAAATGGCCAAGGCCCCCCGGCCGGAGCTTTCCCGCGCCCGGATCCTCAACGCCGGCTGGAGCCCGCTCCGGCGGCTCCAGTACGCCGCGGCCGCCGCCGTGGTCGTCTCCGCCGCGCTCGGCGGGGTCGCCTACGTCCGCGGGCACTCCGGCAACGGCGACTTCGGCTCCGTCCTGACCGCTCAGGGCCCCGCCCAGGTCATCGGCGGGGGGGGAGGGCTCGCGGAACTCAACCCGAGCGACCGCCTCGACAAGAACGCCCGCCGCATCAAGACCGGCTCGCGCGGATACATGGAGGTAGCCCTCCCCGCCAAGTCCGGCACGCTCGAGATGAACTCCAACACCACGGTCCGGTTCTCACGCGAGGGGAAGGGGGCCGAGGTGATCCAGCTTGAGCGCGGGGAGCTTGTCCTCGCGCAGGAGTCGGGCACGGCCCGGGTCGCGCGTGTCCGCACGCCCGACCTCGAGGTGAACGCGCCGAAGGGTGCGGTCTCCATCGTCCGCGGCGTGCGTGGCACCGAGGTGGCCGTGCTCTTCGGCGAGGCGGAGGTTGTCACCGGCGGGGTGCGCAAGCGCCTGGGCCCGGGGCAGGCGTTCTCCAGCGTCGGGGCGAAGCCCGGGGATGTCGCGGGCCGGTTCTCCTGGAGCCGCCGGGAGTGGGCGAACCCGACCGTGGCCACCGGTGATGGAGCGCCCGCGACGACGGCGACGACCACCGCGGCGCGGGCCACGGGGGATGCCTCGCTCCTCTCCTGGCTTCCAACGGGGACGTTTGCATTCGTCGAGGTGCCCAGCATCGCGCAGCTCCTCGCGCCGACAGGTGCGGCCAGCCCGGCGGATTTCCTCCAGACCGGCCAGGCGGTGGACCAGCTCGACTTCGGCGGCTCCCTGACCCCGCAGGAAGAGGCGGAGGTCCGCAGGGTCATCGAGATGATCGTGGCGGACCAGGACCTGCGGACCATCCTTGCCAACCTCACCGGACAGGCGGTCGTCGGCATGACGCACCAGGGTCCCGTGTTCCTCGTGGACCTTGGCCCGAACGCCGCGCAGGTGTCCGACGCGATCGACTCCCTGAGGTCGCGCATCAGTGCGGCAACCGGGGAGCCCGCGTCGGAGTTGCCCGTCGAGGTCCTCAACGGGACGCTCCTGTTCGGGGCGCCGGGGCCGGGCCTCACGGAGTCGCGCGACGCCCTCGCATCGGGGACGCCGACGCTGTTCGCCTCCTCGCAGTTCGCATCGGAGGTCGCCTCCGCGACGGCCAACAGCACCATCACGGGGGCCCTCTCCGTGAAGAGCCTCGTCGCGCACGCGCAGGCCGGTGGCGCTTCGCAGAACACGAGCCGCCTGCTCACCCGCACGGGACTGTCGAACATGCGAACCATCATGGCCGCGACGGACTTCGGCGACCAGGCGGGCAACCAGGCGATCCGCGTCACGTTTGACGGCCCACGCCAGGGCGCCGTCGCGTGGCTCGACGCCCCGGGCGGCATGACCACGCTCAAGGCCTTCTCCCCGAGCACGCATGCGCTCAGCGTCATGAAGGTCCGCGACCCGGAGCAGATGCTCGACC
>CAZUCD010000129.1:0-10949 GCA_964618855.1 uncultured Candidatus Sumerlaeota bacterium
GGTCTCGGGCTTCGACCGCTACTTCCAGATCGCGCGCTGCTTCCGCGACGAGGACTTCCGCGCCAACCGCCAGCCGGAGTTCACGCAGATCGACGTGGAGATGAGCTTCGTCACGCAGGACGACGTGCTCGGCACGATGGAGGGCATGGTGGCGGCGATCTTCAAGGAGACGATCGGCCTCGAGGTGGCGCTGCCGCTCGAGCGCATGTCCTACCGCGACGCGATGAGGCGATTTGGCAGCGACAAACCGGACCGGCGTTTCGGGATGGAGCTGATCGACCTCTCGGACGCGGTCCGTGGGCGCACGGAATTCAAGGTCTTCAACGAGATTCTCTCGAACAAGGCGGGGGCCATCATCGGCCTCGTGCACCCGCAGGGTGGTGCCCTGTACTCGAACACGGAGCTGAAGCCCGGCGGGGAGTTCAACAACAAGGTCATCCGCGAGGCGGGCGCGAAGGGGCTCGCGTTCTTCCGCGTGACGGAGAACGGGGACGCGGACAGCTCGATCGCGAAGTTCTTCACGGAGGAGGACCGGCGCGCGATCGTGGCCGCCGCGGGTGCGAGGCCCGGGGACATGATCTTCATGATCGCCGACTCGAAGCAGTCGAAGGCCCTCCACCAGGCGGGCCTCGTCCGCCTCATGATCGGCCAGCGCTTCGACATGATCGACAAGTCGAAGTGGGACATCTTCTATGTCGTGGACATGCCGATGTTCGAGTGGAACGAGGAGGAGAAGCGCTGGGACGCGCAGCACCACCCGTTCTGTTCGCCGCACCGGGACGACGCGCACCTTCTGGAGACGGACCCCGGTGCCGTGCGCGCGGTGGCGTACGACTGCGTGATCAACGGGGCGGAGGTCGCCTCGGGCTCCATCCGCATCCACCAGCCTGAGATCCAGGCGACGATCTTCCGGATGCTGGGACTCACGGAGGAGCAGCAGCGCGAGAAGTTCGGCTTCCTGCTCGACGCCTTCCAGTATGGTCCGCCCCCGCATGGCGGCATCGCGTTCGGGGTGGACCGGCTCATCATGCTGCTGGCGGGCACCGACTCGATCCGCGACGTGATCGCCTTCCCGAAGACGCAGTCCGGGTTCTGCCCGCTGACGCATGCACCCAGCCCCGTGGACGAAAAGCAGCTCGCCATGGCGGGGATCCGGCTCGCGACGAAGAAGGACCAGATGCTGGAGGCGGAGCGGCACCTGAACGCCGCGCCGCGTCACTGAAACGGGCGGACAGCGCGCGCACGATGACCCCCCGCAAGCCGGCTCCCGGCTCCGACTCCACCTCATGGCTGGCGGCACAGCCGGGCGCGCACAAGTTCCGACGCATCGACGTTCCGGTAGAGGGGCGCAGCTACGCCATCCTGCTTGGCGAGGGGCTGATCGAGCGTGCGGGGGAGCTCATCGCGCAGAAGCTGAAGGGCGAACGCGCGCTGATCGTCTGGGACGAGGCCGTCGCCACGCCCCATGGCAAGCTGCTCTACAAGTCCCTCTCGGCGCAGGGCGTCGAGTGCCTGATCGCCCCAATCCCGAGCGGGGAATCGAGCAAGAACCTCCGCGAACTGACGAAGATCTGGATGTCCCTGGCGACGGCGCACGTGGGGAGGGACGGGGCCCTGATAGCGATTGGCGGCGGCATGGTTGGGGACCTTGCCGGCTTCGCCGCGGCGACGTGGCTCCGGGGGGTGGACTTCTTCCTCGTGCCGACGACGCTGCTCTCGATGGTGGATGCGGCCATAGGCGGAAAGACCGCCGTGAACATCTCGCAGGGCAAGAACCTGATCGGCTCGTTTTGGCAGCCGCGGCTTGTGATAGCCGACGTCGGCACTCTCTCCACGCTGCCGTTGGACGAGTACCGCTCCGGGCTGGCGGAGGTCGTCAAGTACGGCGTGATCCGCGACAAGGACCTGTTCGAGGCACTCGAGAACAAGGCGGACGCGATCCGCGCCCGCGACATGGAAACGCTGACTCCAATCATCGAGTGGTGTTGCTCGATCAAGGCCGAGATCGTCGGTCGCGACGAGCGCGAGGCGGGAGACCGCGAGCTGCTCAACTTCGGGCACACGATCGGTCACGCGATCGAAACACTCACGGGCTACTCCCGGTTCCGGCACGGCGAGGCCGTGGCCATCGGCATGATCGCGGAGGGCCGCATCGCGCGCATGCTCGGCACGGGATGGACGGACGCCGGGCAGGAGCGGCTCGAGGAGCTTCTCGGCGCGTTCGAGCTTCCGCGGGACCTGCGTTACGAGGGCGCCCCCTCGGCATCGGACATTGTGACTTCGACTTACTCGGACAAGAAGGCCCGCGGCGGCCGCGTCCGCTACGTCCTACCCACCGGCATCGGCGCGGCTAGGCAGGGCTTCGAGGTCGAGGACGCCGTCGCGTTCGAGGTCCTCGGGGACCTGGGGGCGGGGTGAGGATTCAGGCCCGCAATCCATGAGCTCCGGCACCGCCTCCGCGACGGACACCTTCCCGCTGCTCCCGCATCGCAGGGAGTCGCGTTTGGACGCGGTTCGTTCGCGCGTTGTCCTGACGGATGGCGCCATGGGGAGCGCCCTCTACGCGAAGGGCGTGTACATCAACCAGTGCTTCGAGGCGCTCAACATCCAGCGCCCCCACATGGTGAAGGCGATCCACGTGGACTACCTGCGCGCCGGGGCGGAGGTGCTGGAGACCAACACATTTGGTGCAAACCGGCTCAAGCTCGCGCGCCACGGCCTGGCGGACAAGGTGCACGAGATCAACCTGGCCGGCGCCCGGCTCGCGCGGGAGGCCGCCGGCGACGCCGCCTGGGTGGCGGGTGCCATCGGGCCCCCGGGTTGGGAGGAGGAGGCCAAGGGGGACACACCCGCATTGCGGGAAGCCATCCGCGAGCAGGCCGGGGCGCTGGTCGCGGGCGGGGTGGATGCGATTTTCCTGGAGAGCTTCTCGCACACGGTTGCGCTGATCGCCGCGGTGGAGGAGGTGCGGAGCGTCGCGCCCCGCGTGCCCGTGACCGCGCTCGTGCACCTGGACTCGCGCATGCGGACCCTCGCGAACGAGTCCCTCGCCCGCGTGGCGATGGCCTTCGCCGACATGAAGGCCGACATCATCGGCTTCAACGACGGGCCCGGGCTGGCCGTGCTGAATGCCGCCGTGGAGCAGCTCGCGCCCCTGACGCGCCGCCCGATCGCGCTGCTGCCCGGAACGGGTTTCCCCGTCCGCCACGATGACCAGACGCTCCACATGGCCACACCAGAGTACTTCATGGAACTGCTCCGGCAGGGCATCCAGAAGGGCGCCCGACTGATTGGGGGAAGCTGCGGCTCCGACCCACAGCACATCCGCGCCATCAAGGCCTCTGTGAAGATGCTGCAGCCGAGCGGCGTCTCCGCCGTGGCGGGGGAGAAGACCGCACCCCCCGCGGGGCGGCCGGCCCCCGTGCAGACGTCCTCCCGCCTCGCGGCGAAGCTGCGCGCGGGGGAGTTCGCCGTGAGCATCGAGATCGACCCCCCCGTCGGCACCGACGCGGAGTCCGCGCTCGCAGCCGCCGCCCAATGCGCAGAAGCTGGCATCGACTGCGTGAACATCGCCGACGGTCCCCGCGCCTCCGCCCGCATGGGGCCCATAGACATGGCGATCCTGATGCGACAGCGCTGCCCCGCCATCGAGTCCATCGTCCACTTCTGCTGCCGCGACCGGAACCTGCTTGGGATGCAGGCGGACCTGATTGGCGCGAATGCCCTCGGGCTGTCCAACGTGCTCGTGATCACGGGGGACCCGCCGAAGCTCGGGGACTACCCCTACGCCTCCGCAGTCTATGACGTGGATGCAATCGGGGCGCTCGGCATGGTGGCAAACCTGAACGCCGGGAAGGACCTCGCCGGCAATCCGATGAAGGGTGCGCCGACGCGCCTGTTCGCGGGCTGCGGCGCGAACCCCGGCGCGATCGACCTCGACCACGAGGTCGCCCGCCTGGAGCGCAAGGTCGAGCGCGGCGCTGAGTACGTCCTCACCCAGCCCGTGTACGACATCCGTCTGTTCGAGCGATTCCACGCGCGGATCGAGCATCTCCGCGTCCCGGTCCTGATCGGAATCCTCCCGCTCGCGAGCCTGCGCAACGCGGAGTTCCTGACGAAGGAGGTCCCCGGCATGCAGGTGCCGGAACCGATCCTGGCGCGCATGCGCGCGTGCGGGGACAAGGACTCCGCGCGGCAAATGGGGATCGACATCGCCCGGGAGGCGCTCTCGGCCGCGCTTCCACACGTCGCGGGGACCTACATCATGCCTCCGTTCAATCGCGTGGATTCGGCCCTGGCCGTTCTTGAGGTTGCATCCGCGCGCCGCAACCGCGCGAACTAGCCCCATGCGCACCGCACGCATCCTCCTCGCCGCCGCACTTTTGGCGATGGCGGTTCCCTCCCTCAGGGCGGAGCCGACGAGCTACTGGCGCGCCGAGGACACCGCCCCCCTGCCTCGGATGGTCTACGCCGTTGAGGTGGGCAGCTTCCCTTCCCTGGTGCTCGCCTCCGCCGTGGAGCAGACCCTGGGCGCGCTCAACTGGTCGCCGGTCTGGATTGCCGAAAACGGCGGGCGCCAACGGGTCTACGTGGGCCAGAGTCCCAGCATCGCCGAAGCACACGCCATTCTGGGAGAATTGATTGCCGCCAAGGTTGCGGACGGGGTCGTCGTGGAAGTGACCCCGGTGCTCGGGGACCGCGTGCCCCGCCCCTTCTCGGGCCCCGTTTTGGCCCCGTTCCACCGTCCCGTGCGGGACCCGGACCCTGATCTTTCGCGCGCACGAGTCATCACGGCGTGCCGCCCCGCCGGCAAGGCGTTGCCGATCCCCGAGCAGCAGGTCGCTGCGGCCGCGGCGATCGCCCTGCTGGAGGCGAAGAGCCTCGCCGACGTCGCACTCGGCGACGGCCTCGTCCCCGTTCTCGAGGCATTGCGTGCTTCCGGGGACCGCATCGAGGACATGATGTACGCCGCCGAGCGCATCGCGCGCGGACAATGGGCGGCGTCGCCGCTCCTCAGAATCCGCGCGATGGAGCTCTGCGCTGACATGTACCTTGGCTCAATGCGCGACGTGCGAGCTGCATGGACTGCCTCGCATGCACTCCTGCGCGAGCCCATGCGCACACCGGAGGGCATTCTGCGCGATCGGCTGCGCATCGATGCCCTGACTGGGCTAGTCCTCGCGCAGGGCGAGTCGCCGCATCCCTCGATGCCCCATCTCCGGGCCAGCCTCAGGATCACCTACGAGGATGCCGAGTCGTCGCCACGCCTTCGAGGCCGCGCCGCCCTCCTGACGCTCCAGACATTCGCGTGGGAGGGCCGCTGGGACCGAGTCCGGGAGTTCGGCGAGGGGATGCTGGCAGAGTTCTCCGCGGACGCGCCCCTCTACCAGGTCGCCGCCGTGTACGTCGCCAGGGGCTATGAGGAGACCGAGGAGTGGGACCGGGCGGTGAAGCTCCTCGACCGTGCCGTGGCGATCAACCTCGCCCGGTCGGAGCGCATCCTGATCGGCGACCGCCTCGTGAACGCGCGCGAGATGGCCTCGCGCTGGCAGGCCTACTTTCGCGCCCTCGAGTCCGGCGTCTCGGCCCCCCCGAGGCCCCCGGAAATCCTTTTCGAGGCGTCCAGGTCCGACCTGGCCCCCGAGGCCGAATCGCTCGCATCCGAGGGCTGATTCCCCGAGGAAAAACCCGGGGTTTTCGGAATCCAAGAATCCGATGCGGAACAAGCCGATTTCGATTGCCGTTCATGGCAGCGGGACCCACGCCGTGGAGCATCGAATCCCGATGGAGCTTTCTCCCGATGATCCGCGTCCTCGACAGGCTCATGCTCTCCGATCTCAGCGAGGCGAACGACCCGTTCTTCCTCCAGCTCCACAAGGTGCAGGCGGTCCTCTACTTTGGCGACGGAGGGATGTTCTCGGATGAGTACTACCTCTACCATCGCCCGACCCAGCGCGACGGCACCCTCGCGCAGGAGCAGGTCCAGGACGGTGTGGAGTTCATCCGCGAGTCCATGCGTGCCGGACGGCGCGTCCTCGCCGTCGGCGGCACCGGAGCCACCATCGTCGCCGCCTACCTGATGGAGATGGGAATGTCCAGCGACCAGGCGCTCGACATGATAGCCCGCGATCGAACTGCAAAGGCCGATGCCGAGGCGCTCGAGGAACACCACGCAGAGTTGCGCCGCCGCTCCAGCGTGACGGTCGGGCATCGCCTCGCCTGATCGATTTGCAGGGGGGATCGCAAGTCGGTTTGCCCGCAGCCGGCGGCTGCCCCAAGGCTCGCCCCATGCTGCGGATGGCGTCACTCATGATCCTCCCGGCCCTCGCAATCGCGGGGGATCCCACATCCGGAACCCTCCGGCTGGAGGATCTCTTTCGCGATTCCAGCGCCGCTCCGAAGCACGAGTCCGCGCCGCCTTCACCACCTCCATCGACAGCCTCGCGGCGCCTGCTCGTGGAGCTGCCCAATCTGGAGCGCTGGCGGGCTACCCCGACGCCCGCGCCAACAGCCTCACCAACGTCCCCAGACCTGCCCGCGGTGCCCTCACTCAGCTTCGACGGCTCCGGGGAGGTGCGCCTATCCGACCGGACCTTTTTCGACGAGCGCGGCGTCGCGCCGGGGGACGATGCGAAGGGGCTGGCGGAGGTAATCCTGACGACGCGCACGGACGCCGCCATCGCACGCTATGAAATCGTCCTGAGGGGGGACGAGGGGACCACGGGCACCGTGGTCACCCTGCATCCATCGGGAATGGCCGAGCGGTTTCTTCTTCCGGCGGGGGAGTACGAGATATCTCGCCAGCTCTGGTTCGCCCAAAACCCTTCCGCGAGGGCCACGACACTCTTCCCTGCCCAGGCGCTCGTTGCGGGAATCCGCTATGAGGGCGGGGCCGATCCCGCTGCGGAGCGCGAGGCGCGCGTCAGGATAGACCTCGCGCGAACCCGGGCGCGCTGAACAGGCTCAGCCCGGGGGCAGCGTTTCGATCACCACGGAGATGTCGGCCTTCGTCGGCAGCAGGCCCATCGGGGTCCTGAGTGAGCCTTCGACCTTCGAGTTGATCGTTCCCTTCGCGAGGAACCCGAATGCCGTGTTGATCTCGAGCGTCGAGGTGCGCGTCCCAGAGAGCGTGGCACCGTTCGGTTGCGGAACACCGGTGAAACTGGTCGCGCCCGTGATGACGGTGGTCGCGGGGTCCGAGCTCAGGAGCGTGTAGTCCGACTTCGCCTTCACGGGGACGCCCATCTGCATTTCGTCCCCCTCTCGGGACCACTTCTCGCCCGGTGCCACGGGGCCCGGAGGGAGGTTCGAGAAGTAACCCGACAGGACGCGCACCATGGCCGCGTCGTTCCATTGGTTTACCAGGTTCATCCCGAGGTCGAAGAGCATGCCGTTCTCGGGCAGGTCCGCCGCGACGAACCCCGCCTGCGCAATCTCGGTCGCACCCTTGATGTTCGCAATTCGGCCGTCGGGGGAGACCTGAAACCAGAACATCTGGCCCTTCATTGCATTGAGGAACACCGGGGCGATGTCCTTGCCGGGGTCACCCCGGTCGGAGTCATAGTCCATGTTGGCAAACTGGCCCCTTTCGAGCTGCCGGAGCCGACGGAAGGTGCCCTTCATCGTCACGACGCCATTGGGTTCGATGCTGTGGACTTCGATCAGCAGGTCGACCAACTGCTCGGTGCGCGTGTGGGCGGGGTTGCCTTCGATGATCTGGTCGATTTCCTGGACGATGGTGCGGCGCATCACAATTGTGGCGCCCGCCTGCGCAGTGAACTTGAGGTTCACCTTCGCGACTTCACCGGCCGCAGGGGCGGCGGCGGGGTCCGGCGTTGCGGCCGGCGTGGCGTCCTGGGCCGGGAGATGGGTCGCGCAAAATGTCGCCGCGGCGAGGATCGCCGCGAGGCAGTGGGTCGGATTTCTCTTCATGCTGGGCCTCGGTCAGGATGGGCTGCTGGACGCAATTCGACTTCAACGGACCACCGTGTGGTTTGGTCCCCCCGGCGCAACATCAAGCCATCAGGTACTACCCCGCAGTCTCCCGTCGCTTCAATGGGCGAAATTGAAGGAGGGGGCACCCATAGGGCGCCCCCTCCATGCCATCCCCGCCGCACCGCTCAGAAGAAGTTGGCGTGCGGAATGTAGGTCGGCTCGCTGAACTTCTGGCTCACGAAGATGCGCCCCGTCGAGACCGTGCCGTTCGTCGGGTCGTACTGGAGGAAGTACTCGTCCACCGTGCCGGTGCTTGTCATCTGCAGGCCCGCGGGACCAACCGACCACAGGTAGTAGGAGCCCATGTACTGGTTGATCTTCTGGGCCGTCTTGCGCGTGCCGAAAACATAGATGAAGCCCGGCGAGCCCGGGACCGGGCACGGGCCGAAGCCGCCCTTGGTGATCACGTCCATGTAGTACAGCGTCGAATCGTACGAGCCGTACGCGTACAGCTTGTCGGTGACCTTCTCCGTGATGTTCACGGAGAAGACATCGAACGGTATCGTCGTCATGTACGAGATCGGCGTCGTGATCCTGTCGGTGAGCGTTCCCCAGACCCCTTCGCCGTAGAGCTGGTCGTTGAATGGCGGGCACCCCCAGGAACTGCGCGGATAGCGGTTGTTGTCCACCGCGTAGGACTCGGCAGCGGTTCGCATCACGCGAAGGTCCGACAGGCAGCGCGAGACCTTGGAGCGCACCTGCGCCTGGAGGAAGTTCGGCACGGCTATCGCCGCGAGGATCGCTATGATGGCGACCACGATCAGCAATTCGATGAGCGTGAACGCGCGGCGGCGCGCCTTCTGCGAAGTGGAAGCGGGGGGGATTGCGGACTGCACGGGGAACCTCGGTGGCTGGCTTGGGCGCGCGGGCGCGCCTGATGCATGATGGATGGCAAAGTTTGGGACCCGGGCGAGCGTCTGGCAAGCTGGAATCACCCGAAAACGAAAGGCCGGGGGGAGGCGACTCCCGCCTCCCCCCGGCCCTGGATTCAGGGACGCGCCGCGACCTTCAACAGCTCCCCCACGCGACCCCAGTGGACCACGTTCATGAAGGCCTTCGTGTATTCGGCCCGCCGGTTCTGGTACTTCAGGTAATAGGCGTGCTCCCAGACGTCCACCATCAGGATCGGGATGACTCCCCACTGGGTCAGGTTCTGGTGGTGCTCACTCTGGAGGATCACGAGGTCCTTTGCCTGCGGACGGTAGGCGAGAACGCCCCAGCCGCTGGCCTGCACGGCGTTCGACGCGGCCAGGAACTGGGCCTGGAACTTGTCGTAGTCGCCAAAACTGCGGTTGATCGCATCAGCCAGGTCCCCCGCCGGCCGCCCACCGCCCTGGGGCGACATGATCTCCCAGAACAGGACGTGGTTAAAGTGCCCGGACCCGTGGAACGCGCACTCGCGGCTCCAGTGCTTGACGAGTCCATGGTCACCCTTCTCGCGGGCCTCGGCGAGCTTCGCCTCCGCGTTGTTCAGGCCATCGACGTAGCTCTTGTGGTGAAGGTCGTGGTGGAGTTTCATCGTCGCCTCGTCGATGTGGGGCTCGAGGGCGTTGTACGCGTAGGGAAGTGGTGGAAGTACGTGAGGCATGGCGGGCCATCTCCGTGGTGGTTTCGGGGCGGCGCCCCGCTGTTTGCGCCGACGGTGCCCCGGCGGCCCAACGCGGCGCAAGGAGACGCCGCAACGCGTGTCGGCTATCGCCCAGCCTCAGCCAGTTTCCGCCGCTCGAGCTCGTAAAGCCTTGGCGCCTCGAACCTGACCGCACGCAGCCGATCCATCAACTCGACCGCCTCATCGAGTCGGCCGAGCAGCAGCAGGGCCTCAGCCCGCGCTGCAATGGTCGGCGGAGGCGCCATCCCCCCTGCTGGGGGCAGCGAGCCAAGCGCACCCTCCCACTCGGCGCGCGCCTCAGAGGTCTTCCCCTGCGCCTCGAAGACCCGTCCGAGCAGCATCCTGAGCGTGGCCACACGGGCGGCGCCGCCGCTCCCCGGCATCGAGGCCGCCGCCGTGCCCAGTTCAATCGCCGTCCGCGCGTGTTGCTCGGCATCCCCGAGCCGCCCCGTTCTCAGGGCGATGTCGCCGAGGGCAAACTCGACCGTCGCCAGGTCCGCCCCGTACTTCATGCGACCCTTGGGGGCCTCCATCAGCGATCGAAGGACTCCTGCCGACTTGCCAAACCACTCGGTCGCAGCCTCGAAGTGCTCCATGGCGAGTTCATTGCGCGCGATGTCCATCATGACGTTGGCGACCGTGTCGGAGCGCTCTCCCGCCGAGGCGACGGCGAGCTCGAGTGCGCGCGCAAGCACGGGTGCGGCCTCGGCGTTCCGTTTCCTGTCGCGGAGGAGCGTCCCCCATGCGGCCTGCGCCCGCGCCACGCGGGGATGGGAAGTCCCGAGTGCAGCCTCTGCGGCCGCCGCGGTGTCCCGGTAAATGGACTCCGCCTCGTCCAGTTCCCCCCTCCGCCGCAGCCCATCCGCGAGCGTGAGCCGCAGCATGATGGTGTCGGGATGACGCGGACCCGCAGACTCTTCCAGGATGGCGAGCGCCCGCCGCGTCAGCGCCTCCGCCTCCTCCGCCTTGCCGCGACGCGCCAGCACCTCCGCCAGGGAGCTGGCGGCCCTGCCGGTCAGGGGATGGCGCTCTCCACCGATGGCTTCATGTGTTGCGAGCGCCTCGCGCATCAACTTCTCGGCCTCATCCATACGGCCCGTGGCGGCAAGCAACTGCCCGAGGTTGAGCTTGGCAACCGCCGTCTCCGAGTGGGCCTCCCCCCGAGCCTTGGTCACGATCGCCAGGGCGCGCCGGTACATGGACTCCGCCTCCTCCACCTCGCCGCGAACCTTGAGAAGAACCGCCAGGTCGTTCAGTATCCAGGCCAGCCGTGGGTGGTCGGTTCCAAGCGCGCTCTCGGAAATCGCCCTCGCCTCCCGCAGGACGGCTTCAAGCTCCTCATGCC
>CAZUCD010000130.1:0-10686 GCA_964618855.1 uncultured Candidatus Sumerlaeota bacterium
GTGAGGCGGTTGGGATCGAGGGCGCGCAGCTTTTCGAGGGCCGGGGAGGGCTTCGGCGCGAAGAGCGAGAGCTGCGTGTCCTCCCATGGCTCCGGCGTGGGAAGGACGGCGGCACGCGTGCGGGGGCGGGGCGCGCGTCCGGGCTTTTCCGCGGCGACGCGGGGGCTGACCGCGCGGCCCTCCTCCAGGCCGTTCAGGATTTCCCGCGCGCGCGCGACCACGGCATCGGGCACGCCGGCGAGTTCCGCGGCGTGGATGCCGTAGCTGCGGTCCGTCGCGCCGGGGACGATCCTGTAGAGGAACACGATCCGCCCCCCGTCGTCCTTGACGGCGACGTGGAGGTTGCGGAGCGCGGGCATCGACGACGACAGCTCGGTCAGTTCGTGGTAGTGCGTCGCGAAGAGCGCGAGGGGGCGCTGGCCCTCCGCATTGTGGAGGGACTCGCACGCGGCCCACGCGATCGAAAGGCCGTCGTACGTCGAGGTCCCACGCCCGATCTCGTCCAGGATCACCAGCGAGTCGTCCGTCGCGTGGCGCAGGATGTTCGCGAGCTCGGTCATCTCGACAAGGAAGGTGGACTGGCCGCGGGCGAGGTGGTCCATGGCGCCAACGCGCGTGAAGATGCGGTCGCGCAACGGCACGAGCGCGCGTCGCGCGGGCACGAACGAGCCCATGTGCGCGAGCAGCACGATCAGCGCCACCTGGCGGATGTACGTGGACTTGCCGGCCATGTTCGGCCCGGTGATCAGGGCCACGCGCGCCTCCGTCGAAAGCGCCGTGTCGTTCGGCACGAAGGGCGGGTCGCGCTGGATGGACTCGAGGACCGGGTGGCGGCCCTCCAGGATTTCGAGCCGCCCATCGTCGGAGAACGCCGGCCGCGCGTATCCCCCGCGCACGGCGGCCTGCGCGAGCGAGAGCAGGCAGTCCGCCTCCGCGATGGCCGCGGCGTTCGCCAGGATCGCCGCAGTCCCCTCCGCCACCAGGTCGCGCAGCCTTGCGAACAACTCGAGTTCCAGCGACGTGCGCCGCTCCTCCGCGTGAAGGACCTCGTCCTCCTTCGACTTCAGCGCATCCGTGATGAAGCGCTCGGCGTTGGCGACCGTCTGGCGCCGCACGTAGTCCGCGGGCGCCTCGCCGCCGGGGAGCGTGCGGAGCTGCGCCTTCGTCAGCTCGATGTAGTAGCCGAAGACCTTGTTGTAGCCGATCTTCAGCCCCGCGATGCCCGTCCTGCGCGCCTCGTCCTCCCGGAACTGAGCGATCCAGCCGTGCGCGCTCCGCGCGAGCCCGAGCAGCCGGTCCAGCTCCGCCGACCAGCCCTCGCGGAAGATTCCCCCGTCGCGCGCGAGCGTCGGCGGCTCCTCCACGAGTGCCCGTTGGAGCGCGTCCGCAAGCTCCGGCAGCGGGTCGATGCGCTCCGCCAGCGAACCGAGGAGCCCCCGGTCCCCGTCGAGCCCAAGCAATTCGCGCAACGCCGGCAGCCTGCCCAGTCCCGCGCGCAGCGCAGCCAGGTCGCGCGGCCCCGCCGTGCCCAGGTTGACGCGGGCGACAATCCTCTCCAGGTCGCGCACCCCGCGCAGCGCCTGCGATAGGCCCTCGCGCAATGGCCGCGACGCCGCGATGGTCCCGACCGCGTCCAGCCTGGCCTCGATGGCCGCGCGGTCGCGCAGGGGCTCCAGCAGCCATGCCCGCAGCAGCCGCGCCCCCATCGGCGTCTCCGTCCGGTCCAGCACCGAGAGCAGCGTCGCCTCGCGTCCGCCATCGTGCAGGTTGCGCACGAGTTCGAGGGAACGCTGCGTCACCGCATCCAGCAGCATCGTGCCCCTGCGGTGCCGCACGCGGAGCGTGTGCACGTGCGCGAGCGACGCGCGCTGCGTGTCCTTCAGGTAGCGCAGGAGTGCCCCTGCCGCACCCACGCCCGCCTCCAACCCCGCCGCCCCGAAACCGTCGAGCGAGTGCACGCGGAAGTGCTCGGAGAGGAGCCGCGCCGCGGGCTCGACCGCGAAGTCCCCCGCTGGCCGCCGCGTGATCGTCGGCATCCGCTCGGCAAAGAGCACGCGCAGCTCGGCGTCCCCCATCCCCTCATCGACGAGCACCTCCCGCGGATCCAGGCGGGAGAGTTCCGTCTGGAGCGCGGCCCCCGCATCCGAAGCCGTTGCCTCCGACAGCGCGAAGTACCCTGTCCCGACGTCCGCCAGCCCGATGCCCCAGCGTTCCCCCGCCCGGACAAGCGCGACGATCCAGTTGTTCGAGCGCTCGTCGACGATGGACTCCTCGAAGGCCGTGCCCGGCGTGACGACGCGCACCACGTCGCGCTTCACGAGCCCCTTGGCGAACTTCGGGTCCTCGAGCTGCTCGGCGAGCGCGACGCGCCCGCCCGCGCGCACCAGCTTCGCCAGGTACGACTCGATCGCATGAAAGGGGACGCCGGCCATCGCCGTCTCCCCGTCGGCGCCGATGCCCTTGCGCGTCACCACGATGTTCAGGAGCCGTCCCGCCTCCTCGGCGTCCGGGCCGTAGGTCTCATAGAAGTCCCCGCACCTGAAAAGCAGGAGCGTGCCCGGGTTCTCCTCCTTGAGGCGCGCATACTGGCGCATCATGGGCGTGGTGTAGTCGGCGGCCTTCATGGGGGGAGGCTTTGCGGTGGCGGGCCCGCGGGACAAGGCGATGTGTGGCGGGGGCGGGGATGACGGCCGCACGAGGATGTCGAGCACCCTGAAGGAAACTCCCGGAGCCTCAGGTGATGCTGCCACCCTCCAAGTCCCGCTTCATCCGATGCAGGACGGCAAGCAGTTCCGGGACGTCCTCCGTGCAAGTACGAAACACCTCCTGAGGGTCGACACCGAAGTACTCGTGGGCCATGAAGTCGCGGGTGCCCTTGATCTGCCTCCAGGGAATGGACGGATATCGATCAAGATACCCGGGTCCCATGTTCTTCTCGACCTTCTTCACCGACTCGCCGATCGCCAGCAACACCAGGCAGATGGCGTCGAGCCGCAGTCGGCCCCCTTCGGTGGCTTGAAACTCCGCCGGCGAACCGACTCCACTCGCCCTTGCAATCACCAGTTCGGCGAGTCCGATCAGGTCGTCGAGTTGATCGCGCAGCAACCCGATGTCAGACATAGACCGCCTCCTCATCGATGCGTCGCTTCAACCTCGGGTTGAGGGACTCGCGGTACCGCACCAAGTCCACGCGAACCCCAAACCGTCGCTCGATCTCCTCGCGAAGCTTGGCAGCCTCCCAAAGGCCCAAGGCGGGCATCTCGACGACAATGTCCACATCGCTCTGCTCTGTCGCTTCGTCGCGGGAGGTCGAACCGAAGATTCCCAGCCGCGCCACCCTGTAGCGGTCCGAGAGTGCTGGTTTCAACTCCGAGAGGATCCTGAGTGCTTCATCCCGCTTCATGTCGTTGCCTCCACCAACCGGGGGGTGTCACTGCCGATGGCGTCAAAGACGTGGCCGCACACGATGAGCAGGAGCGTGCGCGGGTTCTCCTCCTTGACGCGCGCATACTGGCGCATCATGGGCGTGGTGTAGTCGGCGGCCTTCATGGGGGGAGGCTTTGCGGTGGCGGGCCCGCGGGACAAGGCGATGTCGCGAGGTGCACGCATCATGCCAGTTAGTGGAAGCTGCAATCGGCGATGAAGGACCTCGCGGCCCAATGCCGGGCAGCGTGGTCCCCCGCGAGCCTTGCCCTTGACACCTGCAAGATGCCCGAAGGCTCATGGTGCCCGTTGCCAGCAAACCCACTCGATGCGTCCCCGGGACGCTTGGAGGAATCTCGCGTGAAGCTCTGGAAATTTCTCGCCGCCATCTTCGTGGCCGCCCTACTGACCGCAGGTTGCGGGGAGGGTGATCGGGTCACCAATCTGAAGAAGGACCGCGACGAGGTGCTCGCGACGGCCACCGCCCAGGCGCAGCGCGTCGGCGTGGAGATGAAGCGCGTCGAGGAGGAGGCCAACACCCTCAACCTCAAGGCGCAGGACATGCGCAACGCCATCGAGCGTCAGCAGGAGGCCCTCCAGGACCTCAGCTTCGCCGTCAGGACGCTCAGCGAGACGCTCAACCAGAAGAAGAGCGAGATCGAGAAGAAGGACATCGAGGCCGCCAACAAGCGCAGTCCGTTCATGGTCGCGCTCATTGCGCTCCTCGTGATCGGCATCATCGCGGGCATCCTCTGGGCCTTCCTGCGCTCCAAGCCCGCCGAGGAAGAGGATGACGAACTCTACGGCGAGGACGACGAGTTCGAACTCGGCGAAGAGGGCGAGGACTTCGGCAAGGACAACGCTGGCGACGGCGCCGCGGACGACAAGCCCAAGACCTGATCCCGCAGCATCCCGGATTGAGGAAGAGCCCCGCCGAAAGGCGGGGCTCTTCTGTTTGTCGGCGGGGTGCAGCGGGACGACTCTTGGGCGCGGGGCATCGGATCGCCGCCCGCCCGGGGCTCACCAATCACCCCCTCAGTACACCGCGTCGGCCTCGAGGATCACCGCCTTTGCGCCGTGCGCGTGGACGAACTCGATGTCCGACTCGTCCGCCGGCCTGCCCCCCCCGAGCGTCTCCGCGATCAGCCCGAACGGCGCCAGCGCTGGCGCCCACGAAAGGTCACCGCACAGGTATCCGCTCCGGTTCATGGGCGCGACGACCCCGGCAACCTGGATTCCCCACTTCGGCAGGCGATCCGCCAGTTGCATCGGGTTGTTGGTGGCAAGGACGGCGCCCAGCCCCGACCTCCCGCACAACGCGGCGAAGAGTTCGATCAGGCGCGGATTCTCGAACGCGACCGCCATGTCCGTGATTTGTGGGGCGAGGACGAGCCGCTGGGGGGAGAGGCGGCGGAACGCGCGCAGCTCGAGTTCGAGGAGGACCGAGAGCATCGCCGGGAACTCGCGCCGCAGGACGCCGCCGATGTGGGCGAATCCCGGGCCGGCCATCGTCAGCGCACCAACCGGCCCCACCAGCATCAGCCGACGCAGGCCCGCGCCCACCATCCCGTGCTCGTACGTCTCCCGGATGATGCCCGTGATGTTCGGCACCTGGGGGATGATCTCGAATCGCCGCCATTGCGAACGCTTCAGGATGCCCATGAGCTGCAGGTTGCTCGTCGTGGTGACGGACGCGATGCCCCGGTCCACGGCCTGCTCTGCGACGGCCGCCCAGTCCGACTCGCGCCTCAGCCACAGGCCCGGCTCGTAGCCGAGCGGCATCTCCCCCGCGAGGAGGCGGAGCGAAAGGATCGATGAGGGGGGGCTCACGGGATCGTCTCCAGCTTCACGGCCTCGCGCGCATCCGCGGAGCGGTACAGCGCCTCGATGTAGCGCTGCACCTGGTAGGCCTCGTCGATCCCCACCTCGGGCGTCATCTTCTCGTTGCCGATGCACTCGATGAAGTCGGCGACCTCGAGGTAGTAGCCGTGCCCGTGGTAGTGCGGGGTCAGCGTGAACGGCACGCGGACGGCCTCCCCCTCGGACACGACCTTGCGGCCCGCCGGCGTGACCAGCACGAGCTGCCTGTCCGAGGCGGTCATGGTGCCGGACTCGCCCCGCACCGTGATCGTGTGGGACTGCACCGGGTGGCCCTTCACGGCCCAGTTCATGTCGATCGAGCCCTCGAACCCGTGCATGTGCCAGACCTGCGCCTTCAGCTCATCCTCGACCCCTGTCGAGTGGATCCGGCGCGACTCCGCGCTGACCTCCTTCGGCATGCCGAAAAGGCGCAGAAGCATGTGGACGAGGTGGGAGCCGCTGTTGATTAGGACGCCGCCGCCGGACTGGGCGCGCGTGTAGATCCAGCCCTTCTTCGGCGCCGAGACCTGCGACAGGCGGAGCGTCGCCTCGTAGCTCTTCAGCGTTCCGATGGCGCCCTCGTTGATCAGCTCGCGCATCGAGCGGAAGATCGGGTGGAACGCGAGCATGAACGCGACGGCGGCGGTGACCTTGACGTGACCCTGCGCGAGGTCGCGCAGGCGGGCCGCGTCGGCGATCGTGTGCGCGAGCGGCTTCTCCAGCAGCAGCCCCGCCCCCGCGCCCAGGACCTCCGCCCCAACTTCGGCGTGCGCGAACTGGGGCACGCTGACGATCACCCCGTCGGGGCGCGCGCGCTCCAGCATCTCGCCGACACCCGTGAAGAACGGGCACGCAACGCCCATGCTGCGGACGTGCCGGCCAAGCGCCGCGTCCCGGTCGCAAATCGCAACCAGCTCCGCCGAGGGGTTCATCGACACGTTGGCGGCATGCATGATGCCCATCTTGCCGAGTCCGACGACGGCGATGCGCGCGGGGGCGGTGCTCATGCGGCGTTGGTCCTCCCCAGGCACGCAGCCAGGCCCTCGGCATAGCGGCGAGGCGCGAAGCCAAGGTCCCGCACCGCCGGGGCCGGATCGACGGGCTGCGCGCGGGTGACCCCCTCCACGTTGTCCAGCGTCATCGGCGGCGCGGGGAGCAGCGCCTCCCCGACTGCCGCGATGATCCGGCACATCCACAGTGGGACCGGTATCAGGGCCGGCTCGCGCCCGCGCACCGCCCGGGCCGTCTCCCGGAAGAAGTCCCGGCACGACATGGGTTCGAGGCAGCCCAGCATGTACTCGCGTCCGATCGACTCGGGCCGGTCGATTGCCTCCGCCACTGCCGTCGCAACGTCATCCACATGCACAGGACGCATGTCCTCGGCGCCGGACCCGACAAGCGGCACGGCGGGCAGTTTCGCGAGCAGCCGCGTCAGCTTGTGGAAGATGCCCCGCGGCGCGGGGCCGTAGATGATCGACGGGCGCAGGATCGTCCAGGAGGGCGCGCCCCGGCGCACCTCCTCGTCCGCCAGGTACTTCGTGCCGCCATACACCGACCGGTTGGCCGCGTGGGCGGACATGCTGCTGATCTGGATCCACCGCGCCACGCCGGCCGCCGACGCCTCCGCCGCGAACGTCCGCGTTCCCTCGACGTTGATCCGCATCGAGAGGTCCAGGTCCGGCTTGCCCATCGAGACCACCGCGGCGGCGTGCACGACCACGTCGGGGCGGGTCTCCCGCAGCACACCGCGGATAGAAGCCGCATCGTGGAACTCCCCGTGGGCGGGCTCGAGCCCCGCGGGAAGCAGGTCCAACTCCGCCCCGCGCCGCACCAGGGGCACGACCGTGTGCCCGCGCTCCGACAGGACGCGGCAAATGGCGGAACCGACGAAGCCGTTGGCTCCGGAGACGAGGATGCGCAGGGGCATGGGGATTTTGGACCCCCGGGGACGTTGGGGGGACAAGCGCAAGAGGGGCTCCCCCTTCGTTCTCCCCATGCGGCCCGATGGCACCCGGCGTCCAATCCCGGCATCCACGTCATCCTCCCCTTGCCGCGGGGGAAGCCCTGCCGCACCGTTCCGCGTCTTTCGAATTCGGAAGAAAAGCCCGCAACTCGCGAGGATGAACCCCGGAATGTTCCGCACGATCAACGGCCTGAAGCGCACCGCCACCATCCTGGCGTGCGCCGTGCTCCTAGTCGCCTGCAAGCCCGCCCCACCGGCGGAACGGCTCGCCGAGGCGCAGCAACTCCTCCAGGAGCGGCAGACCGCCCTCGCCATCATCAAGCTCGAGCAACTCGTCACCGATGCCCCGGAGGACCCCGCCACCCTCGAGGCGCGCATGATCCTCGGCATGTACTTCATGGAGAACCTCAAGCAATACCGCCGCGCCGAGCCCTTCTTCCGCGCCGTCTACGAGAAGGAAGGCATCAAGACCGAGCGCGGGTTCGCAGCCTTCATGTCCCTCGTCCGCATCCCCTACATGCAGCGGGAGTTCGATGTCGCCTTCAAGACGATGGACGAGGGCATCGCGAAGGTGGACGCGAACGCGGAGCCCGAGGTGATCGGCGAACTCGCCTTCACGAAGGCGATGCTCCAGGTGCAGTCCGGCGACGAGGCGATGACGAGCGCGGGCCTTGAGAGCTGGCGCGGGCTCATGCTCGAGTCGAAGAACCCGGAGACCCGGGGGCGCTCCCGGGAGAGTCTCGCCGCCTACCACCGCAGCGCGGGCCGCTTCGCGGAAAGCACCGCGATCTACGACGCCTACATGGAGATGTACCCCGACGACCAGACCTCCCCGCACCTCATCCTCGCCAAGGCCATCAACTACCACCTGGAGGGGAAGGAGGAGGAGAGCGGCCGGCTTTTCGCCCAGGGGGAGAAGCTGATGGAGGAGGGGATCGCGCTGGAGCTGAACAAGCTCAAGCGCGGCGAGCAGCTCGTCAACCTCGCGCGCTACAACGAGTCGATCGACCGCTACGACCGCGCCGAGGAGCTGATGCTGCGCGCCATGGGGGAGAACACCGGCACCCGCCTCGCCATCGAGACCCAGTTCGCCATCGGGGACATGTGGGGACGCGCTGGCGAGATCGACAAGGCCATCGCCATCTTCGAGCGCATCGACCGCGAGAACCCCAACTCCAACATCGCCGCGATGGCCCGCCAGCGCCTCGACACCGCGACGGAGATCAAGCGGCAACTCGACGCCGTCAGGCCCTCCGACGCGACGACCACCGGCACCACGCAGGGGGCCCCCGCCCCCTGAGCACAGCCGCACCCCTGCGCGCCGTCCGGGTCCGCACCCGGGCCCAGCTCGCCCGGTTCGTGGAGTACGCCTACGAACTCCGCGGCAACGAACAGCTTTGGGTCCCACCCCCGCGTCGGGAGCAGTACGCCCTTCTCGACAGCGCGCACCATCCGTTCCACCAGCACGCCCACGTCGAGTGCTTCCTCATCCTGCGCGCGGGCCGCATCGCCGGCCGCGTCGCCATGATCGAAAACCACGCCCACAACGCCCACAGCGGGGAGCGCGCCGGGCACTTCGGCTTCCTCGAGGCCGAGAACGACCCCGCCGTCTTCCGCGCCATCGTCAGGCTCGCGGCCCGCTGGTGCCGCGCCCGGGGCCTCGACGTCCTCCGCGGACCATGCAGCTTCAGCACCAACGAGGAGTGCGGCGTCCTCGTGCAGGGCTTCCAGTGCGAACCCGCCATCATGACCCCGCACACGCCCCCATACTACGCCGCGCACCTCGAGGCCGCCGGCATGGCCAAGGCGCGCGACCTCATCTCCTACCATTGCGACAAGGTCCTGTGGACCGAGCGCATCCCCGCCCTCGCCGAGCGCCTGCGCGAGAAGAATGCCCGGCGCGGCCACGACGTCCGCATCCGTCCCATCGACATGGACCACTTCGACCGCGAGGTCGGACTCATCAAGACCGTGTACAACTCCGCGTGGGGGAAGAACTGGGGCTTCGTCCCCATGACCGACGCGGAGATCGACCGCATGGCGAAGGACCTCAAGCCCGTCATCGCCCCCTTCATGGTTTACTTCGCCGAGTGCGACGGGGAGGTCGCCGGATTCCTCCTCGGCCTGCCGGACTACAATGTCGTCCTGCGGCACCTTGGCGGAAGGCTCGGCCCCATCGAGGTGCTGCTGTTCTTCCTGCTGAAGCGCAACATCCACCGAATCCGCCTGATGGGGATGGGCGTGGTGGAGAAGTTCCGGGCGCGCGGCCTCGAGACCCTCATGATCGCGGAGTTCGCCAACGCCTGCCTCGCCCGCGGCTACACCGAGGGGGAGCTCGGCTGGGTCCTCGAGGACAACAAGGTCATGAACCGCGGCATCTTGGCGACGGGGGCGAAGGTGTCGAGGGTGCACAGGTTGTATGAGATGCGACTTGGCGGTCAGGAATGACCTCTGGGCTGAGTTTGCTGCTCGGCCAAGTCGATGGGTGAGCAGGTGGTGTGAGTACGGATGAGGCTGGCGCTTTCCGGCCGGGAAGAGCAGGAGGATCGAGCGGGCGCGCCCCGGAACTCGCACCGCCCGAAACCGACAGCCTGCGGACTAACAGCCACCTGGGGCGCAGCATTCTCGCCCCCCTCACTTTTCGGGTTTGCCAGAGACCCCCTCCCCGGCACAAAATCCCCCTCGCGAGGATTTCTTCGCCCCGAGGAGCCCACAGCAGCGCATGGCCATCCCCATCGTCACCCAAGTCAGCAACGGTCTCGCCTTCCGCAAGGCCTACCGCGAGAACCGCGGCCAGCCCGTCTCCTTCCTCATCTTCCAGATGACCAAGGCGTGCAACTGCCGCTGCGAGATGTGCTCCATCTGGGCCATGGACCACAAGAACGAGCTCACCCTGGAGGAGTACGGGAAAATCTTCCGCGATCCCCTCTTCCGCGAGCTCGAGGTCCTCTCCCTGACCGGCGGGGAGCCCTTCATCCGCAAGGACTTCGCTGAAATCTGCAAGCTCGCCCAGGACTGCCTGCCCAAGCTCAAGGTCATCTCCTGCCCCTCCAACGGCGTGCTCGGGAACCTGATCATGCCGGCGGTGCACAAGGTGCTGGAGCAGATCCGCCCCGACGTCTTCTTCAAGCTCGGCATCTCGATCGACGGATTCGAGGAAGCGCACAACAAGGTCCGCGGCATCCCGACGGCCTACAAGCGCGCCCTCGAGACCTTCGAGAAGCTCAGCCAGATCAACCACCCCAACTTCGACTGCGGCATCCTCAGCCTCATCGTGAAGGAAACGATCCCGCACCTCGACTCCGTCCGGGAGCACTTCACGAAGTACACCGAGCACCAGACCTACACGCTGCTCATGATCGCCGACTTCTTCGGCAACGACGGCAAGATCTCCGACTACACGCCCGAGGAAAAGGAGACCGTCCGCAGGTTCTTCGAGA
>CAZUCD010000131.1:0-10674 GCA_964618855.1 uncultured Candidatus Sumerlaeota bacterium
GCGCATCAACGCCGGCGAGTTCGACGACAACGAGAAGTTCCCCGAGCAGGCGTTCTACATGTGCGGCGGGATCGACGAAGTGATCAAGAACGCGGAGAAGATGACAAAGTAACGGAAGTGGAAAGGCCGGGAGAGTCGAAAGTCGAAAGGTCAAAGTCGAAAGTCCTCCCGGACCAAGGCGGGCTGGCATGGCGACGATAAAGCAGTTCGAGGACCTTGTCGCGTGGCGGAAGGCACGGGAGTTGACTTCCCAGATCTACGCCCTGACCTCCGGGAACGAGAAGCTCGCGCGGGATTTCGGACTAAAGGACCAGATGCGGCGCGCGGCGGTGTCGGTGATGGCGAACATCGCGGAGGGATTCGAGAGAAATGGCGATGGCGAGTTTCGGCAGTTTCTCGCCATTGCGAAGGCCTCGTGCGGAGAGCTGAGATCCCTGCTTTATGTGGCCCTGGATGCCGGCTTCATTCCACCGGAGGACCACAAGACGCTCTCGGATCGGTGCGAGGAAGTTAGCAGGATTGTTTCAGGCCTGCGCTCCTCGCTCAGGACCAAGCCCAACTGACCACTCACTCCGCCCCTTTTGTGACTTTCGACTTTTGACTTTTGGCTTTCGACTTTCGCCCTCCACCCCTCGACCCTAGGAGCACTCGCCATGTCCGACTACCGCCTTCAGATCATCACCCAGCAGAAGACCGTCTTTGACGACAACGTCACGTCGCTGGTGCTCCCCGGCGAGGACGGGTTCCTCGGCATCCGGGCGAAGCACGCGCCGATCATTTCCGTCCTGGCCGCAGGTCCCGTGAAGATCACGCGCAACGGGAAGGAGCAGACCGTCAAGATCGGCGGCGGCTTCATTGAGATGCGCGACAACAAGGCGACGATGCTGGTCGATTCGCTGGAGGGGCTGGGCGAGGGGTAACCCCGCGCCGCGGTCCCCCGTTGGCAAGAGAACAGCGGCCCGTCACCGGGCCGCTGTTCGATTTTCCGGGACCGTTCGGGGCCTACTTCGTGGCCGCGCCAGCCTTTGCGGCAAACGAGGGCTCGAATCGCAGCAGCCCGTCGGACTTCTCCCCGAAGCCGATCTTGAAGTCCGCATCCTTGAT
Organism: uncultured Candidatus Sumerlaeota bacterium; assembly: GCA_964618855.1. Classification (GTDB taxonomy): domain Bacteria; phylum Sumerlaeota; class Sumerlaeia; order SLMS01; family JANRJK01; genus CAZUCD01. The sequence continues at coordinate 1,105 of CAZUCD010000131.1, forward strand.
GAGCTCCTTCTCGAAGGAGAACTTGCGGATGCGTGACATGGTGGACTCGAGCTTCTTCGAGGAGAAGAGGGTCACGGTGTCCTCGGGCTTGGTGTAGAGGATCGTCCCCTTCAGCATCTTCTCGAAGTCCTCCTTCGTTGCGCCGGCACCGTCGGCCATCATGGCGACCATGCGGTCGCGCTGGGCGGGGTCGTTCATCATCCCGACGGCGTCGTACCATGCGAGGACGACCGCCTCCACCGCCTTCGGGTTCTTCTGGACCGTCTTCTCGTTGAAGACGAGGAGGTCGATGATCTCGCCTGGGATCTTCGCGCTGTCGAAGACGACCTCCCCCTTGCCGGATTCGGTCGCGAGGAACAGGTGCGGGTTCCATGTGGTTACGGCGGTCACGGAGTCGTCGGTGAGGAAGGACTTGCCGGCCTCGTCGCCGGGGATGTTGACGATGGTGACCTCGCTTTCGGAGATGCCGTTCTCCGATAGGGCGCGGGCGAGGAGGTAGTGGCTGACAGAGAACTGCTCGAGCATGACCTTCTTGCCGCGCAGGTCGTCGAGCTTCATGCCCTTGCGCAGGAGGACGCCATCTCCGCCGTTGCTCGTGTCGTTGGCGATGACCGCGACGGTCCTGACGCCGTTGGATGCCGGCTGGAGCGCCTCCATCGAGGTCATCGCGCAGGCATCAACCTTTTCCGATGCGAACGCGGTTACCGAGTCCATGTAGCCCTTGAACTCGACAAGTTCGACCTCGACGCCGAGCTGCTTGGCTCGCTTGGCGAGAAGCCCCTCCTTCTCCATGACCTTGAAGGGCATCCAACCTGTCCAGACGGACCAGGCGACCTTGACGGGTTCCTGCTTGGCGGGCTTGTCCTGCGCAAGTGCCGTCGTGGTGGCGGCGAGTGTGATCGCCAGTGCGGCGAGGAATGTCCTGCGATTCATGGGGTTTCTCCGGGAGGTTCGGGATTGCAGGGAATCAGGACTCGATTACTCGGACAGGGGTTGGCTATTCAACGGTTTCGGTCGTGCCACTGAAGGAATCGACGCGCGGCCTCGAAGACGTACGAGATGCCAATCGCCACGACGCTCGAGATCGCCCACTGGAAGACAAGCATCGGTTCGAACGACTGCCTCTGGAACATCGCGAAGCACACGGCCACGAGCCCGCCAATGACGGAAACCCACACGAGGAGCTGGCAGAGGATCAGGATCACGTCCCGAAAACCATAGCCGGCTGGCGCGTCCGCTCCCTTGGCCGACGGGGTTTCGGCGTGGTCGGAGTCGGAGAAGGAATCCGAGCCGCAGTCGCAGACCTCGATGGCTTCCTCGTGCGACTTGCCGCACTTCTCGCAGCGCTTCATCGGCGCCTCCGTGGCTGGGATGGCGGATGGTCGGGCGGGGGTTCGGCTCGCGCAAAGGGTAAACTCGGGGGAAGTGGGACGCCGTGCCGGCGAGAGTTGGCACAAAGTCTGTTTCCGCTTCCGAGATTTGAGGATATCCGCGTTCCGCGCTGACTCTTTCCGGCACACGAGGCTGCGCGAAGGGGCGTCGGGTCGCGCAATATCCTCGCGCGCGCGACCCTGCTGCGCGCCATAATCCCCGACCAGCACCACAGGAGCACGCCCACGGGCGGCGCATGCGATGATCGAAGTCGAGAAACTCGTGAAGATCTACGGCACCAACAGGGCCGTCGACGAAGTCAGCTTCAGGGTGGACAAGGGCGAGATCGTGGGGTTCCTCGGGCCGAACGGCGCCGGGAAGAGCACGACGATGAAGATGCTGACGTGCTTCATCGCGCCTGACGGCGGGAAGGCGACCGTGGACGGGCACAACGTGCTCGGCAACTCGCTCGAGGTCCGCAGGCGGCTGGGCTACCTGCCCGAGAACACGCCGCTCTACGAGGACATGGGCGTGGTGGAGTTCCTGCGCTTCATCGCGTCCATGCGGAGCATCCCCGCCCGCCAACGGCAGTCGAGGATCGACAACGTCATCGACCGCTGCGGGCTGAAGGGAGTCGTGGGCAAGACGATCGCGCAGCTCAGCCGCGGATACCGCCAGCGCGTGGGCCTGGCGCAGGCGCTGATCCACGACCCGCCGATCCTCATCCTGGACGAGCCCACAAGCGCGCTGGACCCGAGCCAGATCGTCGAGATCCGGGAGCTGATCAAGGCGATCGGCAAGGAGAAGACGGTGCTGCTCTCGACGCACATCATGCAGGAGGTTTCGGCGACCTGCACGCGGGTGATCATCATCTCGCGTGGTAAGATCGTGGCGCAGGGGACGCCGGAGGAGCTCGTGTCCGGCGGGCGCAAGGGCCGTGCGATCCGCGCGCTCGTGCGCGGCGCGGTCGCCGCGGCGGTCGGCGCGGCGGCGCGCGGCCTTTCGGGCGTCGTCTCCGTCGAGGCGACCCCGGCCGGCGAGGGCGCCGTCGCGCTCGTCGCGACCTTCGGCGCGGGCGCCGATTCGCCCGCGGAGTCCATCTACTCGCTTGCGAGGGAGAAGTCCTGGGTGCTTGGCGAGCTCCGCGAGGAGCGCCAGACGCTCGAGGAGTTCTTCATCCGCGTGACGCGCCAGAACTGACAGGGGCCACCTCGAATGTCCACCACCCTCAAGCTTTGCCGCAGGGAGCTGCTCGCCTTCGTGTGCTCCCCCGCGCTCTACATCTTCCTGCTGGTCTTCACCGGATTCAGCGGCGCGATGTTCTTCTACGTCGGGGGCTTCTTCCGCGAGAAGTTCGCGCAACTGAACAACTTCTTCATGCTGCTGCCCTTCCTGCTGCTGTGCTTCGTCCCCGCCGTGGCGATGAGGCTCTGGGCGGAGGAGAACAAGTCCGGGACGGTCGAGCTGCTCATGACGCTCCCCGTGCGGGACTGGGAGGCGGTGCTGGGCAAGTACCTTGCGGCGCTGTTCGTGATCGCGCTGGCGCTGGGCCTGACGGCGCCGATCCCGGCGGTGACGGCGTGGCTCGCCCGGGAGGACACGCCGCTGGACCTCGGCCCGATGTGGGGCGGCTACGCGGGGATGCTCTCCATGGGGGCGGTGTTCCTCGCGATCTCCTGCATGGTGAGCGCGCTGACGAAGAACCAGGTCGTGGCGTTCATACTCGGGATCACGTCGTGCTTCGGGATCTTCATCCTCGGGCGGCCGCCCGTGCTGGAGCACGTGCCGCAGCAGCTCGTGCCGTTCCTTTCCTACGTCGGCATTGGCGCGCACCTGGACGGCTTCGCGGTCGGGGTGTTCGACACGCGCAGCGCGCTGTACTTCGCCTCCCTGATCATCTTCCTGCTGTTCTCGACGGTCCGAATCCTGGAAAGCCGCCGCTGGCGGTGACCCGTCCCCATCCCCCGCTCCAAGTGAACTCGCACCCATGACGAAGTGGTCCCAAAGATCCGCGGCGGTGGTTTCGGCGATCCTGTTCGCTGTCATCCTGACCGCCCTGAACGTGCTTGTGAACGACAGGCACGAGCGGTTCGACCTGACTCGCGACAAGCGCTACTCGGTGTCCCCGGAGCTGAAGGGCCTGCTCGGCAAGCTCGAGGACTCGATCACGATCACGATCTACGTCTCGCCGGATCTGCCGCCGCAGCTCCTCGCGCCCAAGCGCACCGCGGAGGACTTCCTGCGCGAGATCGCCAACGAGGCTGGGGGCAACCTGCGCCTGCGCGTCATGGAGGTCGCCAACCCGAACGAGAAGGGCATCAAGGAGGAGCTGGAGAAGTTCGGCGTCGCCCCGATGCAGCTCCAGGTTGCGAGCCGCGAGGGCTTCACCGTCCGCAGCGTCCTCTTCCACATGCTTGTCCAGTACCGCGACAAGTCGCAGGTGCTGCCGATACCGAGGCTGGACGAGTTCGAGTTCGCGTTCGCGCGGACGCTCCTGCGCGTCTCTCAGACATCGCGCCCGCTGGTGTACGTTATCGACACCGAAAAGGCGAGCGAGTTCCTGCGCCTGATCGCGGGACTCAAGAGGGGCGGGATCGAGAACCTCGTGGACATCGAGCCGATCGATGCGTCCGAGGCGCGCCCGCTCTACCTGCCGGAGAAGCTGGACCTCGTGCTGCTCTCCGCGCGCGAGCCGCTGACCGACCGCCAGAAGTTCGAGCTCGACCAGTACCTGCTCTACGGCGGCAAGCTCATCGTGTTCGCGGAGGGGGCCCCGTACGACGACCCGATGATGTTCTTCAAGCAGGAGGACAAGCTGCCCAACCTGCGCGAGTTCCTCGCGAGCTACGGCGTGCAGGTCTCCACGGAGCTGGTCCAGGACTGGGGATCGTGCGTTTCGGCCCCGGTGAAGGTCGGGGAGCGCGGCGGCGTCGCGATGTACTCCATCGACGCGTTTCCCTTCCCGATCCTGCCGATCATCAAGGGTGAGAACCTGGAGTTCGAGTCCCCGGCGCTGCGCTCCACGCAGCGGTTGCTGATGCCGTTCGCGACGCGTGTGACGGGATCCGCGGTGAAGGGTACGGACGTCCAGTTCAGCCAGCTCATGTGGACGAGCGACAAGGCGGACTCTCAGACGTCCGGGCCGTACCTGCTCGACCAGCCCAAGCCGGGCACGCCGATCCCGGAGAAGGTTTCCCGCATCCCGCTGGCCGTCGCGGCGAAGGGGATGTTCAAGTCCGCGTTCCGGCCCGGCTCAATCCCCCCGCCGGAACCGAAGCCCCTCAACGACCCGTTCCTCAACCTGCGCTACCGCAGCGTCAGCACGGCTCCCACGATCGGGGGCTCCAAGAAGCCCGGCGAGCTCGTCGTCATCGGCTCGGCGCACATGTTCTGGCAGAATTTCCTCGAGAGCATCGCGTCCACCGACTCGGTCCTGGCGCAGTCCAACGTCGCGTTCCTCCAGAACCTGATCGAGTCGTACACGATCGGGCAGGAACTCGCAAAGGTCCGGTCCAAGCAGACGCGGCAGGCGTTCCTCGACACGGCGAAGGTGGAGAAGCACCAGCAGGCGGCGAAGGTCCTGGGCACGTTTGCGGTTCCCGTGCTGATCATCGTGCTTGGGATCATCTGGAGCCTTCTGCGCAAGGCGCGGATGAACTCGCTCATCCGGAGGTACTCGAAGTGAATCCCCGGCAACTGGGCGTGATGGCCGCCATCGCGGCCGTCCTTGTCGCCCTCGTCCTCGTGACGGGAAAGGGGGACGACAAGCGGCGCATGCAGGAGATCGCCCCTCCCACGCGCGAGGCGGAGTTCTTCCGCAACGTCGATCCCGCGCGGATCATGGAGATCCGGCTGGAGCGCGAGGGCGCCCGGAGCGCCGTTCTCAAGCGCACCGCCGGGACCTCCTGGACCATCGAGACGAAGCGCGGGCCACGGCCCGTGAGGCAGACGCGCGCCGACACGCTGCTCGGGACCAAGGACAGCCCGGAGGTCCGGGCGGGAGTCAGGGCTATCCGGCAGGGGGAAAAGGAGGGCAGCCAGGCCAGCTTCGGCACGGACGCCGCCAACGGCACGACCGTCACGTTCATCGACGACGCCGGCCGCGAGGTCGAAAGCTTCGTCCTGGGCAAGCGCAACACCAACGCCAGCGCCACGTGCTTCGTGCGGAAGCCGGACTCGGAGGAGACCTACCTCCTGGAGGTGGACCTGACGGACAACTTCAAGTTCGCGAAGCCCTCCGACTTCATGGACAACATCATCTTCCGCAAGACCACCTCGGCGGACTACGACGACATCAAGATCGTCTGGCACGACGAAACGTCGCGGACGCTGAAGCTGACGCGGATAGGCGAGGATCCGGCGGACATGAAGTGGGAGTATGAGCTGGATGGCAGGAAGGGCATGTCCGAGGGCCGCGTGGCGAACCGCTACGCGGCCACGCTGAGTGGGCTCGCCATCACGGCGTTCGCGGACGACATGCCGGAGGGAGCGGACGAACTGAAGCCCGTTGCGACCGTGACGTTCCGCAAGAAGGGCGTCCCAGACCCAATCACGATGGAGATCGCAGCGCCCCGCGCGGGCGATGGCTGGATCCTGACCCGGTTGTCGGCCTATCCGGACGTCTTCGGCACGACGGGTTCACGGCACTTCCTCGCGGACCCGGAACTGGTCCGGCCATTCGACCCCGAGGCGATGTCGGGGGGCGGGGCCCCGGCCGAGTGACGGCGCCGACCACGGCGTCCGCGTTTGTCGAGCGCTGGGCGGGGGGCACTCCCCCGCCCGGCGTCCTGTTTCCAGAGGCAGCGTTCGTGGTCGAGGGGGCAGTCGCCCGGCGCCTCGCGGCGCCTCGGGAGCCGCTGTCCACGGCTGAACTCGCCGGCTGGACGGACTGGTTGTCCGCGCACGGCGCGGGGGAGGACGTCCTGGCGGGTGCCCGCGCGTTCTCGGATCCGCGGACCCTGTGCGTCGTGACGGGGCAGCAGGCCGGGTTCGCGCTGGGCCCGCTGTTCGTGCTGGCGAAGGCGCTCGCGGCGGTGCGTCTCGCGCGCGAGGTCGCGGCCTCAACCGGGCGGACCTGCGTGCCCGTCTTCTGGGTCGCATCGGACGACCACGATGTCGCGGAGGCTGCCGCGGTCTCGTGGAGGGAAGCGGGCGGCTCGCTTGTGACCGATGCTCTCGGGACCGGCAGGGGGGGCGCCCCGGTCCACGACATTGAGGTCTTTCCGGCGGAGGCCGAGCGGATCGCGGACCGGATGGCCCCGGCGGACGACGTGTTCAAGGCACTGCTGCTCGAATCGGCCGCGCCGACGCTCGGGAGGGCGGCGACACTCGAATCGTCCTTCGTCCGGCTGCTGCTACGCGTCCTTGGAGGTACGGGCATCGTGCCGGTGGCGCCGCGGCTCGGATTCATCCGTGCGCGCCAGGCGCCGCTCGTGGAGCGCGAACTCGAGCTCGCGGGCGCGCCCTCGCGGGAGCTCGCCCTCATGCGCGCCATGCTGGCCTCGGAGTTCGGCGTCGAGTCGATCCACCGCGATGGGGACGAGATCAACTTCTTCGTCGAGGAGGGCATGGCGGGCAGCCTCGTCCGGTCGCGCCTGCGATGGGACGGGGGCGCCGTCCGCATCGGCGAGGGAGGGACGATGGAACGCACGGAACTCCGGACGATGCTGGCCCTGGATGCTGCGCGATTCTCCCCCAACGCGGCGATGCGGCCGCTTGTGCAGGACCTCACGCTGCCAACGGTGGCATACGTGGGCGGTCCTTCCGAGGTCGCGTACCATGCGCAGGTCGGGCCTCTGTATGGGATGTTCGGCGTGGTGCGCCCGGCGGTGTTCCCGCGGCCTTCGATCTGCTGCATCGACGCGCGCATGCGGCGCGACGCTGCGAAGCTCGGGCTGGACGTGGCGCGGGCGGCGGCGATGCCAAGGGAGGAACTCGAGGGAAGGCTTGCGGAGGCGGCGGGTGGCGGAGCCGCGGGCGAGCCCCTCGCGGCGCGGCTCCTCTCCGCGGCGGCGGCGTGGGAGTCGGACCTCGGTCCGGAGCGCGCCGACACGGCGGTTGCCCAGGGGTTGGCGAAGCTGCGCGAGAACATCGCTTTCCTGGCGGGGAAGGCGGAGGAGCGGGCCTCGGCGGCGAGGGCGCGGCGCGGGGAGTCGGTCGAGGCCGCGGCACGCAGGCTCCGCGAGGCGATTCATCCCGGGGGCGAGCCCCAGGAGCGCGCCCAGAACCTGCTGCTGCAGTGGCACCAGTCGGGAGGGGACGCGTGGGTCGAGGGCATCCTCGCGGGCCTCGGCATCCGGTCCACGGCGATCCAGCCGTTCGGCTGACGCGGACTCAGGTGAACTCGAAGTCGGACGCCTGCGACTCGAGGCTGCTCTCCCTGTAGAACCTCGGCAGAAGGTGGTACGCGCGGCGGAGTTGCTCCCGCCGCTCCGATGGACGGAAGATGGGCTCGAGGCGCGCGCGGGTGAGCTGCACGCGCATGATGTGGCGCAGGTCGGCCTCTGCGCGCCGCGCCGCGGAGTAGGCGGAGGCGTTCTCGCGCGCCCGTTCGAGCTCCTCCGCCTCGGTGCATGCGGCGCGCGCGCGCGCCAAGGTGCCCGCCTCGTGCACGCCGCGCCTCTCGGCCACGAGTTCCCCCTCGATCAGCTCGACCTTCGCGAGTTGCGCGCGCGCCGACTCGACGGCCCACCGGGCAGCCTGAGGAAGCCGTGCATCCACGCCGCCCGCGATCTCCTCCGCGCGCGTCCTTCCCGGCGTCAGCAGGATCGCCGCCGTAACGTCCACCGGCCCGCACGCAATCCGCAGCGTGCGGTGCGCGTCCTGGACGATCCCCACGGGATGGGCGCGGGGAAAGTCCACGCGCCATGCGTTCCATGGCCGTGCGCCCTCCGTGCGGAGGTCCACCTCGACCCGGGCAAACTGGCACTCGCCCGCGCAGCCGAGCTCCCACTCGCCGATCCCCCGCAGCAGTATCAGCAGGTCCTCGCCATGCCGCAGGACCGAGGCGCGCAGCCTCGGATGCCCGGGCTCTATGAGGCAGAGCTCCGGCATGCCCTCCGCGAAGAAGTCGCGCAGCACGGCGATCTCCTGCGCCAGGATGGACGACTCGCAGTACCGGTCGTGGCCGGTGAACGGCGCCGGCCCCCCCATGGCCTCGAGGTGGTCGAGGATGATGCCGCGCGTTCCGTGGGCTAGGAGCTCGTGCGTGCTCAGGCGCAGGAGCGCGGGCTCCGGTGGGAGCAGGTCGCGGCGCGCATCCGAATCGAACGTCGTGTAGCCCGGAAACCACGATGCGGGGTCGGGGCCGAGGCCGCGCAGGAGGGGCTCGTCGTTGTAGAGGCCTGCCTGGCGGTCGGCACTGGCCGCGCCGACCGGGAGGGCGCTGCACAGCAGCGGGCGCGAGACGCTCGGGGGACGGCAGAGCCGGGCGACCTCCGACAGGCGGTCCGCGGCGGAGGGTGGATCGGGCTCGCTCGCGGCGTTGGGCGCCTGCGATACGGCGTAGATGTCCATCGTGCGCAACCACTGCGAGTCCGGGCGCCTGCGCCCCATGGGTGCCCAGACGGGATGGAAGAGGTCGATGGCCCTGATCTCCTCGCGCTCGCGCAGGAACGCCCCCATCGCGTCCGGGTCCCCCTCGTCGCAGTGCAGGCGGTAGGAGTGCAGGTTCGGCCGGCCGCGGAAGCGTTCGGCGAGGTATCGCCCGGGGTGGCGAAACCTCGGGTCGGCAGCTAGGATCACGAAGAGACCGAAGCGCTCCGCCTCGTCGAAGAGCGCCGAGAGAACACCGGCGGTGCCGGGACTTGCGGGCATCGACTCGACGCAGGTGAAACCCGATGCGGCGACGCGCTCACATGCCGCGGCCAGCCCCTCGCGCGGCGTCAGGAGGAGCCGCGGCCCGAACGTGAAGAACGGCCGGCCGTCCACGCGGACGACCGAGCGGTCCACCAGCAGGCGCGAGCTTGCCTCCAGCATGCCCCGATCCAAGCACGACGCGCCCGCCTCCGCACCCGCAAAGTGGGCGCGGGGATTCCCGCACACAACTCCCACTTTTCCCATGCCCACCCGGCCGCCCGCGTGAATCCTCCCCCTCCCTGCACACTGCATCACAACCCCCGACTCTTCGACCTTTCGACCTTTCGCCTTCCCGACTCTTCTATCTTTCGACTTTTCTACCTTTCGACTTTTCGACCTTTC
>CAZUCD010000132.1:0-10642 GCA_964618855.1 uncultured Candidatus Sumerlaeota bacterium
GCGCGTGAACCCGCACCCGCGTGCGAACTTCCTCGCTTCGCCACCGCTCGTGGTCGCGTACGCGATCGCCGGCTCCACTGCCATCGACATCACGAAGGACCCGATCGGGACCGACGACAAGGGGCAGCCGGTGTACCTGCGTGACATCTGGCCGACGACGGCCGAGATCGAGCAGACGGTGCGCACGGCGGTGTCCCGCGAGCAGTACCTTGCGCGCTATGCGGACGTGTGGAAGGGCTCCAAGGCCTGGCAGGAGATAACCGCGACGACGGGGGACCTCTATGCCTGGGACCCGGCCTCGACGTATGTGAAGTCGCCGCCGTTCTTCGAGGACATTTCGACGGCCCCGCGAAAGATCGGGGGGATCGCGGGCGCGAGGGTACTCGGCGTCTTCGGGGACTCGGTCACGACGGACCACATCTCCCCGGCCGGCTCGATCGCGGCCAGCTCCCCCGCGGGCAAGTACCTGCTCTCCCTCGGCGTGGAGAAGAAGGACTGGAACAGCTACGGGGCGCGGCGCGGCAACCATGAGGTGATGATGCGCGGCACGTTCGCGAACATCCGCCTGAAGAACCTTCTCGTCCCGGGCGTTGAAGGCAACGTCACGGTTCACCATCCAACCGGGGAGCAGATGTCGCTCTACGACGCCGCGATGCGCTACAAGTCGGAGCGGACGCCGCTGGCGATCCTCGCCGGCAAGGAGTACGGCTCCGGCTCCTCGCGCGACTGGGCGGGCAAGGGCCCGGCGCTCCTCGGCATCGCGTTCGTCATCGCGGAGAGCTACGAGCGCATCCATCGCAGCAACCTGATCGGCATGGGCGTCCTGCCCCTCCAGTTCAAGCCCGGCGAGAACGCATCGACCCTCGGGTTGACTGGGAAGGAGACGTACGCCGTCCACGTGGACGACTCGCTTCGGCCCGGCCAGACGGTGCGGGTGACCGTAACCGACGCGGGCGGGTCCTCGCGCGAGATCGAGGTGGTCAACCGCATCGATACTCCGGTGGAGATCGAGTACTACAGGAACGGCGGCATCCTCCACACCGTCCTCAAGAACCTCGTGAAGGCATGACTTCGGGAACCAAGGGGCTGGGGACCAGGGACCGGGGGCCAGGGGGTGCGCTGTCACTCCCCGGCCCCCGGGCCCTGCTCGTCCTTTTTCTCGCGTGGTTCCTAACGGCATGCGCGGGCTCGAAGAAGCCCGAGTTGTACACGGCGGAGGCGCGTGTCGCGATCGAGGAAAGGCAGACAACCGGCACGGTCCTTATGGCGCGCCGGGAGGTGCCGTGGCGCGGGACAGTGCTGACGGAGCGGGTGCCCGTGGCACCACCTGCGGCTGCCGACTCGAAGCCCGCGGAGGGGACGACGCCGGGATTGCGCATCGCCCGGGAGAGGCTGGCGGCGCGGGCAATCCTCGAGGCGAAGTTGCGCGAGAAGGCCGCCGCCCTCCCCGCGACGGACCCGATCCCGGGCGCCGAGCGGGGCCGGACCGTGGCCGAGCTTGCCGAACGCGAGCCGACCGTGCGCGTCGCGCTCGACGAACTCTCAACTCGCGGGATCGAGGAGCGGTTTGTGCGGGTCGAGCGCAGCGTGACCGATTTCATCGAGGGATCCGCGAGGCTGGAGTCCCTGGGCGACGCGGTGCTCGCCGCTGGTGGTGGCCGCCGCGTTGACGACTCGGACATCGAGCGCCGGTCCGCCGACGCGGCCATCTCGAAGGCGCGTGCCGAGCTGCTCGACAAACTTTCCCGGCATCCGGTGAAGGGTGCCGCAAACCTCGGCGAGTGGGCCCGCGCGAGTGCCGCGAACGCCCTCGCCTATGAACGGCTCGTGCGCGACATCCGCATCGAGTCGAGCGGCCCGGAGTCGACTCCCACTGGCCGCGAGTGGGTTGTGCGGCTCGCCCTGCCGACGGAACGCGTGGAGCAGGCAATCTTGCCCGTGGCGAAGCGCAAGCCCGCCCCGGCCACGAAGTCCGGCGGAGCGCCGCGGTGACCATGCAGGAGAGACTGATCCTCGCCTCGGCATCCCCCCGCCGGCGCGAGCTTCTCGCCACGATGGGGATCGCGTGCGACGTGCTGCCCTCGCAGGTGGACGAATCAAAGATCGCGGCCGACCACCCCAAGACATTTGCGTTCCGCGCGGCCTATGCGAAGGCGCGCGACGTCGCGGACCGGGTCGAAGCCGGCAGGTGGGTCCTCGCCTCGGACACGGTGGTGGCGCTTGGGCTCATGCTGCTCGCGAAGCCCGAGGATGCCGGTGACGCGGCGAGGATGCTGCGCCTGCTTTCGGGAAAGACGCACCTCGTGACGACGGCCATCGCGCTGGCCAGGGCGGGCGCGGAGGAAACCCATCTGCGCGCGGTGACGACGGCGGTGAAGTTCCGCGAACTCTCCCCCTCCGAGATCGACGCCTACGTCGCCACGGGGGAGCCGATGGACAAGGCGGGCGGCTACGGGATCCAGGGGAGCGCGGCGGGCCTGATCGAAGGCATCGAAGGGGACTACTACACTGTTGTCGGCCTGCCGTGCGCCGAACTCGCGGCCCTGCTCGCCGAGGTCCTGCCCGGATTGCGGTGCACGGTTCCGCCGCCCCCGGATCGATGGCTGCGGCCGGCGCCGCGACGCGGGGAGTAGGGCGCGCGCCGCTCGGGATGGAGGAGGCGTGGCAGCCTCCCCTGTTTCACTTTTCGAGTGAAATCCCCGCCTTTTCCGCCATCGCCTTCAAGTCGTAGCTCGCCTTGTTCGTCCGGATCAGGACCTCGACATACGGCTTGGCGATGTCGGCATGTCCGGCCATGAGCAGCGCCTGGACATAGGTGTCCATCGCGTTGGGGTCGGCGGTTGCCGGGTCGCCCATGAACGGGCGCAGTGCCTCGTTCGCGGCGGTGACTTCGGCGTTGGCGCCCCTTGCGTTGCCGCCCGCGATCATGGCACGGGCCGCGAGAACACGCGACCACGCGTAGTCGTTCGCGTCCGCGAGCCTGTCCGGATGCGCGGCATGGAGGCGGCCAAAGTTCTCCGCGGCCACCAGGAACGATGTCAGCGCGGCCGTCGTGTCTCCCTGCGCCATGAGGCGCTCCCCCACCGCCTGGTGGCTCGCGGCGAGGTCGCGCGTCCAAGTCTCGTTCGTCGGGTCGAGCGCGGAGAGGCGCTCTGCGATCTCAAGGTCCCGCCGGTACTGCTCCATGGCGCCCTCCTGGTCCCCGGACTTCGCGAGCATGTGGGCCAGCGTGTTGTGGACCACCGACAGGTCGCGCAGCCAGACGGCGTTGGATGGGTCCGCGCGGACGAGGCGCTCGCGGATCGCAAGCACGCGGCGTAGGAGCGCCACTGCGGCGGCATCGTCCCCGCGCTGCGCGGTCATCATCGCCTTGGCGTTGAGGGCCGCGCCGTACTCGCGCTGCCAGTCGAGGTTCAACGGATCGATGGCGTCGAGACGTTCGAAGATTGAAAGGGCGCGGTCCGTGGTGGCGCCGGCATTCTGCGGCTCCGCGCGGGACTCCAGTTGTGCGATCACCATGAGGGTGCGCGCCATGCCGAAGAGATTGGCGGTCTGGTCCGGGTCGGCCTCGGCGATCTTCTCGCGCGTGGACAGGGCGTTGCGGTGCGCGGCGAGCGCCCCTGAGGCGTCCCCCTTCCTCTGCAGGGTCAGGGCGAGGTTGGAATTGGCCGAGGCGTAGTCGAGTTGGAGCTTCTGCGACCTGGGGTTCGCGCGGGATGCCCCCTCCGTCACCGCGAGGACGCGTTGCTGGTTCGCGAGCGCGTCGTCCGGCTTGCCCTGGCCCAGGAGCGTGAGCGTCACGTTCGTCATCGCATCGATACCGGCGCGGAGCACCTCCTCCGAAGCGTCCGGGCGGCTGCTGAATCGCGCGCCGATGTCACTGGCCTCGCGCGCATGGGCGAGGGCCGCGGGGAGGTCGCCGCGCTCGCGCAGCAGGCGCGACAGGGCGTTGAGCGTCCGGATCAGGTCGTTCGCGGCCGCCTCGTCCCCGGGGTCTCCCTCGGCAAGTCCCCGTGTGATCTCGAGGGACTTCGTGTAGGCGCGCAGCGCCTCGTCCGACTGCCCTGTGTCTCGCAGGACGTCCCCGATGTTCCTCAGCCCGAGCGCGTAGCGGGACGCCTGGGAGGGCTCAATGTCCGCAGTCCCCACCGAAGCGTAGTAGGCGAGGGCGTTTCGGGAGACGTCGTCGAGCAGCTTGAGCCGGCCGATCGGCCGGAGTTGGTTGCTCAGGTCCGAGATCATGAAGTCCGACAGGCGTTCCGACCGCGCGCGGAAGTCCTCCGCCTCGATCCTTGCCTTCTCCGCAGCGAGCGTCGCGCGCGCCTGGTCGTAGCTGTACTTGAGACCGCCGCCGACCAGGGCGGCCAGCAGCACGGCGACCCCGGCAAAGGCGACGTGGCGCTGCCTCTCTCGGGAGGCAAGCTCGCGCTCCTTCTGGTCGATCCGGGCAACGAGGCCCATGCGCGCGGCCGGGTCCGCAATGTTGCCCGCCTGAACGCGCGCGAGCTGGAGGTCCCCGTTTGCGAGGGCCGCGATGGCGAACTCCCGCTGCGTGGATTCCTGGAGCGCAGCGTGGTCCGGGTTCTCGGACCAGAGCGCCTGGGCGCGGGAGAGGATGGCCGCGGTTTCCGAGAAGGCATGGTAGTCCCCGCGGGCACCCGCGAGGCGTTCGCGCGCCTGCGCAATCAGCTCGATGGACTCGGTGCGACGCGAGGCTCCGCTGAGGTGGTCCTCGAGTCCGCGGCGGAACTCCTCCGCCGTGGGGATTCGGTCTGAAATCTCGAAGGACATCGCGTGCATGGCAAGCCTCGCGAGGTCGCGCGGGACCTCGCGGTCGGGGGCCATCTGGTCCGGGGGGGTGACGAGTCCCTTGACGGCGCGCCAGTAGGCCGCCTGCGAGGACGGGGCGTCGTGCGGGGCCTTGCCGGTAAGCAGTTGGTAGAGCGTCCCGCCGAGGAGGTAGATGTCCGTCCAGGTGCCGAGCCGATCTGGCTTCTTGTCTCCCTGCTCCGGCGCCATGAATGCAGGGGTGCCGGCGGGGGTCGTGAGGGTGTAGTCCGTCCCGCCGGGGACCTGCACCTCTCCCGACGCGTTCCGCTGGATGCGCGGATCGGCGAGCGAAACCGCGAGTCCCCAGTCCATGAGGAGGACCTCACCGAACCTGCCCACCATGACCTGGGAGGGCTTGAGGTCGCGGTGGATGATCCCCTTGTCGTGTGCGAAGGCCACGGCGTTAGTAACGGATATGAGGATCGGCAGGTGCCGTCGCAGGAACGCGGCCACCGACAATTCTTCAAAGTCCCGTTCTATCAGCGTGTTCCACGCTTCGCCGTGGATGAGCTTCATGGCGAGCAGGGGGTGCCCGTCCGGGTCCTCGCCCAGTTCGTAAACCGGAAGGATGTTCGGATGCTCGAGGCTGGCCGCCGTGAAGGCCTCGTGGCGGAAGAGCGCATCGAGGTCCTCGCTCTTGCCGAAGCTGCCACTGCGCCGCAGGTCGGTGCGCACGCGCTTGATGGCGATGGTGCGGTCCAGAGAGACCTGGAGCGCCTTCCACACCTCCCCGTATCCTCCGGCGTTGATGATTCCCTGGGGCCGGAAGCGCGAACCAAACGCAGCCTCCCCCCACTCCCGCATGGCCGCGGAGGCAGTCGGCTTCGATGTGCCCCCGGAGGGGGTCATCATCTTGGTGCGGTTGGGGTCGAAGGTCTGGCTGGGGTCGCCGGGTAGTTCGAGCGACTGCGGGTCAACGGATCCCGATGGGACGGCCCCGACGGTGGGCGCGTCCCCAGCGAGTTCCCTGTGCTGGCCCGAGCTCATGTCTCTAGGTGTGGCGGCGGCGGCGCGCGGGGCGAGCGATTTGCGGCGCGATCATCCGCGCCGCTGTCGCGCTCAATACAACTCCCACTGCGAGACGGAGGATGGGGCGAAGGAGTCAAAGAACGCTATGGCGTCCGCCAGGCTGCCAGCGCGTGCCTCCGAGGTGCCGTACCAGCCCGCGATCGTGTCCACCTTCACGGTGGAGGAGCCTGCGCGTTCACCCGAGGTGTCGCCGTGCATCGGAGGGGGCTGCGCGCCGGGCGTCGAGTTGCCGATGGCGAATCGTCCCAGTCCGGCGTTGCCGAAGAAGGAGGCGAAGACTCCGCCGTCGATGTCCACGTTGGGGGTCGCCACCGCGCTGGATGGGTTCACCCAGACCTTGATCTTCGCGTCGAGCGAGAGCAGCGACGAGCCCGGGGTGTACTGGATCACCACCTTGTTGAACTGACCCGGGGGCGCCGGGATCATGATGTCCTGGTACTGGCCAAGTGGCGTGAGGGGAAGGTGGACGATGATGCCTTGCTCGGTCGTGTTCAGCTTCCCAGCGCTGATGGCGTAGCTCGTGATGCTGAGGTTCGTCAGGCTGAAGTCGAGGGGCACATCCCCGAAGACCTGGACGAAGTCGCGCTGCGTGGGATTGCCCGCGGCGGGCGTGAACCCAACGGTCATTGCGATCTGGTGGGCTGCGGGCACACCGACAGCGAAGTTCTGGTTCTGGAAGATGGCCTTCGTCTCCGCGCCACCCCAAGTGATGCAGGCACCGTGGAAGCCGCCGCCGTCCGCCCGGAAACCGGCCGGAGTCGATGGTGCACCACCGCCGATCACGTTCCACATGGAGCCCGTGTCCGTCGGGCTCTCCAGGACGCTTCCGAAGATTCCTGTGAAACTCGTGAAGTCCTCGACGATGTCGGGCGGACCGGCTGGCGCAAAGGCGCAGACTCCTGACAAGAAAGCGGAGAGCACGGCGCCGCGCGCACTGAGGGACTGATGCATGGTAGGCCTCGGAAGGGTGTGAAGAAATCTGTCGGTCCTGTCAGCCGGACAGTCAACCCAATAGAGCAGATCGCTGCCGCTGATCGCGTTTTAGCAGCCCAAGATCCGCCCCGGCGATTGACCGCCTTCGGCCCTGCGGCAAGGGTCGCGGGGTCGCGTGAACCCCATCACTCCAGAGGCCCCGCCGTGCTTCGTTCGATTCAGACCGCACTCCTGGCCGGCACGCTCGGCTTGACTGCCTGCGCAGGTTCCAACTCCCCCATGAGCTCCACGCCCCCCATGCAGGACCATGCCGCAGCAGGGCCAATCTGGAAGACGACGGACACGCCCTCTCCGATGGACATCGTGCGGCTGCACCCGGGCGAATCCCGTCGGGTTTCGTTCGCGCGCGCCACCCGTGCCCCCCTTGTGGAGATCACGGGTGTGCAGGCGTTGCAGGATGCCTTCACGGGGACACTGGAGTTCAAGCCCGACCCCAAGGGCGTGACGATCACCGCGCCCGAGGGCTCTTCCGGCCGGGCGCTTGTCGTCGCGCAGATTACGTCGCGGAGCGGCAAGGAGCGGGTCGAGTTCCCGGTCGTGGTGTCGCCGATGCCCGTGCACGAGTTCACCTACTTGCCGCCGGCGGGAAAGTCGGTGAGCCGAGTGGTCGCGGCGGGGAGCTTCAACGGCTGGAGCCAATCGACCGACGAGCTGCAGAAGGGTGCCGATGGGGTTTTCCGGCTTCGGCGGGCCCTCGAGGCCGGGCGCCACACCTACAAGTTCGTCGTCGATGGGGAATGGGTGCCCGACACGGGCAATCCGAAGCAGGAATCGGGAGGGTACGGCAACTCGGTCCTGGAGATCGAGGGTACCCGCGAGGAGACGTTCTCGTTCGCCGTGCTCGGAAGCGCCATGCCCGGCTCGGGTCCCCAGGGTGGGGTGGCGGCGGTGCTGCCGCCCGGGGACTCCCTCCTTCCGGAGTCGCTCGGCATCTTCGTGAACAATCGGCGCCTCGAACCGGGGGAGTACCGGTCGGATCCGGAGACCGGGGCCATCGCCCTGAACGTCACTCCCGATCATTGGCTTGGGGAGAACTTCGTCACGGTGCTGGGCAAGTCGAGGGAAGGCCGCCTGGGAGAGCTCTCGTTCGCCGCACCCGGAGAGTCTCCCGTGCGATCGCCAAGGGACGAGGTCATCTACTTCCCGATGACGGACAGGTTCGCCGACGGGGACCCTGCGAGGAACAACCCATCGAAGGTGGAGGGGCTCCACCAACTCGCCAATTACCATGGCGGGGACTGGGCCGGCATCAGGAAAAAGATCGAGGAGGGCTACTTCACCAACCTCGGCGTCACGACAATCTGGATCTCGCCTGTCGTGAAGAACACGCAGAAGACGGAACGCGAGTTCCCGAAGCCGAACCGGCTCTTCACCTCCTACCACGGCTACTGGCCAGTCGATTCGTACGAGACGAACGAGCAGTTCGGCTCGATGGAGGACCTCAGGAGCCTCGTTTCGACGGCGCACGAGCACGGCATCGCCGTCCTCTTCGACTTCGTGGCCAACCACGTGCACGAAGACCATCCGCTCTACCGGGAGCACCCGGATTGGGTGACGCCGCGGAAGATGCCCGACGGGCGCGACAACATCCGGCTCTTCGACGAGGTGCGCATCGGCACTTGGTTCGACACGTTCCTTCCCACGCTCGACTACACGAACCGGCCGGCGATCGTCACCTACCAAGTGGACAACGCCGTCTTCTGGCTACGGCAGTCCGGGGCCGACGGACTCAGGCAGGACGCGGTGAAGCACATCCCGGAAAACTTCTGGGAGGCCCTGACGGAGCGTCTCGACCGTGAGTTCGGCGAAGGGGAGGGCCGACTCGTCTACCAGGTGGGCGAGACGATCAGCGACCGCGGAACGATCAACCTCTACGTCACGCCCGAGATGATGCACGGGCAGTTCGACTTCCCGCTCTACTTCAAACTGCGGGAGGTCTTCGCGCTCGGGAGTGGCACGATGGGTGAACTGGCCGCGGAGGCCGGGCGCAGCCAGACGGACTATCCCATCGGCTCGATCATGAGCCCGCTGCTCGGCAACCACGACATGGTGCGCTTCATGGCGTACGCGGATGGGGACTGCCCTGCGGGAACAAACGAGGGGGAACTCGGCTACACGAATCCCCCGCAGGTGGACAACGCATCGAGCTACGCGAAGCTGCGGCTGGCGTTTGCGTTCCTGATGGGGATGCCCGGGCCGCCGACGATTTTCTATGGGGACGAGATCGGCCTGAGCGGGGCTGGGGATCCGGACAACCGGCGCCCGATGCCCTGGTCCGGATTGCAGCCCGTCCAGGAGGAGACGCGCGAGGCCGTGGGCGCGCTCGCGAGGGCGCGAGGAACGTCGCTGGCACTGAGGCGGGGGCACCTGGAAACGCTGCACGCGAGCGCCGAACGCATGGTCTTCGCCCGCGTCGCCGCAGGGGAAACCGTGCTCGTCGCGCTCTCGCGCAAGCCGTCCGACTCGTCGATGACGCTGGTGCTGCCCGGATGGTTCGGGAGGCCGGCCAAACTCGAGCCGCTGGTGGAGTCCGGGCTGGGCGCGTCGCTCGACTCCAATCGGCTCAGGCTCTCCGACGGCGAGTACGCCTACGGCATGTGGCGCGTCGTCTGGTGAGCCCTACGCGGGGGCGGGAGAGCAGGACCGCCACTCTATAAGCCGTGCAGGACCCTCGAGCCAGAGGTCCCGCACGCCGCGGCGGTCGCGAAAGAAGCTCACGATCAACTCGGCACCGCTGGCGGGGAGCACGATGGTCCTGACAACGCCGTTTCGCTGGCGAAGGACGGCGTGCGCGATGGCGGCAGCCGCGGCGCCGGAACCGCAGGCGCCCGTCTCCCCCTCGACGCCGCGCTCGAACGTGCGGATGCGGATCGTGGACGGGTTGACCTCGTTGACGAAGTTGACGTTCGCGCCGGCGGGCCCCAGCCCCGCGTGCCGACGCAATGCCGCACCGACCCCCTCCACGTCCACCATCTCCACCGGGGCTTCGGACCACACCACCAGGTGAGGCACGCCCACCTCAAGGAAGTGCGCCGTGGCTGCGTCTCCCCCAACGGGCATCTCGGTGACTGCCGATGGTTCGGGCATGGCAATGGATGCGCCGGGGGCGGTCGTCACCGCGCGGATGACGCCCGAGTCCGACTCGAAGGTGAGTTCGACCTGCCTCCCGGGGAAGGCGAGGACAGCGGCGCACCGCGCCCCGTTCCCGCAGAAGGCCGCGTGGCTGCCGTCCCTGTTGAAGTATCGGAGCGCGAAGGAGTGCGCCGCATCGCGCGCATCCGCAAGGACGAGCAGGCCGTCCAGCGGGCGCCCCGTGCCCTGTTGGCACAGGTCCCGAGCGGCGCCGGACAGCTCCCCTTCGCCGGGCATGGCCATGCCGCGCAGGTCCAGCGCGGCGAATCGGTTTCCCGCGCCATCCACGACGGCATGGGACTCGGGCAGCATGGTGTGGTCGCTCCTCTTCCTGTTTTTCGCAGGGAGGCAGCCGGACGGGTCACGATGGCTAGCGAAATCTGGTGCGTCAGAACCTGACGAGCGCATTCTTCCGGTTGATCATGAGCACAGTCGCGTCGGGATCGACGAGCACAAGCTTCGGCTCGAAGGCGCACTCGATCCTGAACGGCGCGGCCTCCCCCGCCGCCGGATTCATCGCGGCGCGTGCGTCACGATAGGCAGGGTCCTGCATCGCGGGACCGCTCGCCGCCTCCTCGTCGGTTTGCTCCACGAACCGGTTCTCCTGGTTCAGGACGGCGACCTCGACGGGCATCGCGCCCGTGCCGGTGTTCCTAAG
>CAZUCD010000133.1:0-2515 GCA_964618855.1 uncultured Candidatus Sumerlaeota bacterium
GTCTTCAGGTCCACGCCCTCGTTGTGCATTTCGTACAGGGGGGACATTTCGCGGAGGCGATGGACGACGCCGATCAGCTTGTCCACGACGTAGTCGATCTCCTCCTTCGTGTTGAACCGGGTGAGCCCGAAGCGGATCGAGCTGTGGGCGAGTTCGTCCCCGACGCCAAGGCTCTTCAGGACGTAGCTGGGCTCGAGGCTGGCACTGGTGCAGGCGGAGCCCGAGGAGACCGCGACGTCGTTGATTCCCATGAGGAGGGATTCGCCCTCGACGAACTCGAAGGAGATATTGAGCGAGTGCGGGAGCTTGTGGTCGGGATTGCCGTTCTCGTGGATGTGGTCCATGGCGTCGAAGAGGCGCTTGCGCAGGTAGTCGCGCATTTCGCGCAGGCGTGCGGACTCGGCGGGCATGTCCGCCACGGCGACCTCCAGGGCCTTGGCGAAGCCGACGATGCCGGGGACGTTGAGGGTGCCGGAGCGCATGCCGCGTTCGTGTCCGCCACCGTCAAGGATGGGCGCGAGGCGGACGCGCGGCTTGCGGCGCCGCACGTAGAGCGCGCCGACGCCCTTCGGCCCGTACATCTTGTGCGCCGTGAACGAGGCCAGGTGGACGCCGAGCTTCTGCACGTCGAACGGCACCTTGCCGACCGCCTGCGTCGCGTCGGTGTGGAAGAGGACGTCGCGCTCGGCGCAGAGGCGGCCGATCTCCGCCATCGGCTGCAGGACTCCGATCTCGTTGTTGGCCGTCATGATGCTGACGAGGATGGTCTTGTCCGTCATGGAGGAGCGCAGGAGGTCCAGGTCCACGAGTCCGTCGGTCTTGACGGGGAGGTAGGTGACCTCGCAGCCCTGCTTGGTGAGGCGCTTGCAGGGATCGAGGACGGCCTTGTGCTCGGTGACGACGGTGATGATGTGGTTGCCGCGCTCGGCGTACATCTCCGCCACGCCCTTGATCGCGAGGTTGTTCGACTCGGTGGCGCCGCTGGTGAAGATGACTTCCTTGGGATCGGCGTTGATGGCCCGCGCAATGGTCTCGCGCGACTTCTCGACCGCGTCCTCGGCCTCCCAGCCAAAGGAGTGGTTGCGGGAGGCGGCATTGCCGAAGGTCTTCGTGAAGTATGGCAGCATGGCTTCGAGCACGCGGGGGTCCACGGGTGTGGTCGCGTGGCTGTCCATGTAGATCGGCGTCTTGACGGGCATTTGGTGTTCTCCAAGGGTCTGCCCGGCGTTTCTGCCGGGCGGGCCGCCCTTCGGCGGCGGGGGCGCAGGACTCCACTTCCCCGTGGCGGAGCGATTTTGGTGCCCATGCGGTCGCAAGGCCCGCTTTCGCTTCGCGGGAGTCAGGTTGCCGGTGCCCGGGGGGGCCTGTCAAGGGCGGCTGGACGTGCGGGGTGCGTGGCGGTGTCCGCAGGTCAGCCCGAGGCGCTGATCCTATGGGGGTTGGACGAGCTCCCTGCCCTACTTCCCCCCGGCGTGGCCGTTGGCGGACGACCCAATGGCGGCGGGCTGGGGCTGCACCGGCGCCTCGGGCTCCTCCAGGTACGTGTAACCCTTCATCCCGTTCATGTAGAAGCTCGTGAAGAGGGCGCTCTCCTCCAGCGTGATCTTCTTCTCGCGCACGGCGCGTTCCACCATCTTGCGCATCCGGTCGATCAGGAGCGGCACGTTGTACTGCACGTAGGAGAGCACGTCGGAGACCGTGTCCCCCTCGACGATGTGGTCGAGGATGGGCTGGTTCTCCTCGTCGAGGTCCACGTGCACGGCGTTCGTGTCGCCGAAGAGGTTGTGCAGGTCGCCCAGGATTTCCTGGTACGCGCCGACGAGGAACACGGCGAGGTAGTACGGCTGCCCGGTGAACTCGTGCAGCTCGAGCGTCTTCTTGATGTCGTGCAGGTCGATGAACTGGTCCACCTTGCCGTCGGAGTCGCAGGTGATGTCGGCGAGGACGGCGCGGCGGGTGGGCTCCTCGTTGAGGCGGTGGATGGGCGCGACGGGGAAGAGCTGCCGGATCGCCCAACTGTCCGGCATGGACTGGAACACGGAGAAGTTGCAGAAGTAGGTGTCGCGGATGAGGTCGGCGAGCCCCTCGAGTTCCTCGGGGATGTGGTCGAGCTTGGACACGATCCCCTGTGCCTTGAGGCAGATGGCCCAGAAGAGGCTCTCCGCCTGGCCGCGCTGCTCGAGGGAGAGCGTGCCCATGTTGAATGCGCTGATCGCGTCGTCGCGGAGCTGCGCCGCGTCGTGGTAGTGCTCGAGGTAGTTCTTCGCGGTGATCGTGTTCAGGATGTCGTGCAGGTCGCGGACGAACTGGGAGGTGTTCTCCGCCTTCGGGTCGGGGAGCTCGAACGCGTCGAAACGCGAGGTGCCGAGGATGTTGAAGACGATGACGCTGTGGTACGCCATGATGGCGCGGCCGGACTCGGAGAAGATCGTCGGGTGCGGCACACCGGACGCCTCGCAGACCGACTTGATGCGGAAGACGACGTCGTTGGCGTACTCCTGGAGGGAGTAGTTCA
>CAZUCD010000133.1:2525-10629 GCA_964618855.1 uncultured Candidatus Sumerlaeota bacterium
AGGCCGCCGCCGACGTCGAGGATCTGCATGCCCGCGCCGGCCTTGTAGAGCTCAGCCCAGACGCGGGCGGCCTCCGTCAGCGCCGACTTGATCGAGCGGATGTTGGTGATCTGGCTCCCCATGTGGAAGTGGAGAAGGTGGAGGCAGTCGGCCATGCCGCGCTCGCGGAGGTACTCGAGCGCGCGGAGGACCTCGGGGATCGTCAGGCCGAACTTGGACTGCATGCCGGCGCTGTGCTCCCAGCGCCCGGCGCCGCGCGAGGCCAGCTTGAGCCGCACGCCGATGCGGGGCCGCACCTCGTGCAGCTTCGAGTACTTCGCGATCAGCTCAAGCTCCGAGAACTTCTCCACCACGGGGATGATGTTCTTGCCGATCTTGCGGGCGAGGATGACGGACTCGATGTACTCGTCGTCCTTGAAGCCGTTGCAGATGATCGGCGTCTCGTGGTCGGTCGTGAGCGCCAGCAGCGCGAGGAGCTCGGGCTTGGAGCCCGCCTCGATGCCGAAGTTGAACTGCCTGCCGTGCGCGAGGTACTCCTCAACGACGTGGCTTTGCTGGTTCACCTTGATCGGGTAGATGCAGGAATAGCCGCCCTTGTAGTCGTACTCGCGGCGGGCGTTGTCGAACGCGGTGTGCAGGTCGCGCAGGCGCTCGGACAGGATGTCGTTGAACCGGAGCAGCACCGGGAGCGCGATGCCGCGCGCCTGTATCTGGTCCACGAGGTCCTTCAGGTCGATGGCGCGGTCGTCCCGGAAGGGGTGGACGGCGACGTTGCCGTTCTCCGCCACCCTGAAGAACCCATTACCCCAACCCGCGATGCGGTAGAGGTCCTGGGAGTCCTGGGTGGTCCACTTGTTGAGCGCGCGAAGGGTCTTGTCTGTCGCCACGGCGAGCATTCCTCCGATGGGGGAAATGGTGCCGCAGCGGAGGCCTCGCGCGCATCGCGAATCGCCTCCCCGGCGGACGCGCGCATTGCCGAGTC
This sequence comes from uncultured Candidatus Sumerlaeota bacterium, assembly GCA_964618855.1. GTDB lineage: Bacteria > Sumerlaeota > Sumerlaeia > SLMS01 > JANRJK01 > CAZUCD01. Next base: position 3,508 of record CAZUCD010000133.1, read on the forward strand.
ATGCGCCCCATACGTCAAGGGCGATTGGGGGCGGGGGGGTCAGTCAACCACCGGCGGCGCAAGATACGACCGCACGACAACGCGTTCGATGATGTAGGTCGCGCCGGCTATCCTGTTCGTGAACGGATCCAACAGGTCGAACTTCAATTGATGGGTCGTCCCAACGGGCGCCGAGGGCTGGAAGGCCATCGTGTACTTCCTCGCGGAGCCCTGGGCCTGAAGCGCGGCGGGATTGGAACCCCCGGCTTTGCTCAGGTCGAAGTTCGAAACCAACGTGTTCCCCACCGGTGTCGGCTCCACCCGGCACCTGAGGATCGGGCCCAGGTCGGAGCCCACGGGGGTCATGTTGATGTAGATGTCCACAAGGTAGAGCCGGTTGTTGGAAAGCTGCCTGTTTGTCGGGTCCGTGATGGTCGACATCCACATGTTGGCCGGATTTGCGTCGCCGGAGCTGATGACAAGGTAGCTCCCCTGATTTGAGTACGACGGGGCTGGTGGTGTTCCGCTGATAGCTCCGAAGGAGTGCGTCAAGCCGACCGAAAAGTTGGCCAACCCGGCGTTCGTCTCCCCGGCATCCTCAGTCCCGGAAATGTTGGGGGCCCCCCAGTTGAGCACGATGGGCGTGACGGGGTCCGGTATCAGGTCCTCGCGCGCGAAGGAATCCACTCGGACCCGTTTCAGCGTCGCCGCAAGGCTCGCCGTCGTGCTGAAGTCCCAGACGTCCATCGAATAGATAGGGCGGTCGAAGGGAATGCCGTCCGCCTGCAAGGGCACGCCGTCCGGCGTCAGTTTTGGCGCCAGCCAACTCGCGTGCGTCAAGTTGGCCCCCGTCGGGAACGACACGGGGGAGGTGCTCTGGAAGATCGATTCCGACTGCCCCAATTCGTAGCTGCTCCCCGAGCCGCACCGAAACCGCAGGTAGGGGTTTTTCGTGGGGTCCGGGTCGTTCGCCCCGACGAGCGCCGCGTCAAACTTCCAGATCGCCCGGTAGATGCGACCACCAACCGGGCCGCTCGTGCCGTCGATTTCCCACGAGGCGTACTCGGTTGGGGCACTGGTGAGCACGGAAAGGGTGTCCGTGTTCGCCGGGGCGGGGCTGGTGGAGGGGGTGAACTGGATGGAGCCCCCGGGGGGCCACTTCAGGCTGCGGGCGCCCCCAAAGTCATGCGCCCACTCCCCCTTCATAAGGTCGGGTGGGGCTACGTCGGTGTCCTGAAACCGCTCGGCTGCGGTGCCGACGGGTTCCGAGGGGATAAAGTTGTAGAGCACGAGGGCGAAATCCTGCCGCGCACCACCATCCTCATTGTAGCAGTCCCGCGCCACCGTCGCCCCGCGGACCTTCACTGTGAAGACGTCCTCCGTCCCGAAGAAGTCCGGGCGGAAGATGGCCTCGACGTTGTTCTTCGTGTCGAAGCCGGTCGGGAGGAACTTGTTGACGATCGTGACTGCCTCGCTGCCGTCCGTGCTCGCAACGAAGTTGTTCCCGCGCATCGAACGGATGGGAACCCCCGGCATCGTGATGCTCAGGTCGAGGTTGTTGATTATGGCGCCCAGCCCGGGTGGGTCGGCGAGGTCGGAGGGTGGGTCCGTCCAAACTAGCACGGCGCGGAATGGCCTTGCGGGATCCGAAATGGATCCGGTCACCGTGAATTCCCCGTTTTGGGCGAGGAGCCTGCGCTGGTCGTGAAAGTAGGTCGGGATGGGTTTTCCATTCGCGTCCAATTCCAGAATTCTGCTCAGATTGATGCGCCCAAACCCCTGCCACCGCGTTGGCAGTTTGTACGCGTCGGGCGTATTCTCCCCGGTTCGCAATCCCGTGAGAAACTTCGCGCTCATGATCAGGTAGGCCTTCAGGAGGGCGGGTGAAGGGTTGACGATCCCGTGCCGGTCGCGCAGGAACTTGCAGGCCACCTGCGCCGCGCCGGCAACCTGCGGCGTGGCGTAGCTGGTTCCTTCGGCGTATGTGTATTCGGACGGGGCAACCGTGTCGGGTATCTTCGGATTGCCCTGGCTTCCCTGTGGAGACGAGTGGCGGTTGACGTAGGCGTACCCGCCAGGCGCAACGAGGTCGGGCTTCACCCGCTCCCCCGGACCCGAGGCAGACGAGAGCAAGTGAATGTTGCGCGCATCGAGGCCCGACATGTCGTTAGACTCCAACGCGGGAGGATGCTGGTGGACCGATTCCGACATCCCCACCGTGACCGCGTTCTTTGCCATGCCCGGGGAGACAATCGTATTGTAGCCCTGGTCGGCCGAATTGCCACCCGCGGCCAGAAAGAGGAGTGGCTGGTGGCGTCCGGTGGAAATCGCATCGCGCACCCGGAAGTCCGCCTCGCGCGCCACCTCGTCGTACTTGAAGAGCCGGTTGGCAGGCTCCACCACGCCCCATGAGTTGTTGCTGATCAGGGTCGGATGCGCGCGGTAGAGCGTGTACATGGGCACGTTGGGAGGAGTCTTGTTACGGTCGTTCACATCCGTTGCGTAGGTGTTCACCATGTTGCCGAAGGATCCTCCACTCAAGTTTACGACGAAGGGTGTTCCAACTCCTCCCAGGAGTACATTCCCCAACCTGCCGAAGGGGCTGACACCCATCCCGTAGTTGAGAAAGACGTTGTTTTGACGGGCAGCAACGTTTGCAGAACTGTAACCACCCAGAACGGAAGCGACGCCATGTCCGTGTGCAAAACCCGTGTTCACGCCGTCGTTGCTTGTGAACTTCGCCCCGGCTTCTCCGTTTGCGTGCGCGTCCCAGCGCATGGAGTAGGCAATGCGGCTGGAGGTGGTCCCCGATGGCTCGTCCCCCTTCACGCGGAAGTCGGGGATTGTCCCGTCGGACGCCCAAGCCGCCGCCTCACTCGGCACCCCGGGATCAAGCCCGTTTCCTGCACCGTTGTCCGTCACGACGACGATGGGGTACTCCCCCGGCACGTCGAAGTGGGGATTGCCGTCGGTCGTCAACTTCCCCTCCAGCCACGGCGCGTATCGCGTGCCTCCGGCGGCCGGCAGCCTTGGAACCTCCCACGTCGTGCCGGGGGGCTGATTGGGATTGGCGATCACGTGGGTCTGGTTCGCCGAGATGAGGGATTCAGGCTCCCCCATGAGCGAAACGCCGGCGGCCTGCGAGAGGCGCATCACGCTGGGCAGGGCGAGGACAATTGCGACTCGGCTGGGGGGCATGACCATCGTCGCGGTGACGATTTCCTGGTACTCCGGTACGTTTGAGAGGTTCTCCGCCGAGAACGTGGCGCCGGGAATCTGCGACAGGTGCGCGGCATCCGCCGCGATCCGGGCCGGATCATGGACGATCATGAGGTCCCATGTGATCGGGCGGTCGTCCTTCGATTCCCGGAACTCCTCGCGCGTCAGCGCGACCGGATCGAAGTCTGCGCGGTAGCAGATGGGATTGCGCGCGCACTCGAGAGCCAGCAGTGCCTCCGCCGCCTCCGTCGTCCCCGCCCAGACCTGCCAGGCGTTGTAGCGCCGCGTTTGTACCGTGCGACACCCCGTGGCCTTGATCGCCTCGACGTCCTCCGGCATGAAGGGGGCCAGGAACTGGACCAGCTTATGCCCGACGGTCGGGGTCATCACCCCGGGAATGCGCGTGTCGATGACCCTTCCCGTGTCGATCGTGTCCCACTCGGGGTGGAGCTCGGCAAAGCGGAAGCGCGAGACCGTTTCGATCTTGTCGTGTGGCACCGACCAGATTTGGTCCGTTCCGTAGTCCGAGAGCCGTGTGGCGCCCACGAGTTGGAGTACGTCAATGGCGTCGGTGACTTCGCCGAAAACGCCGTAGCTCGTGATCACCGACGCGCGGACCTGGCGGATGGGGGTGGTGTCGGCCGTTCCGGCGGCGGTCGATGGTTCCTCGGTGCGCGCGATGGACGGGAAGAAGTTCGCGAAGGCAGTCGAGATGACAAACATGATGCAGCGATGGGCGATTCTCATGATTCCCTCTCCGTTCAACGAGTCAGTTTGGTGGCGTTCGCGCGCAGTTTTCCTTGGTCGTATTGTTGTGTGCTTCCCAGAAGGTTCCAGTTGTTGCCAATGGTCGATGCCGGTGTGGGTGTCGGGGTTGGTGCCGCGCATGGTGCCGGGGGGGCATACGGCGCCGGCGTCGGTTGCGGGGTGAGTCCCTGACTTTCCAGGGACACCCCGATCTGTGCACGGAGGCGCGTCGCATAGCACTCCATCTCGTCCGGCATTGCCCCGCCAAACTGCGGCGGGTCCGGATCGTTGCAAATGATGAGCAGCGTCACCGACATGTGGTAGAGCTTGGCGAGTTCGGCGTAGTCCGCCTTGGCCAGGAGCTGGAGGGTCAGGCTCCCCCCAGGCTCGATCACGGTGCAGGGAACGAATCCGTTGGGGAGGACAATCAGTTCCGGCGCGAAGCCGTAGGGTTTGATGTCGTAGATTTCGAGCGGAACGGTGCCCTCATTCCGGATCGTCACCGGCTGGATGACGATTGCCTGGTCGGCGACGCTGGCCGTACCGAAGACGGTGTAGGCGTCGAGCTTGATCGCCGGCGTGGCCTTCGGGTCCGCGACCGGAGTGGGGGTTGGCGTTGGTGTCACCGACGGGTCCGGCAGGACCGTGAATTGGTTGTTGTGCCCGGGAGGGGCTGTGCAAACAAAGAGAGATCCGATCTGGGCCCTGACTCGAAATCCCCGGGCATGGTTGATCTGGAATACTGTCGAGAACTCCTCCACGTCCGCGTTGCGGAACTCCTTGATCACGGGGGAATGTTGCATGTCTACCCCGCCGTCGGGGAACGCATAAACGTAGTAGGACGACGTGTCGGTCGGCTTGTTGAACCTGATCTCGACGGGCGCGTTGAGGGCGAACTGCTGGTCGTCCAGCGGAGAGAACGTGGTGCAGGAAAACTGCCCCTGCGCACCGGTGGCGCCGAGCAATCCGCAGACGGCGAGCATGGGCGTGAGAAACTTGGCGCGGATCATCTGCTCCCCTCCATGGCAAGAAAGTTACACGCGCCCGGGGCGTTGTCAACGCCAGGTACCCGCCCCCCCCTCAATCGTCCTCGTCGCCATCCCCGCGCTCGCCGTCCTTGGTGCAGCCGTCGCAGAGCATTCCCTTCACGGTGCCCTCGAGGTAGTTCTTCCGGTACTGGCGGTACTTCTCCCCGTGCCAGATGTTGTGGATCGTGTCCTTGGAGCAGTCGCCCATGAGGCCGGTCTGCTCCCAGTCGGCGCAGCACATGACCATGCGCCCGTCCCAAAGGATGTAGATCTGGTTGAACATGCGCTCGCACCAGTCGAAGACGCGCATTTCGCGGACGGCGATCTCGGTGGTCTTGATGTTGGTGTGGCGGCCGCGGTTCTCGATGCGGTTTAGGTGGATCTTCACGCCGCGGTCCTTCCAGAACGCTCGGATCTCCGGCAGCTTCGGCTTGAGGTAGCTGGTCACCAGCATCACCACGCGGATGCGCGTCTTGAACTTGTTCTCGTCGCGGATCTGGATCATGCGCTCGATGTTGCGGACCGTCTTGTCGAACTTGAGCTTCATCACCTCCTCGTAGTCCTTCGGGTCGATGCCCTGGACGGAGAAGTTGATGCGGTCGAGCCCGGCCTCCATGATGCCGTGCATCATGCGCTCGGTGAGGGCGTTGCCGTGGGAGTTGATCTTGGTGTACTGGTGCGGCTGCTTTTTCTTCGTGAAGTACGCGATGCGCTCCGGCAGTTCCGGGTCGAGCGTGGACTCGTTCATCAGGTACGGGGACATGCGCCGCACAGAGGGCATCGCGGTGATCTGGTCCACGATGCTCTCGTAGAGCTCCTTCGACATCTTCTTGCCGAAGGGAATCTGGAGGTCGGTCTTCTTGTTGGGGCAGAAGACGCAGGACGCGTTGCAGCCGGAGACGGTCTGGATCTGGACGTGCTCGGGCCCGTCGGGCATGGGGCGGCGCTTGTCGATCAGCCTATACTTCAGGCGGGTGAGGGGGCTGACCAGCTCTGGGACGTAGTAGCGCGGGGGCATGCGTTGCGGCTTTCGTGTGGGCTGCGTGCTGCGGGACCGATCCTTGCGGCGCGGGTGCCACCCTGCCAATCGCAATCGCCGCAGGCTCGCGCCGGCGGGGGCCTCCGACAGTGCCTGGCTAAATCACATTCGCCATGAGGGTCACATGGAACCAGTCCCCGGTCCCCTGTCCTCCGGTCCCCGAGTTCCCGTTCCCCAATCCCGATTCCTTTCGCCTTGATCCGGTCGGGGGTGGTGGGCGCCCCTTCCCCCCTCATGTTCGACTGGCTCAAGCAACTACACGACCCCGCGTTCATTTCCGAGATGATTGGGAAGGGTGGGCTCGTCGCGCTCATCCTGATCATTTTTGCGGAAACGGGGCTCCTCGTCGGGTTCTTCCTCCCCGGCGACTCGCTGCTGATCACTGCGGGGGTCCTGACGAATCCTGCGAATCCGCAGCACCTGCCCGCGCTGAACATCTGGGAGGTCTGCATCCTGCTGTCGATTGCCGCGATCGTGGGGGACCAGACGGGCTTCGTCCTGGGCCGCAAGGCGGGTGACAAGGTGTGGGAGTGGCCGGACGGGCGCTTCTACAAGCGGCGCTACATGGAGGAGGCGCGGGACTTCTATCTGCGTTACGGGCCGATGGCAGTGGTTGCGGCGCGGTTCATCCCGATCATGCGGACGTTCGTGCCGTTCGCGGCGGGGGGTTGCCGGATGCCCTACCGCAAGTTCGTGTTCTGGAACATCTTTGGCGGCATCCTGTGGATCTGGTCGCTGATGTGGGTGGGGTACTACCTGGGGGGGACGAAGCTTGCAAAGAGCCTCGACCGGATCATCGTGATCGTGATCGTGGTTTCGTTCCTGCCGATGGTGTTCGGCTTCGTGAAGCGGATGATGCGCAAGGATGCGCCGGTGACGGCTGGCGATGCGCCGGCGCCCACCACCGGGCAGGAGTCGGCTCCGCCCGGCTGACGGCCTTCGCGGAGCTGGGGGGCCGAGGGCACTTTGCGAGTTCTCGGCGCCGCGAGTTGCACACGGCCGGGACGACCATGCCATCCTGCATCATGCTCCAAAATCCAATCGAGCCGCGTCGTTGCCGACGCGCCTCGTTGGTTATTGGGAGGGGGGGGCCCGCCTTGCGGCGGGCCC
>CAZUCD010000134.1:0-1417 GCA_964618855.1 uncultured Candidatus Sumerlaeota bacterium
CTCTCGACCTACGCGCGCCAGTTCCTCGACCGCATGCCACGCCCCGAGGCGGAATCGATCGAGAACATCCCCCCGGCGATCGCGCTTGAGCAGAAGAACACCGTCCGCAACGCGCGCTCCACCGTCGGGACCGCCACGGAGATCAACGACTACCTGCGCCTGCTCTTCGGCAAGGCGGGGGAGACCTGGTGCCCCGACTGCGGCGTTCCTGCGCGCGCCTGGTCCCCCGATGCCGCGGCGCGTGCCGCGCTCGCACTCGGCCCGGAGGCGCGCCTGCTCGTCCTCGCCCCCCTGCCCATCCCCACGGCCGAGGCGCGACGCTCCCTCATCCCAAAGCTCCTCCGTGAAGGCCACACGCGCGCACTCGTCGCCGATGAGGTCGTCGAGATTGACGATCCCGGGTTCAAGCTGCCCGCGAAGCTGGACATGCTCCCCGTCCTCATCGATCGCATCCTCGCCCGCGAGGACGCGCTGTCGCGCATCGCGGGCGCGGTCGAGTCCGCCTACCGGCTCTCCGGCGGGCGCGTGCTGCTGCGCACGGCCGAGGGCGCCGAGCGCCGCCTCTCTTCCGCATTCGAGTGCCCGCAGTGCGCGCGCGCCCTCCGCGAGCCCGACGGCCGCCTCCTGAACTTCAACAGCCCCATCGGCGCGTGCACAACCTGCGAGGGCTTTGGCCGCACCACCGGCATCGACTGGGGAAAGGTCGTGCCCGATCCCTACCGCACGCTCGACCAGCGGCCCATCGCCCCGTGGAACGGCGAGCAGGGCGCCGAGTTCTACGACCTGTTCCAAACCTTCAACAACCGGGACTTCCACATCCCCACCAACGTTTCCTTCGCGGACCTCACGGAGGCACAGCGCGCCATCATCCTGCACGGCAAGGGAAAGTGGGGCGGGGTGAAGGGATACTTCGCCTGGCTGGAGACGAAGCGCTACAAGGTGCAGGCGCGCATCGCCCTCGCACGCTACAGGAGCTACGAACCCTGCCCGGACTGCGGTGGCGCGAGGATTTCCCCCGCGGGACGCGCCATGAGGTTTGCGGGGAAGTCCTTCGCGGAACTTTCGGCCATGTGCGTGCGCGACCTGCGGGCATGGTACGAGGGCATCCGACTGCCTGCGTGGGCCGAGGAGGCCGTCGAGCGACCGCTCTCCGCCACGCGAAGCCGCCTGCGCTACCTGGACGAGGTTGGACTCGGCTACCTGACGCTCTCCCGCGCCACCCGCACCCTCTCCGGGGGCGAGGCGCAGCGCATCAACCTCGCCACTGCGCTGGGCGGGGCGCTCACGGACACGCTCTACGTCCTCGACGAGCCCACCGTCGGCCTGCACGCCACCGACACGAACCGCCTCATCGGCATCCTGGGCCGCCTCGTGGAGGCGGGCAACACCGTGGTCGTGGTGGAGCACGACCTGGACG
>CAZUCD010000134.1:1427-10511 GCA_964618855.1 uncultured Candidatus Sumerlaeota bacterium
TCCTTCGTGCGCGACATCGGCCCGGACGCGGGGGAACAGGGGGGCCGCGTGGTCTTCCAGGGATCACCCGAGCAACTCGCCGCGCACCGCGGCGACTCGCGCACGGCGCCCTACCTGCGCGGCGAACCGCGTGCACGCACCCAGCCGCGGCCCAAGGCGGGCAGGCACGGGCGCCGCGAGCCGCGTGCATGGATCACCATCGACGGCGCGCACGAGAACAACCTCCGCCATGTCACGGCGCGCATCCCGATCGGGGTCCTCTGCGTCGTCACCGGCGTCAGCGGCAGCGGCAAGTCCTCGCTCATCAAGAACTGTCTCTACGGCTCCTACCGCCGCGACCGCGGCGAGTCCGACGTCGATCCCGGCCGCATCGTCGCCCTGCGCGGCACCGAGGCCGTCGCGGACATGATCCTCGTCGACCAGTCCCCACCGGCCCGATCACTCCGAAGCAATCCGGCGACATTCCTCAAGGCCTACGAGCACATACGCGGCCTCTTCGCGTCCACGCGCGAGGCCGCCGCCCGCAAGCTCACACCACGAGACTTCTCCTTCAACGTCAAGGGGGGGCGCTGCGAAACCTGCGAGGGCACGGGCCGGCAGACCGTCGAGATGCTCTTCCTCGCGGACGTCGACGTCGTCTGCGAGTCCTGCGACGGGCGCAGGTTCCAGAGCACCATCCTCGACATCCGGTGGAACGGCCGGACAATCAACGAAGTGCTGGAGATGACCGTCGCGGAAGCACTCGTGTTCTTCGCGCGCGAGAAGCGCGTGGTCGATGGGCTGCGCCCCCTGGCCGACGTCGGGCTGGGCTACCTGCGCCTGGGCCAGAGCACCTCGACCCTGTCCGGCGGCGAGGCCCAGCGGCTCAAGATCGCGGCCCACCTCGCCGACGCCGAGGAGATCGGCCCCGCCCTCCTGCTCTTCGACGAGCCGACAACCGGACTCCATCCACACGACATCGACGTCCTGCTCGGGGTCTTCGACCGCCTCATCGAGCGCGGATTCTCGGTCCTCGCGATCGAGCACAACATGGAGCTGATCCGCCGGGCCGATCACGTGATCGACCTCGGCCCAGGCGGCGGGGACCGCGGCGGGAGCATCCTCTTCGAGGGAACGCCTGAGGACCTCGCGGCTTGCGGCGAGTCGCTCACGGGCGCGTCCCTGCGCGGCGCGGCGGGGGCCCCGGGGCCGTGATGGCGCGGCTCGCCCCGTGGGCACGCGCCTTCGCGCCCTTCCTGGCGGTGGCGCTCATCCCCGTGGCTGCATTCGTCGCGTCCGGCTGGCGCGCAACCGTCACCGTGTGGCCCGTCCCCATCGACGACGCCTACATCTATGCCCAGTACGCGCGCAGCTTCGCCCATGGGCGGCCATTCGAGTGGTCCCCCGGGGATGGCTACTCGCGCGGGTGCACGAGCCCACTGTATCCCGTCCTGCTCGCCCCCATTTGGCTCCTCGGGCTCCGCGATCATTGGCTGATGATGGGCGCGGCGCTTCTGAACACGCTCGGGCTCGCGGTCGGCCTCATGGCCGTCCACCGGCTGGTGCGCGACCTGGGCGGTGCGGCCGCGGCGGGCATCGCCGTCGCCGTGCTCGCCACCACAGGCGTCGTGGCGTGGAACGCCGCCAGCGGCATGGAGGCCGGCCTGGCATTCGGCGCGTCTGGTGCCGCCGCATTTGCGTTCGCACGGGCGGCACGGGACGGCGCAGGGACATCCGACTTCATCCGGCTCGCGGCCTCACTGGCCGTCCTGGCACTGCTGAGGCCCGAGTCCCTCGTGGCGGGCGCGATGCTCTGCGCGTTTGTTCTGCCCGGAGGGGGCAGCGTCCCCCTGGGCCGCCGCATGGCGATCCTTGGCTGCGTCCCGGTCCCCTTGGCACTTTACTTTGGTTTGAACGGAGTCGTCACCGGCGACATGCCCACGGCCTCCATGCTCACGAAGTCGATGTGGCACGATCCGACGATCCCGGCGCCGATCGCGGTCTTCACGGAACAGGTCCTCGCGTGGCCGTCGCACTTCTGGCCGGGCATCGAGCTCGCGGTCATCGGCCGCAGCGCATCGGAACTCCTCGTCCCGCTTCTTGTCGTGGCCGTGCTTCTCCTCGGCGGCCGTCCTGGTGGGAAGGCTATGCCGATGTACCTCCTTCTCTTTGCCGCATGGTTGCAGTCGCTCTTCCTCCTCGGGCAGCGCGTGCCGACCGGCGGCCCCCACATGCGGTACGTAATGCCGTACCTGCCGCTGGTCGTGGCGCCGATCGCGGTGCTCGCCTCCCTCGCCTGCGACGGGGCCTCCGCCGCGCTCCTGCGCAGGGTGCCGGGCATTCCGCGCCGCGCAGTCTGGCTCGTGTGGGGGTCGCCCGCGCTGGCACTGCTGCTCGCGGTGCCCTGGCAGCTCGACCGGTTCCGCGAGCACCGCGAGGCGTTCGCGGCGCAATCGCGCGTGCTCCAGCAGCAGCAGATCGCCATCGGACGCTTCATAGCCGACGCCAACAGGGCCCGCCCGGGCACCTTCCGCCGCCTGTTCACCCACGACGCCGGGGCACTCATATACTTCTCCGGGATACGCGGGTTCGACGCGCACGGCCTGTGCATGGAACTGCCCGGGTACCCCATCCACAGCGCCCAGTACGAGGGCACGTTCTTCCCCTTCGAGGCGCTCGAGCACTCCGTCCCCGACGAGGACGTGCCCGACGTGTCCGCGCTCTTCTCCGCGGGATGGGGCCAGTGGCCGAACGCCGACGAGCGCATCCTCACCCCCGACGTGCCCGTCGAGGCACGCGCGTTCCTGGTTGGCACCGACATGAAGCTCTTCCGCTTCCCCCGCGAGGCCGTGCGTTCGGGGCACTCGCTCAACCCGGACGAGCGCGGCGACTGGGTGATCCATGACAGGCTGGACGTCGCCGACCTGATCTCCGAGCGCGACCACAAGTTCCATATGGACTGGCCCGCCGGCCGTCCCTACCGGGGGGAGTGCGTCCTTGTGGACCGCACACGCACCCCGCCCCTCGCAGACGTCGGGCGCCAAATCCGGTCGCGCACCCACTTCTGGATGCGCATGCCGGCCGGTCCCTCGCGCATCGTCGCCCGCCTCCAGGGCCTGCGCCCCGGATCGACGGCCTACTCCGTCGATGGCGTCCAGGGCGGCGAGATCGAATCGCAGGGCAACGAGGGGCCCGTCCTCGTGCACCTGGCGGACTGCGTTTCGGAGAACCCACGCGGCGCCCTCATCCGGTTCGAACCGAAGGGCTCAGGGATGATCGGCCTCGCCCACGTCTACGTCCTGAGGCCACCGGATACGCAGGCCGATCCCACCACCGAAGGGGAGCACGGGGACCCATGACGGAGCAGGAACGCGACACGCTGCTGGATGCGCTCGAGACGCTGGGGCTGCTGCTGGAGCTCGACGGCGCGAATCCGTTCAAGAGCGGCGCCTACGCACGCGGCGCGCGCGCGCTCAAGGGCTTCGACGGCGACATCGCCGCCGCGAGCGCCGACGGCTCGCTCCTCGGCGTCGAGGGCATCGGCAAGGGCCTCGCCGAGAAGGTCGCCGAGTTCTGCACGACGGGGCGCATCGCGGAGCTGGATGAGCTCCGCTCGAAGTTCCCGCCGGGCCTTCTTGCCATGACGGATGTGCCCGGGTTTGGCGCGAAGAAGGCCCGCGCCGTGTGGCAGTCCCTCGGCGTGGATTCACTCGAGGGCCTTGAGGCGGCGTGCAGGTCCGGCGAACTCGCCAAGCTGAAGGGATTCGGCGAGAAGACCGCCGCGAACATCCTTGCAGGCATCGAGCTCATGAAGCGCCACCGCGGGCGATTCCGCCTCGACGTGGCCGATGCCGCGGCCGCCCCCATCCTTGCAACGCTGCGTGCTTGCCCGCACGTGCGCCGCGCAGAGATCGGCGGGTCCCTCCGCCGCCGCATGGAGACCGTCAAGGACCTCGACTTCCTTGTCGAGGCGCCGGACTCCGCCCCGGTGATGCAGCTCTTCACCACCCTTCCCGCGGTCGAGCGCATCCTCGCCCACGGCGACACCAAGTCGTCCGTCGTCCTCGCCAACGGGATGCAGGCGGACCTGCGCGTCGTCGGCGCGCGCGAGTTCCCCTTCGCGCTCCACCACTTCACCGGCAGCCGCGAGCACAACACGGCGATGCGGCGCCGCGCCAAGGAGCGGGGCCTCCGCATGAGCGAGTGGGGCATGTTCCCCGACGGAAGCGAAGAGTCCCTTTCCGCCGGCGACGAGGAGGCCGTGTTTGCGCACCTCGGGCTCCCCTGGATCCCACCCGAGTTGCGCGAGGACATGGGGGAGATCGCCGCCGCGGAGGCGCGCGCACTCCCGCGTCTCATCACGCGCTCCGACATGCGCGGCATCCCGCACATGCACACACACTGGAGCGACGGCGCCCCACGCCTCGACGAGTACGCTGCCTGGGCGCATGCGCACGGCATCGCGTGGATGGGGATCACCGACCACAGCCAGACCGCCGCGTATGCCGGCGGCCTCAAGCCGGCGCGCGTCGCCGAGCAACACGCCGAGATCGACCGAGTCAACCGCGAGTGGGCGCGGCACGGCATCCGACTCCTCAAGGGGATCGAGAGCGACATACTCGCCGACGGATCGCTCGACTACGACGAGCCCACGCTCGCCTCCTTCGACTTCATCGTGGCCTCGGTGCACTCACGCCTGGACCTGGACGAGACGAAGCAGACCGAGCGGCTCATCCGCGCCGTTTCCCACCCGGCGACCACGATCCTGGGGCACATGACGGGACGGCTCATCCTCCGGCGCGAGGGCCTCAAGTGCGACACGCGGGCCGTCATCCGCGCGTGCGCCGCCCACGGCGTCGCCATCGAGATCAACGGCAACCCGCAGCGGCTGGACATCGACTGGCGCCACGTCCACGCGGCGCTCGACGAGGGCTGCATGATCGCCCTCGGCCCCGACGCGCACACGCTCGCCGGGCTCGACCACCTCGACTACGCGATCGCCATGGGCCGCAAGGGATGGCTCACAGCGGGGCGCTGCGTGAACTGCCTAGACGCGGAAGCCTTACTCGCATTCGCGCGCAAGGCCCCCGGGTTCCGCCGCCCATGAGCCCCCGCAAACTCCCCCCGCAGGCGTCCTCCCCCGTGTGGGGCCAACTGGACGAGAGGCTGCGCACGGAAATCGCCGCCCGCCGCCCGCGACCACAGCTCGTCGAGCGCGCCGGCGCCATCGCGGACATCCTCGAGCGCGAGTTCCCCATCGCCAGGTGCGCCCTCCACTACACCAGCCCCCTCGAACTCCTCGTCGCGACGATCCTCTCCGCACAATGCACGGACGAGCGCGTCAACATGGTCACGCCGGCGCTCTTCGCGAAGTACCGGACGGTGTGTGCATTCGCCGAGGCGCCGCCCGGCGAGCTGGAAAGGGACATCCACAGCACGGGATTCTTCAACAACAAGGCCCGCGCGATCCGCGAGATGGCGCGCGACCTCATCTCTCGCTTCGGCGGCGAAGTCCCCGTCGCCATGGAGGACCTCGTCACCCTGCGCGGCGTCGCGCGCAAGACCGCAAGCGTCGTCCGCGCCAATGCCTTTGGACTGCCGGGCATCACGGTGGACACCCACTACACGCGCATCACGCGCCGCCTGGGCCTCACCCGCGCCACGGACCCGGAGAAGATCGAGTTCGACACGGCGGCGCTCCTCATGCCGGAACGCTACTCGCACTTCTGCCACGCCGTGATCCTGCATGGCCGCAGGACCTGCCGCGCGCGGAAGCCCGCGTGCGAAGGATGCCCGGTCGCGGGTCTGTGCCCCAGCAGGGGGAAGTGCTGACGGGGCTCCTCAGCCGAGCAGCGCTAGGGAGGCCCGGTACACCACGAACGCGCCCACGTAGGCCAGCGTCGTCATGTACGCGAAGGCGAAAGCGGGCCACCGCCACGAGTTCGTCTCGCGCCTCATGATCGCGAGAGTCGAGACGCACTGCATGCACAGGGCGAAGAAAACCATCACGCCCAGTGCGACCGGCAGCGTGAAAAGCGGACGTCCGTCCGGCCAAGTCGCCGATTTGATCGCCGACCTCAGCCCCTCGCTCTCCTCGTCCTGGTCCCCTCCCAGGTCGAAGATCACGCCCAGCGTCGCGACGATCACCTCGCGCGCGGGGAAGCTGGCAATCACCGCCATCCCGATGCGCCAGTCCCACCCGAGGGGTTCCACCAGCGGCTCGATGAAGTGCCCCATCCGCCCGAGGTACGACTGCCGGAGCTGTTCGCCCGCGAGCCACGCGTCCGCCGCCGCCACCGCCTCCTCCGTGGATGCCTCCGCGACGCGCACTTCGTGCGAGGACCGCAGCTCCTCCGAGCGCGGATAGTAGCTCAACGCCCAGATCAGCACGCTGGTCGCGAGGATCAGTGTCCCCGCGCGGATCACGAACTCGCGCCCGCGCTCCCACATCCTGTGCAGCACGTTCGTCCACAGCGGGCGCCGGTAGGGGGGAAGCTCGATCAGGAAGACCGGCGTGCGCCCCCGCAGCAGCCCCTTCTTCAGCAGCAGCGCCACCGGGATCGCCACGAACACCCCCAGCGAGTACATCGCGAGCATCACGAGCCCCTTGAGGTTCATGAAGCCGAGCACGGTGCGGTCCGGCACGAAGGTCTGGATCAGCAGCACGTAAACGGGGATGCGCGCGGAGCAACTCATGAGCGGGGCGACGAGTATGGTCGTCAGGCGGTCGCGCGGGTCCTCGATTGTTCGCGCCGCCATCACCCCGGGGATGGCGCACGCAAAGCTCGACAGCATCGGAATGAAGCTCCGCCCCGAAAGCCCGCACCGCGAAAGGACACGGTCCATCAGGAACGCCGCGCGGCTCATGTAGCCGATGTCCTCAAGCAAAGCGATGAACAGGAACAGCACGAGGATCTGCGGCAGGAAGATGACGACTCCCCCCACGCCGGCGATCACGCCGTCCACGACCAGGCTCCGAAGCGGGCCCTCGGCCATCGCGCCCTCGGCCACGCCACCCAGCCATCCGAACGCCCCATCGATGGCGTCCATGGCCGGCGCCGACCACGAGAAGATCGCCTGGAACACCAGGGTCATCAGCGCCGTGAAAATCAGCGTGCCCCAGACCCG
Source organism: uncultured Candidatus Sumerlaeota bacterium (assembly GCA_964618855.1). Taxonomy (GTDB): domain Bacteria; phylum Sumerlaeota; class Sumerlaeia; order SLMS01; family JANRJK01; genus CAZUCD01. Next base: position 8,535 of record CAZUCD010000134.1, read on the forward strand.
GTGCGTCAGGATCCGGTCCATGCGGTCGGACGTCTCCGCAGGGGAGGTGCCTTCGCGAGCAACCTGTCGCGCGAATCCCCGCGCCTCCGCCCGTATCCACTTGTAACGGCACGACGCCTCCAGGGACCGCAGCCGCAGCCCGGCGTTCTCCACGTCCGCGCGCGCTTCCGAGATCGGACCGTGCGCCGCCTCCCCCAGCGTCGCCTCCGCCATGCCCCCGGCGTCGAGGAGCGCCCTCCGCACAAGGAACGGCGCGAGCAGTCCGCGCGCCACTCCCGACGCCTCAAGTTTCCCTCGCAAGCCACGCTCCGCAGCCAGGAACGCGTCCGGGAACAGCCGCGCGTCCAGCGATGCCGGAGGCTCCGGCAGCGAGTGGAGCCGCTCGACGAGCGCATCGATGCCCTGCCTGTCCCGGGCAACCAGCGACACCACCGGCACGCCCAAGGATCGCCCCATCGCCCCCGCGTCCAGCTCCACACCTTCCGCCCGAGCCACGTCCGTCATGTTCAGCGCGATCACCACGGGAAGCCCGAGCTCCATCACCTGCGTCGCCAGGAACAGGTTCCGCTCAACATTCGAGGCGTCCACGACGACGACGACCCCGTCAGGGCGCTCCTCCCCCTCCATCGTGCCGAGCAGCAGCCGGACGGCGACCATCTCGTCGGGGGACTGCGCGGCAAGGCTGTAGGTCCCGGGCAGGTCCACGATGCGGACGGCCCCGCCGGACCCGGCGAGGTCCCCCTCGCGCTTCTCGACCGTGACGCCCGCGTAGTTGCCCACCCGCGCCCGGTGACCCGTCAGCGCGTTGAAAATCGTCGTCTTGCCGGTGTTAGGGTTGCCTATGAGGGCTATGCGGCGCGTGGCGGTGGCCGTCGCTGTCATGAGGGAATCACCCTCACCAGCATAGCGTCGCTCCGCCGAAGGGAGAGGTTGTAACTGCCGTCAACCCGCACTTCGATCGGGTCGCCCAGCGGCGCCGTGCGCAGGAACTCGACCGGGGTGCCCTCCACCAGCCCCATTTCGAGCAGCCGCTGGACAACAGCATCCTCACCGTCCACGGCGTCCACGGTCGCGCGGGCGCCGGGCTTCAACTCGCCCAGTGTTGTCATGATTTGCTTTAGGCTTCGATGCGCTCGACCAAAATGGCGCGCAGGTGCTCGCTGCGGACGGAGAGGCGGGAACGCCCGGCCTTCACCAGTGTCGTCCGCCCGGGGCAGATCATCGTCACGTTGACGCCAGGCGCCAACCCCAGCTCGCACAGCCGCGCGCAGCCCTCGGAACACAGGTCCACATCCACAATGATGGCCTCCTCGTTCTGGCGAAGGTCTGCCAGGCAGGAGATGGGGCAGTCATGGCCGTGTCCGCGCTTCATGGTTGGGAGTGTGCGACGAACCATTGGGGGAGGCAACGGCATTTTGGCATGCCAAACAAGTGGGCTTATCAAAGCAGCGAGCCGTACACCCTTCCTGCACCTGCATGCCCCCTACTCCCCGTGGACCTCCCCCAATTTTCCCCGCGAGTTTCCGCTACGGTTCTGACGGTCGTGGTGTTGCGCGTCTGCGCATAGGGTAACTTCTGGATCTCGGGGAATGTCCTGGAAGTGCAGGGGCGGCGCCGTCCCGGCGCTGGCATGGAGAGCGAGCTCACCCGGCGCCACTCCGGTTGATCCCGAGTCGTGTTGCGTCACGCATGTTGATGGGCGGCTTGCGGCCTGCGGACTCACCATCGCCGCCTGAACGGCCGCCCCATCCCAACCCGGGAGCAGAGCGATGCACTGACCCGGGGCGTCTGGTGTCGCGACGACCCTGAGTGCGAGACGGGCGCTGACGTCGGGTGCCGTCACGACCAAACCCCGTCCGTGATTCGACGGCAAGATCCACCAGACGGAACCCATGTTCGCATGGCCGCGGAGCGGCCGGCGTCAGGCGGTGGCGCCCTGCGGCGGTCGCCCATGTTCGTATGGCCGCGGAGCGGCCA
>CAZUCD010000135.1:0-10385 GCA_964618855.1 uncultured Candidatus Sumerlaeota bacterium
CGGACCACCCGATCGACCTGACGCGCTACCAGGTGCTGAACTGCTTCGCGGGGCGCGCCGGACTCATCAACTCCGGCGGCGCATCGACGGGTGAGGGGGACCTCGCGGAAGCGGTGATGACTGCGGTCGTAAACAAGCGCGCCGGCGGCATGGGCCTCATCAGCGGACGCAAGGCGTTCCAGCGCCCGATGAAGGAGGGTGCCGCCCTCCTTCACGCGATCCAGGACGTCTACCTGTGCAAGGATGTCACCGTGGCCTGACGAAGTGCAAGTGGCCCCGCCACCTTCACGGGTGCGCGGTGCCGGCGATTCAATCAGGGGGCTGTGTCCCGCCGCGATCAGGCTCGGAGTTGCTTCAAGCCGGCGCTCCGGGGCGCAGTCCCCTTCGCGTTTCTGCAATCCGCGATCAAAGTGGCGGCGGGATAAGCGCGATAGCGAGAATCGTGATCGCCAAGCAAATCGCCGTGCAGGCGGCCGCGCCCACAGCATCGCCCATCCTCGTCAGTTCGATCACCCCGTTCCGACCGAACACCGGCCCCGTCGGAATCGCAACCAACGCCTCCGCGATGCCGGGTTTGGCCGGATAGATGAGGATCGGCGTAGGAGCACCTTCGATCACGTTCGCGGGATAGGTCCCGTGGATTCGGACGGGGCCCGCCCCCGTCGACCCTGGCAGGATGAACTCTACCAAGCACGTGGCCGAGCGTGGCCCGTCGCAGAACAGCGCGTGCCCCGCCTCGACGGGCGAGACCCACCGCGCCGGCCGCCGCTTGCGCCCCGGCAGGCGCACCTGCACGGCGGAGCCCATCGCAATCTGTCCATGTCTTGCGAGCCAGACTCCTTGCCGGCCGCGCAGGATCCCGCGGGCCATCATGCCGAATCCAACGCCCACCAAGGCCCACACGAACAGGCTCCCCCACCCCATCGCCGTCATTGACATCCCCTCAATCCGCGCCACTTCCGGCAGGATGGTCGAGTGGCGCAGCTTCAACACGCGCGTGACGGGGTGGCCGGTTTCCTCGGCCAGCGCCGTGCCCAGGGCCCAGTCCTCCTCGGACCTGAGTTCGACGCCACCGGGACCCTCCGTGAAATAGCCGCGCGCCTCGTGGACGACCCCCTCGGCATCGCGGAAGATCGCGGTGCTGACGTGCACAGGCTTGCCCTTGCGGCGCCGCGCTCCCGAGGTGCCCCGGCGACCACGAATCGACACCGCAGTCTGGTGGGTCCCAAGTTCAAGCGCCACCGTCTCTCTCGTTGGGCCCAGGAGCACGAGCGCCTTCCATCCAAACGTCGCTCCGAAACCCGCCACCCCCACGGAGAGCACCGCGACGATCAGCGCCCCCACGACGGTGTGCTGGTTGAAGACCGCGAGCCACCGCGTCGCATTGGGAAGGGGGATCGCCAACCGGATGTCCTCTCGTGTGCGGATGGGATGCACTACATGGACGCAACTCCTACATTCAAAACGGGCCGGGCCCCGCGCTTACGCGGGGCCCGGGGTCCAGCGGCCTCTGGAGTGGCCGAGGTCAGTACGACGACCAGTCCTCGACGCTGGTCACCGTGTCCGTCTCGTTCAGCGTGATCGATGCCGTGTGGATGCCGGTGCCAAAGAGCTGGAACGTCGCCGTGTCGTTCAACCCGTCGGGGTCGTTCTGCTTGGAGAACGTCACGAACTGGTCCACGCTGAAGTTGCCCGGCGTGAACGTCAGGAGTTCCCCCGAGTCCACGACGAACGACGATGCGTAGGTCGAGCCGCCCGTCCGGGCGACCGTCACGTTCACCGTCGAGAGCGGCGCGCTCGCGAGGTGGACGCCCACCGACTGGCTCGCGCCACCTTCCGTCAGCGTCAGGTTGTTCGTCGTCAGCACCAGGTCGAGGTCGGGGATCTCAAACGCGCCGGGAACCGAACCAGGCGTGTAGGGCCCGCCTGCAGCGATCGCCGTCCAGTCCGCCTTCGTATCCGTATCCACGGGCCCGTTGCGGTTCACACCGTCACCTGCGCCGATCGACACCGCATCGGATGCGAGCGTCGTCGAGACCGTCGGCCCCCACGATATCGAGTCGGGCGAGGGATCACCCCAGCCCACGCCATCGATCACGTCGGCGAGGACGAACGCCTCCTCGGACGAGTCGGACAGGTTGATCTGGGCCAGGTAGATCGACTCCCCGTTGCTGAACTGCGGCGCCCCACCGGTCCCGGTCGTCATGGCCACGACGGGGTTGCCGTTGAACGTCAGCGTGCCATTCACGGCGAACACCTTCACGGGGGCGCCGTTGATGTTCGACGTCACGGGAATCGTGTTCACGAACGCCTGGGTCACCTCGTTGCGGACCATCACCACGATGATGCCGTAGGGCTCGATGGTGGTGCCCGTCGGGAACTTCACGTAGCCCTCGTTGATGTCGCCGCCCGCACCGTTGTCGCCGATCATCAGGTTGTCCAGGATGAAGCCCTGGTTCGAGTAGTTGACGATCTCGACCATTTCCTGGAACGCGTCCGCGTTCAGTCGGTGGCATGCCTCGGAGATCATGAGCTTGCCGACGGCGTTGGCCACCGTCGCCTGGATGTACGGCACTTCGCCCTCGACCGTGTACGCGGCGGGGGAGCCGGGCGCCGTGGCCGGGATCGTCGTCGTGCGAGCTCCCGCGTCGGTTGCGGTCACGTAGTACTGCACCGTGACGCCTTCTGCCTGGGCGGGGATCGGCGTGTTCGTCTGCCACGTCGTGCCCGTCTGGATCGACATCGGGATGGATGTGAAGGCGCCCGTCGCGCCGACGCGCCAGAAGGCCGTCGTCGTCAGGGCCCCAACCCCGCCATTGTCGTCCGCGTTCACCCGGATGTGGACCGGATCAACGGTCGTCGGACCGGATGGGTTCGTCTGGAGGAAGGACATCACCGGGAACTCGCCGATGACCGTGTAGGAGGCCGGACCCGAGGGGCCGGAGAGGGGCGCGTACGCCGCGTTCGCCAACGTGTCGTTCACTTGCACGTAGTACTGCACGACGGTGTCGGCGGCCTGCGCGGGGATCACGGCGCTGTAGGTCGGGCCGGAGGGCGTCATCGAAAGCTGCGTGAACCCCCCGGACGTCCCGAGGCGGTAGTTGAGCGTCGCGCTCGCGATGCCGTCGGGGTCCGTCGCATCCACGCTGACCGTCACCGTCTGCAGGGACGTCGGAACGTCGGGAACCCGTGCGAAGTTGGTCAGGCTCGGCGCGCTCGAGGCTGCCCCGCCGTAAACCAGCGCCACCCACTCCGGGTGGTCGATGTACGGATTGCGGTTGTTCTGGTAGAAGAACACGCGGTCGTTGCGGTTCGTCTCCCATGCATCGACCGGGTCCTCGTTGTGCCACTGCAGCAGCGTGTCGAGGTAGCCGAACTGGTTCGAGCCGAGCGACTGGCCCGTGCTGATCAGGGAGAGGTGGGAGTAGCGCGTCTCCATGTACAGGATCGCACGCGCCGCGTCCCCCTTGCGGTTGTTCGAGACCTGGAAGGTCGAGCCGACGCTGTAGCTGCGGTCGTTCACGGCGTTGGCTGGATAGTACACCGTCGCGCTGCCGATGTTGACGTTGCCGAAGAGGTCGTTCCCGCGCGACGAATTCAGCGAGGAATCGCACAGGTGCACGTGGTGCATGTCGGAGTTCGACGGGCCGGAGCCGACTCCAAGCGACTGCGGCCAAAGGTGCTCGCGGTTGATCGACGTGCCCCACTGCGACGCCGAGCGAGTCTCCGAGGTGTAGAACAGCTTCACGTTGTTGCTGCCAACGCTGTCCACATCGTTCAGCAGGATGTCCCGGATCTGATCATAGGACTTCACGACGACCGGGTAGCCCCGCTGTCCCGACACGATCGCGCGCAACTCGGCCTTCAGGGCCGAACCGGTCTGCACATTGATCGTCTGGTAGTAGTTTGCCGGGGGCGGAGCCGGCGCGCTTCCGGTGATCGCCACAAACGCAAAGCCTAGCAGGGCCTTCTTCGCGTGCTGGAACACCGCGTCAAAATCAAACTTTCGGGTCACCTTCGGACCTCTCGGGACGATGAATTCTCTCACAGATGTCGCAGGGGTGCGACCTTCCGATAGAGAGCATTGGCCCGAATGCCATCCCCCGCCAAGGGGAAAATCCGCCACAAAGCGGGGGGGAAAACCCCTACGGCGTCGCCGCCTCGGCCTCGGTGGTTACCTCCTCCGCCGCCGCCTCGTCCTCCGGAGTGTCCATGTTCATCTGGAACGACGTGTTGTCCGCTCCGTCGATCTTGAAGTTCACCGTTCCCTGCCTGCCAGTCTGGTCCACCTTGAACGTGAGCAGGATCAGTTCAATCCCGTGCATGCGCTGCTCGATCAGCTTGTCGAAGTATGGACGGAGCGCCTCCTCGTTGGCAGGAGTGTCCCCGGCCACGAACCCGCGCAGCCCCTCCCGCATCAGCTCCTCAAACGTGCTCGTGTTGGGCTGGTTGGCCGGCATGGCCGTGTCCACAGCCTTCTGGATCTCGTCGTAGGCGTTGGTGGAAAGCTCCAGGTTCAACTTCTTGCCCTCGGCCAGGGTTCCGTAAATCTGCGACGTGATCCACTGGTACTCCTTCGGCGACATCTGGTGCTGCTCGAGGATCTTCGTCATCTCGTCCAGCAGTCGGCGTCCCGTCTCGAACGCCTTGATCATGTCCCCCATCGAGCCCTGATTCGCCTGCTTCCCCTGCTGGTTCTGGGACGCGGCCTTCATGAGCTTGATGATCTCAGCCACACCGGCATCCTTCGAGATGACCGCCCACGCGTCGCTTCGGATCGCGAAGTACTTCTCGAGTTGGGCCGTCGTAAGCGTCGCGGATGGAGCCGGAGTGAAGGGGTACGCCGTGTTCAGCGTCTCCATCGCCTTGACGGACTGGCCCGTCTTGTCCACGTAGCCCTTTACCTTGATCCCGATGAACAGGCTCACGCCCACCGTGAGGACGATGAGCACAAGGAAGACGACGCCGCAGCCGATCAGGAACTTTTTCATGGAGCCACCTGCTCAGGATTGATCCCCGGCGCACCTGCCGGGACACTGCATTGGACTTCATTTCCACGGGAAACCGCAGCCTCGTGCTCCCTGCTCCCCAGTTTCCGCCCCCGCGGTTTGGCCACCCCCACATCAAGGTGTGTGGCCTGCGCAGGGTGAAGGACGCCCTGGAGGCGGCAACCCTCGGCGCGTCGTTCCTCGGCGTGGTACTTGCCCGAAAGAGCCGCAGGACCGCAACACGGGATGAGGCCCGCGCCATCTCCCGCGCCCTGCGCGAACTCTCCCGCAGGCCCCTCCTTGCGGGCGTCTTCTCCGACGAGGAACCCGACGAAATCGAGTACCTGCTCAACGAGATACCGCTCGACTACGTCCAGATTCACGGTCCGTGCGAGAAAATCGTGGCACGTCTCGGCACGCGCCTCGTCGTTCCGGCCTTCGCCGTTCAGGTCCTGTCTGACACCGATGCCGCAGTCATGGCGCCTGCTTCACACCCGGCCATCGTCCTCGATACGCGCGTGCCGGGGGAGGTCGGCGGCACGGGGAAGCTCTTTGACCACGCACTCGCCACCCACGTCATCGCCACCCGCAGAACCTTCCTCGCCGGGGGGCTCAATCCCGAGAACATCCGCCTCATCGTGTCGGCCCTCCAGAAGAGCCACTGCCTTCCCTACGGCTTCGACCTGAGCAGCGGCATCGAATCGCTCCCCGGGGAAAAGGACTCCGCCCGAATGCGCAGCTTCTTCCAGCGTGCATGGGAGCGGGCGGAATAGACGCGATTCGGCCGATGAGGGCCCTTGACAATTCAGGGCAAGCCTGATGGTCTCGCGGTATAGTTTTGCCATCCCCACCACCGGCCGTTCCCATGACCCCACGCCTGAGAACGCATGCGCTGCTGTGCGCACTGATTCCTATCTCCTTCGCATTTTCACCGGCACAGGAGCCCGTCCCCGAAAAGCTCATCGTCCCGACGCCCGCCCGTTCCTTCTACGGTACAACCATCAACGACGTCGGCGGCGTCTTCACTCTCGATTCCGTCACTCAGGCCCTAATGTACCACGATGGTGTCATCTCGACATCCACTGTGAACATCATCCGCAACAACTTCACCCCCGTGGGATCGAGCGGGTTGCTCAACGGCTACATTCAGGGGGTCCCCCTACGCGCCACGCTCCTGGGAGAGACTTGTCAGGCGCACGCGCGTGTTTTCGCCAGCACGAACACTCCCCACCTGCTCACCTACAGGACCGACGGCGCCATCATCGCCACCGCCAACCTGACCACGGCGCCTTTGACGCCCAACCCCGACCCGAACGACGGGGCCTTCTTCGAGGTTCACACGGGGGTGAGTTCCACGCGGAGCGAACGGGGCTCAGTCGAGGGTCTCTTCCTCTTGGCATATGCGTTCATCACAGAGAGTGAGGCAATCCAGGTGATTCGCGTCATCAACGGGGACGACGATCCCCCTCCCACCTACAACACAGGGGGACCCGTCGCCAACGAGCCTGTTCCCGGCACGCCGGGGGGAACGGGTGGAGAGTCGCGGAGTTCCTACGTAGCCACCGTCAGCCCCGACTCGAACACCCGGCTCGAGTTCCGGGGGGCATCGACAGACACGACCGGACCATTCGTGAGCGACGTCTACGTCACCTACGCGGACTTCACGACCACGAACCCCCCCACGACCACTTTCGAAGGTCCCGCCATCGCAGGCGACAGGGACATGACGCTCTTCAACCTCGGATCCGGCTCCTCCACCTCCCGCCAGGTCGGGGACTTCCTTGAGCTCTATCCGCTGAATCCCGGTATCAACATCGTGCTGGCGCGGGATCGTGCGGGTACGCCAAGGCAGATGCTCCTGCTGTGTTCCGACGCATTTGACCTCCGCGAAGGCCCCCCCGCCTCGGGCTGCTCCGGTCCTTCGAACGGGGACTACAACAACAGCGGCGGGATCGACGACTTGGACTACAGGCAATGGTGCTCGATGGTGCCGGTCAGCGCGCTGAACAAGCCAACCACTGTGGGGAACGCAGCGGCGGACCTGAATGGAAACGGCCTGACGGACCTCTACGATCTCGCCCAGATGATGCGTTGCCATGCGAACGCGCTCGGGCCGCGCGGCGGCTCCACGACCGACTCCAACTTCCGCAATCCAAGCGTCGGGTTCATCGTGACTTCCGAGTTCGCCCCCGTGCCCGACGTTCCCGGGTTCAATGTCGACTTCTTTATCGCCTGCCGCGGCAACGGGCGCGGGGTCGGTTCAGTCATCGTCCAGTGCGACCCCTCCGGAGGGGGGACACCGAAGGCGGTCGCACTGACCTTTGACCGCAATGGGTTCTCGAACGTCATCGAGCGAGGACAGGACCTCGGCGATGGGGTGATCAACGTCTTCATCGACAATGCCCAATCCCTGGATCGTGGGGTCTCCGAGGTGAATCGCAACGGACAGATGGCGTTCACCGTGGGATTCAACGGGGGCAACCAAGGCATCTACCGCGTGACCGGCGTTCCCGTGCCGGAGCCTGTCGCCCGCGTGGAGGCCGACCTTTGGATGTTGCTGGAATGAGGTGCATGCGACGGGCGGCATTTCACGGCATTCCTTGACAGGAAGGGTTCCGCGATGTGGACTCGGGGGAGAGTTTGGCCCATTCGCCGAGGCTGCTCCCATGACCCCACGCCTGAGAGTGTTCGCAGCGTTTTGCGCCGCCGCCACGATCCTTTGGTCCCCCTCCCGAGCTCAGGAACCCGTTCCTGAGAAGCTCATCGTTCCTGCACCCGCCCGCTCGTTCTACGGCGCGACCATCAACGACGTCGGCGGAGTGTTCGCCCTCGATCCCGTGACCAACGACCTCGTTTACCACGACGGGGTCGTTTCGACTTCCACGGCGAACATCGTCATGACCAACTTCACCCCCGTCGGCACCGGCCTGCTCAACGGACACCTGCCGGGAATTCCCTTGCGGGCCGTCCTCGCCGGCGACGCATGCACCGTGGCCGCGAGAGTATTCATCTCCTCCAACGTCCCCCATCTGCTCCGCGTCACGCCGAGCGGCTCGATGACCGCCATCAGCTCCCTGGCGAATCCGGTCCTCTCCGAGGGTTCCGATCTGTCGTCGAGCGTCTGGGCGGAAGTGCGTCTTCCTGCCTCCGAGGCGCGCATGCGCCGCGGCAGCGACTTCCTCGACTACATCCTATCCTATTATGCGACCGGGATTCCCGGCAAGGTCCGGTACGAGCGGGTCGAGGGCCTCTTGGTCACCCCGCAGGCCTATGGGAGCAATGCACAGGTTGAAGCCCAGATGCCGGGAGGCCCGGACACCTCGGGCGCTCCGGGACGCTCCAACTACGTCTTCACGCTTCCCGTTTCGTACCCCGGCGCGCACGCGCTCAGGATCACGGGCGCATCCACCGATGCGACCGGACCATTCGCCCAGTCGATCTACAGCGCATTCGTCGTCGATCCGGACGCGCCTCCCGGCCCCGGCTCGTTCGAAGGTCCCGCCGTCGCCGGCGACGTGGACATGACCCTCTTCAACCTCGGCTCGGGCTCCTCCACAACGCGCCAGGTCGGCCAGTTCCTCGAACTGTACCCGCTCAACCCGGGAGTCAACATCGCCGTCGCCCTAGACCGCAACGGAACGCCCCGCCAGATGCTCATCCTCACCTCCGATGCCTTCGACCTCCGCGAAGGCCCACCCTCCTCCGGCTGCTCCGGTCCCTCCAACGGCGACTACAATAGTAGCGGCGGCATCGACAATGCAGACTACCTGCAGTGGTGCTCGATGGTGCCGGTTTCCGCGCTGAACAAACCGACGACGGTGGGCAACGCGGCCGCGGACCTGAACGGCAACGGGCTGACGGACCTCTACGACCTGTCGCAGATGATGCGCTGCCAAGCGAATGCGCTTGGGCCGCGTGGCGGGGCGACGGCCGATCCGAACTTCCGCAATCCGAGTGTCGGGTTCATCGTGACCAGCGAGTTCGCGCCAGTCCCGGACGTCCCCGGGTTCAATGTGGACTTCTTCATCGCCTGCCGTGGCAACGGGCGCGGAGTCGGCTCCGTGCTGGTGCAGTGCGACCCAGCCGGCGCCGGCACCGCCAAGGCCGTCGCACTGACCTTTGACCAGAACGGCTTTTCGAACGTCCTCGAACGCGGCCAGAATCTTGGCGACGGCATCATCAACGTGTTTGTGGACAACGCGCTGTCGCTCGATCGCGGTGCGTCCGAGATCAACCGGAACGGACAGATGGCGTTCACCGTGGCCTTCAATGGCGGGAACAACGGGATTTACCGCCTCACCGGAGTTCCGGTGCCTGAGCCCGTTGCGCGCGTGGAGGCCGACGACTGGATGATGATGGAGTAGCTCCTCTGCGAGTCGCATTGCGCCCCTGCATGGGGGAAGGCGACACCCTCCCCCATGCCCACGCGCAAGCTACCCGCGCCGCGGGAGGCGACGACCCTCCTGCCGCACTTGTTCGCGATTCTGCACGACTCCAAGAAGACCCGCGTGCGCGAGATGCTACGCGCCGGGCTCGTTCATGTGAACGGCGCCTCGGTGACGCGGCATGATCATGCGCTGGGGCCGGGGGACCTCATCGAGATTCGCGACGAGCGACTGCCACCCGGTCGGTCGCTCCCGTTCCTCGTGCTCTTCGAGGACGCGCATCTCCTCGCGATCGACAAACCCTGCGGGCTCCTCACCATCGCGACCGCCTCGGAGAAGTCAAAGACGGCCTACCACGTCGTGAACGCCGCCTTGTCCACGACCCGCGAGCGCGCCTTCGTTGTCCACCGGCTCGACCGGTTCACGAGCGGCGTGCTCCTCTTCGCAAAGTCCGAGCAGGCAAAGTCGCGCGTCATGGGGAACTGGAAGGCGGCGGAGAAGACCTACCACGCGCTCGTTGAGGGAACGCCGCGAGATCGCGAGCGGACGCTTGTGCACCACCTGCGCGAGGACGAGCGACTCGTCGTGCACGCGATGGACTCGCCGACGCGCGATTCGCAACGCGCCTGCCTGACCTACCGCGTCATCTCGACGCGCGGCGCCCACGCACTCCTGGAGATCGACCTCGACACGGGGCGGAAGAACCAGATCAGGGCTCAGCTCGCGGCGATTGGGCACCCGATCGCTGGGGACGCGAAGTACGGGGCGCAGACGGATCCGCTCCGGCGGCTGTGCCTGCACGCGTCGCGCCTCTCCATCCCGCATCCGTTCACGGGGGAGCGGCTGGTGTTCCGATCCCCCCGTCCAACCGGCTTTGGACCCTGAGGATCGCCACTACTGCCGAAGTGCATCCACAATGTGGCACGGGCGTCCCGCCCGTGATTCAGGGTCTCCAGGGCGTCCCGCCCCGGCGTGAATGCACATGGCAGGCGCGAGACGCGCCTGCGACCTT
>CAZUCD010000136.1:0-3313 GCA_964618855.1 uncultured Candidatus Sumerlaeota bacterium
TTCGGCACGCCGGTGGCCAAGACCATCGGCAAGGGGCTGATTCACCTGGACGCGAAATGGTTGGCCGGCGAGGCGGCGCGGGTGCGCAGGCAGCGGTCGTACGCGGCCGGTGCACGGGCCAGTCGCTACTACGCGTGGGCGTTCGGATGGCTCCCGGCGCGTGCACAGGAACATCTCGCGGCGAGGCACGGCTTCGACGCGGGGGGTGCTTCCGCGGTGAACGGGCTGATCGAGTTCTTCCTCGGCCTCGTGTTGTGTGCGGTGTCCGCGGTGAGCATGTTTGCGGGGGGCTTCTCCGGCGGTGCAGCCTCCTTCCTGCCCATGTGGATGATCCCCATCTTCATGCTGATGGTTGTGGAGGGATTCGCCCGCTGGGTTTACTGCCGGTCCTCCGAGGAGGGGATGGGGCTCTACGTGATCGAGGGACTGGATTGGATTTGGGTCCGCATGTTCGGCTGATGGGTGCCCTCATGGCCGAATGATGCCTTGATCCGCGATGGACAGGGAGGCAACCGTGCCTCCTGTTGAATGCAGAGCCCAGACTTGGAGTGACCTCCCCATGGTTGCCAATCCGAGATGCCGCGCGCACATCGCCGCGTTCCAATTGATCCACCGCATGGCTGGCAGGATGTTTTCCCAGCAGTTCACCCCGGAGCAGTTGGTCCACCGGGTGGGACACTCGAAGTCGAACATCATTTGGCTGGCCGGTCACATCACATGGTCGCTGGACGTGATCGTGGCCCCCATGATCGGCAGCACGGCGATCCTGCCCGACCGGATTTCCGCCAAGTTCGGGATCGGCATCGAGCCCAGCGACATCCCGGCGGACTACCCGGAGATGCCCGCGATGGCAGGTTTCTTCGACGCCGCGATGCAGGAGGCCATCGCCGCCCTTGGCAAGTTTCCCGAGGAGAAGCTCGACTCGGCCCTTCCCGACGGCGCCCCGGCCTCGAGGATTTTCAGGACCTACGACGGGCTCCTGCACGGTTCGTTCTTCCACACGAGCTACCACCTGGGGCAGGTGCAGCTCCTGATGCGCTCGCAGGGCATGGCTTCCGCATTCGGCATCTGAACATTGGCACGGATTCAGTTTCCTCTTTCCGAACGGGCCCCCCGGCCCCATACTTGACGAGAACTTAACGCGTCCGGCGGTCCCCTTCGACTATGGCTCACAGGATGCTTGGCTCCCTCGTCTTCGCGGGGATGGAACCCACCACCGCGGCGACGGTCATATCCCTCCTCGGCGACGAGGGGCTCCCGTACGAGATTCGCATACTCGAGGACCTGAGTCAGGAGCCGTGGCACTCGCAGCGCACGGGGCTCATGGTCATTGGCATGACGCCGGAGACGGACCTCGGGCGCGTCTCGCACCTGATCCAGAGCCGCACGACGTGGTGGGAGGTCGTGGTCTGCCTGGTGGACGTGCTCGCCAACTACGAGGTCGCGCTGCTGGCGCAGGGTGCTGCAAAGGTCATCCGCCACCCGACTGAGGACCTTGAGGGCACGGCCAACCAGCTCCGCTCGGTCCTCAAGTCCATGAACAACCTGCACACCGACGCCTTCGGCCTCGAGGTCAGCGACCTGATCCAACTCTTCGGGGAGAAGCGCCTCGACAAGACGATCCGCCTGACGGGCGGGGGCACGATGGGCTCGATCTTCATGCGCGCCGGCAACGTCACGCACGCCGAGACCATCGACCAGCTCGAGGGCATGGATGCGTTCCGCGCGCTCTTCGGCGTCGCGGGAAACGCCGAGATGCGCGTCCACAAGGGCTGCCTCTCCAGCAAGGTCTCGATCAACATGCCGGCGATGAGCTGCCTGCTGGAAGGCTCGCGCATCATGGACGAAACAGCGGGCGCGGCGATGGGCCTGCGCGAGGAGAACCCGCTGGACGACGAGCTGGAACTCGGGGATTCGGACCAGCCGACGCCAGCTCCCTCCAGGCCGGTCGCTCCCAAGCCCGTCAAGTCCGCGATCGACGACGATCTCGACCTGTCGTCGATCGCCGACCACCTTTTCGACGAGATAGACGACCACTCGGACGAGGACACGGCGCCGCCACCTCCCCCCGCCCGGCCGAAGCCGCGCGTCGAGAGGACGTAGCCTCAGGCCAGGGACTTGGCGGCGGCGGCGAGAAGGCGGTTCAGCAGCCCAGCGGCGATCGCGTTGGGCGCCGGGTTGGACGGGATCGGCGCGAGGCCGCATATGTCCAGACCCACGATCCGGCGCGATGCCACGAGCGGCCTGAGCACGCCCGCGATGAATGACGGATCGAGCCCCCAGGGCAGCGGGAGTTCGACGGCCGGGAAAAGTCCCGAGTCGAGCACGGACAGGTCGATCGTGATGTAGAGGTGACGGGGCAGGAGCCGCACAAGCTCTGCCGCGACCGATGTTGCGTCGCGTCCCTCCAGGCGGCGCGCCGTGTAGAAGGACGCCTTGCCCTGCGAGAGCGCGGCAAGCTCGACCTCCGCCAATCCACGCAGCCCGAACATGACCGTCGGGATCAACTGCTTGGCCAGCGAATAGGCGTAGTAGTGCGTGATGGGGCCGAACATCGTCCCCTCATTCTGAATGTGCGCGCGCGCATCCACCTGGAGGACGGCGAAGGTCTCGTCCTGCTCGCGGATCGCCTGAACGGCGGCGAGCGACGCGATCCGGTCCGCCCCGAGCACAACGGGGAGCTTGCCGTGGGCGCGGATGTCCCGAACACGCTGGCGCACGTCGTTAAGAAAAGGTTCGAGCGTGGGCGCGGATACGGGTGCGAGCGTCGCGATGCCGATGCTGACAGGATCGAGGCCCGCGTCCTCCTCGAAGCCGCCGAGCCACTGCGATGCCGCAAGGAGGGCTCGCGGGCCATCGTTCCGGGCGCGCGTCCCCTCCGACGCCCACATCGCGGGAAGGATCGCGATCTTCGCCGCCTCCAGTTCCTGCACGGTGCGTCCGCGGCCCCTGAAGGCCGGAAACACCTCCGGCGCCAGGACGAGCGCGGGCTGCGGCACGGGGTTCTTGACCCGTACGGGAAGCCGCGACGCGGTCTCTGTCGGGCGTGGTGTCTTGGGGATTCGAACGTTTCGCATTGCCGCGTGGGGGGAACGATCCGCAGCGTCCCCCCTTGACGCAACGGACAATGGCGCCCAACGGGCGAGAGATGAAGGCACACCGTGGACCACAAGAAGCCAAGAAGGTCGTTCGACAAGTCGCGCGGAGCCGGCCCGCCCCGCGGCCCCGGGGGACCAAAGCGTTTCGGCGGCGCCAGAAAAGGCAAGTTCGGCGAGGGGGATGCCGGGCGCGAGGAACGCCCATCGGGGCCGCG
>CAZUCD010000136.1:3413-10382 GCA_964618855.1 uncultured Candidatus Sumerlaeota bacterium
CGCAGCAAGGAAGGCGCCGAGGGCGAGGAGCGCCCGCGCCGGTTTGTGAAGCGCGACGGCGACTCCGGTCCGCCCCGCAAGTTCGGCAAGCGCGCCGATGGCGGGTTCAAGCCATCGCGTTCGGCACCGGAAGACGGCGAATCGCGGCCACCGAGGAGTGGCGGGGAGTTTCGCACAACCCGACCGGGGGATGGCACCCAAACCGGGGACCAGGAGCCGCGCGGCGCCTCGCGGCTGCGGTTCGAGGGTCTCCTGAAGGACGCCTCCGAACTGTTGGCAGAGTTCCGTGAGTCGGGCTCTCCCGCCGATGTGACCGCAGGGCGCTACTTCAAGGACAACCGGCGGCTCGGTTCGCATGACCGACGGTTCCTCGGCGATTCATTCTTCCACCTGTTGAGGAACCTGCGCCGAATCGACGAGGCCATCGAGTCGGCGTTCACGGGGACTGCGTGGACGCACCGGCGCCTTCACATCGGTTTCCCCGTGATCGACGCGACGGCCGCCCGGACGTGGCAGGCATCCACGGCGCCCGGGTGGGAGGGGCGTCGGATCCGTCGCTCGGATGCGGACGTCTGGCTGGATGCGGTTCGGGTGGGATTGGCCGGTTGCGAGCTTGATTCAACAATCGTCAACGACGTCGTCTCTGCGCTGTTGGAAGCATGGCGGCGACTTCCTGCGCCGGACGATCCCGGACCCCTGAGCGAGGCGGCGCAGGAGCGCATGTTCTCCGCAGCAATCGAGCGCATGCACTCCTTCCGTGAGGACGACAGCCCGAGCAAGACCGACCGGCGCGCCTCGCTGCCGAGTTGGCTTTGGGGGATCCTTGGCGAGGGGCTCGGCCGCGCGGACGCGATCGAGCTGGCCCTGAGCCTTGGCGGGACCGCCGAGCCGTGCATCCGCGTGAACACGCTGCGCTGCACCATGGCGGAGGCGGAGGAAGCGCTCGCCGAGATGGGCCTCGAGTACCGGCGGAGCCGGTGGGCCGCGAACGGGCTCATCCTCGGCTCGCGAGTGGCGAGGCCGATGCTTCCACGGTTTCAGGAAGGGTGGTTCGAGTTCCAGGACGAGTCGAGCCAGCTCTGCGCCGAGTTGGCCGCCCCTGCGGCGGGCATGCTCGTCGTGGATGCATGCGCCGGTGGCGGGGGCAAGGCGCTGCACTTCGCGGCGCTGATGAACAACGACGGGCGCGTGCTCGCGTTCGACATCTCGCGCAAGCGGCTTGACGGCGCGACTCCGCGGCTTGCGCGCTCGGGCGCGGAGATCATCGAGGTCGTCGGGGAGGAACCAGGGGACATCACCGCGATCGGGGCGGACATCGTGCTCGTCGACGCCCCGTGCTCCGGAACCGGGACGCTGCGCAGGAGCCCGGAGCTCCGCTGGCGCCTCACGCCGGAACGCCTCGCGGAACTGGTCGGGACGCAGGCGCAGCTCCTGGACAAGTGGGCCGCGGCCGTCAGGCCGGGGGGGCTCCTCGTGTACTCCACGTGCAGCGTGCTGCGGATGGAGAACGCGGCGCAGGTGGACGCGTTCCTGGAGCGCAACCCGGACTTCGAGCGCGACGTCGAGGGCGCGAGCATGGCGCTCGGCAGGAACGCGGGCGCGCTCATGTCCAAGCGCGGGGACCTCGAGACGTACCCGCACCGGCACGGCTGCGACGGGTTCTTTGCGGCGCGGCTGAGGCGGCGCGGCTGAGCCATGGCGAGGAAGCGCGCGCACCCGGTCGCCGTCGCGGGCGAGGTGCGCGCGCTCAAGTCATTCGAGGGCTACATCGAGCGGTTCACGTTCCGCGCGGAGGACGGTTCCTTCGCCGTCGCGCGGTTCCGCGCCGGCGAGCAGTTGTTCCCCATCAAGGGGACGC
This sequence comes from uncultured Candidatus Sumerlaeota bacterium, assembly GCA_964618855.1. Taxonomy (GTDB): domain Bacteria; phylum Sumerlaeota; class Sumerlaeia; order SLMS01; family JANRJK01; genus CAZUCD01. The sequence continues at coordinate 5,272 of CAZUCD010000136.1, forward strand.
TCTCCGGAATCGGCCCGGGCGAAAGCGTCAGGATCGAGGGGGACTGGAAGGAACACCCCCGGTATGGGTCCGCGTTCGAGGTTGCCTCGGTGCTTCCGCTCGGTGCGGGCACGGGGGACGGGTTGCGCGCCTACCTCTCCAGCGGGATCGTCAAGGGCGTGGGCCCGGCCACGGCCGAGCGCATCGTGGCGCACTTCGGCAGTGATGCCCGGCGCATCCTCGAGGAGGAGCCGGACCGGCTTGCGGAGGTCGAGGGCATCAGCCGGAAGAAGGCGGGCTCGATCGCCCAGCAGTGGCGCGAACAGGCGGCGCGGCATGAGGTCATGATATTCCTGCGGAGCCAGGGCCTCCCGGCGGGCTTGGCCGCGCGGCTGGTGCGATTCTACGGCAACGACGCGGCACGCGTGCTGCGCGAGAACCCCTACCGCGTCGCCATGGATGTCCCCATGATCGGATTCACGCGCGCGGATGCGATTGCGGAAAAGATGGGGATCGCGCGCGATTCCCCGATGCGCCTGAGGGCCGGGATTGTGCACGTGCTCTCGACGGCCGCGGACGACGGGCACACGTTCCTGCCCCGTGCGCTGCTCCTTGAGAAGGCGGCGACGGCATTGAACGTCGGCGCGGACGTCCTGCCGGCCGCGCTGGACGCGGCGATCCTGGAGCACCTCGCCATCTGCGAGGAGATTCCAGGCGTCGGGGAGGGCATCTTCCTGCCCGCGCTGCACCGCGCGGAGGCGTCGATCGCCCTGCGCGTCGGGCATCTCATCCGGCACGCAAAGCCGCTGGTTTCGGGCGGAGTGGACGAGGGCATAGCGGATTTCGAGCGGCACTACCGGTTCTCGCTGGCGGAGAACCAGCGATCCGCCCTGCGGGCCGCGGTGGCCGGGGGAATCGTTGTGGTCACGGGCGGGCCGGGCACGGGCAAGACGACGCTCGTGCGCGCGCTGCTGCACCTCGTGCGAGCGGCGGACTGCAAGGTTGCGCTATGCTCCCCCACCGGTCGCGCGGCCCAGCGGCTCACGGAGACAACGCACCAGCCCGCCTCCACGATCCACAGGCTCCTCAAGTTCAACGCCGCGACGGGGCGGTTCACGCACGGCGAGCGCGAGCCGCTCGACGTAGGGCTCCTGATCGTGGACGAGTCCTCGATGCTCGACGTGGCGCTGGCGAGCATCCTGCTCGCCGCCGTGCCGAACGGGGCCACGGTGGTGTTTGTCGGCGATGCCGACCAGCTCCCGAGCGTCGGTCCCGGCGCGTTCCTCAAGGACCTTATCGCCTCCGGGCGTCCGCGCACGGTCCGGCTCGAGGTGATCTTCCGGCAGGCGGCCAAGTCCCTCATCGTCCAGAACAGCCACCGCATCAACCGGGGGGAGATGCCGCTGACCCGCCTCGCCGAGGGTGAGGAGGCGGACTTCTACTTCGTCCCGCGGGAGGAGCCCGAGGCGGTGCGCGACGCGATCATCGAGATGGTGACGCGCCGCATTCCGCAGAAGTTCGGCCTGAACCCGGTCGCCGACGTGCAGGTGCTGACCCCGATGCGCCGGGGGACGCTGGGCTCCGCGGAGCTGAACGCGGCGCTGCGCGAGGCCATCAACCCCGATGGCTCCCCCGTCCATGCGGGCGGCGTGATGCGCATCGGCGACAAGGTGATACAGGTGCTGAACAACTACGATCTCGACGTGTTTAATGGGGATGTCGGGATCGTTCGGGGACTCGACGAGGAGTCGGGGACCGTGCGCATCTCCTTCGGCAAGCGGCTGGTGCTCTACCCCGCCGACATGATGGACGCGCTCGAGCCCGCATACGCGATCACGGTCCACAAGTCGCAGGGGAGCGAGTACCCCGCCGTCGTGCTGCCGCTGCACACGACGCACTATGTCATGCTGCGGCGGAACCTGCTCTACACGGCGGTGACGCGCGGGAAGAGACTCGTCGTCGTGATCGGGACGCACCGGGCGCTGGCCCTGGCCGTGCGCGAGGCCGGGGATGCGGGACGCATGACGGCGCTGCGCGAGTGGCTCCTCCGCCCGCCGGCGAGTCCGCAGGGGGAACTGGACTTATGAGACAGCGGGGTGCCTCCTGCCCCACCCTGTGGCTCGGGCCCGAACGCGGCTATGCGACGGACTGGGGGACGCAGCTTTGGGTGCGTGCGACCGGCCATGTCGTGCGAAGGAAGGATGCGGCATGGCTGGAGGGGCCCGCGGGTCGGACTATGCGCATCGGATCGAGGTTCCTCGAAGAGCTGGCGGAGGGGGAGGGTCTGCGCGTGGATTCCGGGCGGCATGGCAGTGGACTCGCGGACCTGGAACAACTGCGTGGCGGGGGCTTTGACCCGGGGCGGATCCATCCGCTCGTCCGGGACTTCTACGCGCACACTTCGCTTTACAAGCTCGACATGTGGAGTGCGTGGGACGGCATTTTCCAGCCGTTCGGCTGGGCAATCTCGTACATCTTCAGCCGACGACTGGCCCAGCTCAACATGCCGCTCGATCCGCTGGAGGCGGCGCACGGCCTGCGCAGCCGAGTTGTCGAGCTTGTCGATCCGTCGAGCGGCGTGGTGCGGCATGTGGGGTGGGAGCGGCGCTACGCGCGAGGTGGCGCTGTCCTCTACTGCGGCGTCTACTCGACCGCGACGCCGCCAGGGGTGGGGCGTCCCTGCGTCAAGGTGGTCTTCCCGCTGCCAAACGGAAGCGCGACGGTGCTCCTGCGCCCCGAGGTGCGCAGGGACGGTTCGCTGGACCTGATATCGGCAGGCGAGGGGATCGGCGACGCGGGATTCTACTTCCTTGTCCGCCGCGACGCCGACTCGTGGTGGGTGCGCAAGCTCGACACCATGAAGGAACGCCTGCATGTGTACGTGGACGGGCACGGCGTCCTGCGCACGGACCACGTCTTCCGGCTGTGGGGGCTGCGGTTCCTGAGGTTGCACTACAGGATGGGATTGCGGTAACCGTTCCTTGAGTCATGGCTTGGCCGTGCACACTTTTTCGCTTGCCGCCGCCGCATCTCCGCGGAACTTCCAGTCTCGAGGTATTCATCTCGGAAGAACAGGCTATCCCATGAAGTTCAGCCGCGAGGCGATTCTCGCGGGATGCGTGGCCCTGGGACTTGGGGCAGTCGCACTGATCTGGGCCAGCAGGCAGCATGATCGAACGCGTGCGAGGGAGACCTTCCAGGCTGCATCCGGAAGTTATCGGGGTATGTTCCGGGCGGTCGGCCATGTACGGGCTCGCATCGAGCGGCAGCACGACTCCACAGGGTACTATGGCGGTACCAATCCGGTTATCGACCTGCCGAGGGACGGCGCCGGGCGCATTCCCGTCACGCTGAACCTCAAGTGGACCAGCGACCTCGTTTGGGATCGGGCAAGTGGCAACGCGGTGTGTGAGACAGTCCGCGTCTCGCACAAGGTAAACGGTGAAGAACACGTCCGGTCACCCCGCCCCGCCCTTTTTCACAGCGTGGACGGCGTCTCGACAGGGCATTACTCGGTCGTCACCTCCTCCCTCGATGATTCCCAACCCTGGCAGCCATCGGCCCAGGAGGATGTTGGACTGACGAAGGATTACACAGCGCTCGCCACCCTTGCAGGCCAGCGAATTGACAAGACGTTGGATCATTACGTGCGGACGGTACTGCGGGCGGAGGGGGCCACCGCCTACCGCGTGGGCATTACCGAAGGCGGAGGGGAGTTGCGGGTGGAGATTTCCGATCCCCCCGGCTCCGCGAATGAGGGACTGAGGGATCGGTTCACATTCCGACAGAGTCCAACCGGCTTGCTTCTGGTCGCGTTCGAACAATCCCGTCCCGACGGCGGGATCACGACTCTCACCGTTGATTACTCGGAGGTGCCGGTGCAGGGCGGGGGCAGTACGCTTCTTCCCACACGTTGGGTGGAGGAGCAGGGCTGGGGCGCCAGCATCGAAGGGAAGCCCACCTCGAAGGAAACAATCCAAGCCGTCGAGGTCAACGCATTCGCGGGCCCGTTGGACAGCCGGGAGCTGCGCGAACACAACTCCCTGCGCTACGGGGACGCCGCGGCAAACACGATGGAGGAGTGGTTGAGGACGGCGCCAAAGGCCGTCGAACCGGCGGTCGCTTCCGAACAGTAAGGGGGGGACGACTGCCTCGGTGGTCCGTGCCTGTATCGGCGTCATGCGTTGATGCGGGCCGGACCAGCGTCCTTCAGGAGCTTGGGCTCGCATCTCCTGAATGTCCTTTGCCCTCCAGCCCGTGGTTGACGAGTCATCGCGACGGTCATGTCCACGGCAGATGACACCCCCCTTCTCGAACTGCGCGGCATCCACGCCGGCTATGGTGCGATTTCGGTCCTGCGCGAAGTCTCGTTCTCGGTGCGGGCCGGGGAAGTGCTGACGCTGATCGGAGCGAACGGCGCGGGGAAGACGACGACGCTGAACACCATCTGCAACGTCGTCGCCGCGGGCAGGGGGGAGATCCGGTTCAAGGGGGAGAGGATCGACGGTCTCCCGACGCAGGACCTTGTCCGGCGCGGCATCATCCACGTGCCGGAGGGACGCCGGCTGTTCTCCGAATTGACCGTGCTCGAGAACCTGCACCTCGGGGCCTACCTGCGGAACGACAAGGATGGCATCGCCTCGGACCTGGAGCGCGTCTACGGCATGTTCCCGCGCCTCAAGGAACGCGCAAGGCAGCGCGCGGGCTCGCTCTCAGGCGGTGAGCAGCAGATGTGCGCCATCGGGCGCGGCCTGATGGGACGGCCCACGCTGCTGCTCCTGGACGAGCCGTCGCTGGGCCTTGCGCCGATCATCGTGCAGCAAATCTTCGACATCATCGTCGAGATCAACCGCACGGGGACGAGCGTTCTCCTCGTGGAGCAGAACGCGCAGATGGCCCTGAGGATCGCCCACCACGCGCACGTCCTCAGCGTTGGCGCGATCGTCCTCAGTGGCACGGGCCAGGAACTCTTCCACAACGACGCCGTGCGGAAGACCTACCTCGGGGGTGACGGCTCGCCCATCGAGGTGCTCGTCGGGGTGGACCTGAGCGTCTCCCGGGGAGAGTTCGTGGCGATCATGGGCGCGAGCGGCTCCGGCAAGAGCACCCTGCTGCACCTGCTCGGCGCGCTC
>CAZUCD010000137.1:0-10375 GCA_964618855.1 uncultured Candidatus Sumerlaeota bacterium
CGCGACGAGGATCGTCAGGGACATGCGTCCCTTGCGCCCGGCCCGTCCGGCCTGTTGCCACGCGCTCGCGACCGTCCCCGGCCAGCCTGCCAGGATCGAGACGTCGAGGCTGCCGATGTCGATGCCGAGCTCGAGCGCGTTGGTGCTCACCACGCCCAGGATGCGGCCCGACTTGACGCCGTTCTCGATGTCGCGCCGCTCGTTCGGGAGGTATCCGCTCCGGTATCCGCACACACGCGAGGGATCGCGATGGGCGCGCGCCATGCCGCGCTTGATGTAGGTCGTCATGACCTCGACATCGTGCCGGGAGCGCCCGAAGACGATCGTCTGGAACCCGCGCGTGAGGTAGCGCAGGGCGAGCCGCCTCACCTCCAGCCGGACGCTGCGGCGCACGTTCAGCTCCCTGTTGATCACGGGCGGATTGTAGAAGACGAAGACGCGCTCCCCCGTCGGGGCGCCGCTCTCGGAGACGATCTCGAACGGCTTTCCCGTGAGCTCCCCCGCCAGCTCGCGCGGGTTCGCGATCGTCGCGCTCGATGCCAGGTACGTCGGCCTCGACCCGTAGAACTCGCACAGCCGGTTCAGGCGCCGCAGCACGTTGGCCAGGTGGCTGCCAAAGACGCCGCGGTACTGGTGAAGCTCGTCGATCACGATGAACCGCAGGTTCTCGAACAGCTTCACCCAGTTGGTGTGGTGCGGGAGGATGCCGCAGTGCAGCATGTCCGGGTTGGTGACCACGATGTGGCCGGCACTGCGCAGCGCGCGGCGCGTGTCGGGCGGCGTATCCCCGTCGTATGTGTAGACTTTGATCTCCCCGCCCGCGGCGGTCGTGAGTTCGTGCAGCTCGCGGTACTGGTCGTGGCTGAGGGCCTTCGTCGGGAAGAGATAGAGCGCACGCGCCTCGGGCTCGCGCAGCACCCGGTCGATGACGGGTATGTTGTAGCACAGGCTCTTGCCGCTGGCCGTGGGGGTGACGGTGACGGAGTGCCTGCCTGCTAGCGCGTGCGCGATGGCCTCGGCCTGGTGGGTGTAGAGGCGCTCCATTCCGCGCGCCCGGCAGGCGGCGACGACGTTCGGATGCATTTCCGCCGGCCACTGGCCGAAGCGCGCCTCGCGGGCGGGTAGCCGCCGTACGTGCGCGATCTGGTCCTTGAGCCCGCCGTGCGCGAGCATCTCCTCGATGAGCGATTCGATCGGCCTTTCGGCGACATCGGGCAGCGGATACTCGGCGACTTCAGGAGGGGGCATGGAGGGACCTGCCTGCGGGAACGGGTGGGGGCGAAAGGAAAGCGCACCTCGCCCCGCGCAATCAACCCCGATTTGGACACCTCCAAGACTGTGGAAAACTCGGGGGCCGGCCGTCGTGAGCGTGCCGTCGGCGCACCTGCCTAAAGCCCGAGCGTCCTGCCTGTGCGCTCCATGGTGAGGAGGCCCCACACCCCCGTCGTCGTAATCGTATCGTCCCGCCCCAGTCTTTCCTCCAGGAAGGACATCAGCGCTCCGTGGTCGAAGATTTGCGGGAGTATCTGCGATCCGCGCAGCTCCGCGAGGATCGAATCCCTGAAGGCCCCGTCCCCGCGCCAAAAGGACACGAGCGGTGTCGCCGTGAGGCGCCGCTCGAGGGCCTCGACGTCGAGTTCGCGCAGGATGCGGTTGGCGACACGGCGGCGGAGCTTGAGAAGGTTGCCCCCGGCGCCCCCGGTCATCTCCGCGCGGGTCCGCCCCTGGACTGGGACCTCGGCCAAGGGGGCGTGCCTGCCCGTGAAGACGTGCGCGAAGGCAACGCGGTGGTAGAGGTGCTGGCCGATGAGCATCGGCGCGGGGAGGCTGGAGAAGAAGTCGGCGAGGGGCCTGTCGAAGAAGGGCAGCATCGCGCGGGCGCGCTTGCGGTACAGTGGCAGCTCCGTCAGCACGCGGCGCCGGACGAGCTCGCGCAGCGTCCATCGCTGCACCCGCTCAAAGCCGTCGCGCCCACCCTGAGCGACGCAGGACTCGCGCAGCATGTGCGTCGGAACGGAGGCGAGTTCCGAATGCCCGGGGCGCAGCAGGGCGAGGAGGTCGGACTGTGGAAACGTGCGCCGCCACCCGCGCGCGAGCGTCGCGGCCATGATGTCGGGATTGGCGCAGGCCTCGAGACCGTGCTTGAGCTTGGAGCCGCTGATGCCGTCGCCGGAGTGGCCGGGCAGGAAGTACCTGACGTCGCGCGTTCCACGGGGAGCGCCGGTGGCGAAGGACTCGGCGAGGTGCAGGCCGCCGTCGGCGAGTGTCAGGCGGGTCGTCAGGCCGATTTCCGCGGCCAGCTCCGCGCGGCGGGACTCCGCGAGCGCACTGCCGGGGGTGAACTCCGCAAGCCGGTGGGGGACGCCAATCGCGGCTGCCGCGAGGCGCGAGTACTCCACCTCCTGCGCGGAGGCATCCCCGTAGCACAGGGCCACGAGGCGGTCTCCGAGTTGGTCGTGCAGCAGCGCCAGCAGGATGCGCGAATCGAGGCCGCCACTGAGGGGAACGGCGGCGAGCTGGCCCGGTGAAAGCTCCCCAAGTATCCACGCTGCCATCCGCGCCGCGGTGCCGCGCAGTAGCTGCGCAAGCTCGTGCGCGAGGTCGGACTCGCTCACGGTGGAGGTGGGCGCCACCGAGGGGCGCCAGTGGGGCAGGACCTCCGCCTTCCACTCCCCCGCTGGACGCCGCAGGACGAGGGCGTTTCCGGCGCCAACCTCATCGACTCCGAGGGCGGCGGTGCGGTTGCCCGGGATGAACTCGAGGTTGGGGATGCACAGGGCGCTGGCGGGGTCCAGCCTGGCCCCTATGGCCGTGGCCAGCTCCATCGCGGACCATGCCACGGAGACCTCGGCGCTGCGGACCGCATGATGGATGGGGTACTCCGCAAACCGATCACAGAAAAGCACCAGGACGCGCTCTCCGTGCTCGCAGACCTCCGCGACCGTGCTGAAGCTTCCGCCCAACTCAGCGAGCCACGCGACCAGGCCGGCCACGGAGTTCGCCTCGGGGGGAAGCACCGCGTCCAGGGCGTCTGCGAGATTCTCGTCCCAGGCGAGTGAGTCGCCCAGCTCGCACCACCCTGCGGCGTCGAGGAAGCGCACGGGCCTGCCGAAGGCCCCGTCATCCTGGGGCACGGGTGCCGTGGCATCCTCTCGGGTCCATCGAATCAAGGGTACGGGTGCTCCGGGAACAGGTGTATTGAAAAAAGAATCGCCCGGCGCGAGGCCGGGCGATTCCAACTGCAGAGGGGAGAAACCACGGCCCCCCGCTTCGGGTACACATCCCTTACGGGGTGCGCTCGAAGACGAGGTTCTGCCAGTTCGTGGAGAACTGGCCGTTCGTGATGTTTTCCGCCATGCGGTTCGTGCCCGCGCTGATGTTGGCCTCGATCTCGTCAACGGCGAGATTAATGCCCACAGCATTCGGGAACGCGCCCGGCACATTCAACTCGATCAGCTCGCCGACGTAGACCTGCTGGTCCCACTCCGGCTGGCTGCCCGGGAGAATGGCAGCGGACGATGCAAGGAGGTCTCCGATGTTGTGCCCCAGCGTGGAGAGAGCGCCCAGCGAAACGACGGTCACACCAACGAGGATGACCGCGTACTCGGCGAGGCCCTGCCCCTTCCGGTTGCGCATGTTCGGTCCGCGCATGTTCGTACCCCTTGGACAGAATTGAAAACGACCCTTGGAGTGACCCGCAGATCGCTTCCTCTGGTGCTACTTTGACGATATTGGGGTGTTTGGCTGGAACCGGGCGCAACAACTTTTCTACGGGATTTCCCTTAGTGCGCAGACCGGCCAGAATCGGGTGGTCGACTTCATTGCTTGACCCAGAAACAGGTACCTATAGCCCACCGGAGGACCCCCTAAATCAGCCGCTTGGAAAGAAGAGGCGAACTCTTCGGGCCAAGGACCAAAGGTGGGGATTCGGCGGTCACGCTGCCCACGTGCGAGAACCTCCCTTCCCGCGCCGCGACCGACGGTACGGCCCCAACCCATGCGACACCGAAACGCGCCGAAGTTTGACCCGCCAACCGTGGCCAAGTCCCATTGAATGAGGACTCGAGGGGGAGGTGAAGGCTCGCGTCAGGGGCATGGCGCCCGTGATGCCGATACCCTACGTGTCCGGCTTGCGCCCTGCGCGTGGGCCGTTGCAAAGTTCCTCCATCGCCGAGGGAGCAATCCCCCGGCACCCCGCGCTCCCATGGACGCGGGGGGATCAACGAAAGGATTCCCTACTCCCGAGATGGCCAACAAGGACCAGCGCCTGAAGGACAACGTTCCCGGTAAGTTCTACGTGGACGAGAACTGCATCGATTGCGACGCGTGCCGTGCGACTGCGCCGGACAACTTCACGCGCAACGACGACAAGGGGTACTCGTTCGTGATGAAGCAGCCGTCGACGGAGCTGGAGGCCCAGCTTTGCCGCGATGCGCTCGAGGGTTGCCCGGTCGAGGCGATCGGCGAGGACGGCGCCTGAGCAGCAGGCGGGGAACAGCTTGCAGCCGAGGGGCCCGGAGCGATCCGGGCCCCGCTCATTTGCCAGCGGAGTGATTCAGCAGCATCTCGAGGATTTCGCCCTCGGCAAACTCGGATGGCGGCTCGCCCTGGTTGTTGGCGAGTGCAGGATCGGCGCCGGCTGCAAGCAGGTCCGCCACGATGCCGGCGTAGTCCCCCTCGACGCCCGCGAACTTCGAACCGTGCGTGGCCCAGCCCAGGGGGGTCGCCCCGAAGGCCGCGCAACGGATGTCGATCGGAGCCCCGGCACGGATGAGCACCCGCGCGGCGGCGGCCCTGCCCCGCCAGCAGGCGAAGTGCAGCGGCGTGCCGCCCATCGAACCACGGACATCGAGGGCAAATCCCGCCTCCGCAAGGAGACGGACGGACTCGGGCAGGCCGCGCTCGGCCGCGGTGCAGAGCGCGTCGGGCGACTGCTCCCGGGCGGCGCGTTGGGCGCCGGGCTCGCGTTCCTCGACGGCCTTCGCGCCCTCCTCGTCCCCGCACGCGACGCATCCCAACCAGCAGTCCACGGGCGTCAGCGCGGACTCATCGGCGCCGTTCTGCAGAAGGACCTCGGCGACCTCGGCGTTGCCGCTGCGGACTGCGAGGGAGAAGGGTGTGCACCCGCGCGCGTCGGCCTGGTTGGGGTCGGCGCCCCAGCGCACGAGGAGCATGGCCGTGTCGGCCGTGTGCAGGCCGCGCGCGCAAGCATGGAGGGGTGTCTCCCCGTGCGGCGCGGATGGAATGTTGGGATCCGCCCCATGGGCGAGTAGCCATTGGATGCCCCTCAGCGCGGGGATGAACTGCGGATCCGACGGAGCGTGGCCCAGGAGGAAGTAGAGGGGGGTGTTTCCCCACGGTTCCCTGCGCGCGCCGGGGTCCATGCCGAACTCGTGAAGAACATCCAGCGAGTCGATGTGCGCGTGCTGCGCCGCGTGGTAGACGGATTCGGAGTCGTTGGGGTCCGCGCCGCCCTCAAGGAGCGCCCGCGCCAGGGCCGGGGAGTCGTTGATGCCCGTGGCCCCATAGAGCGCTGGCAACGGACACGTTGTCTCTCCATCGCGATGCAATACAAATGCGTTCGGACTGGCGCCGTTGGCGATCAGGAGCCGCGCTATCCGCGCCTTCTCCGCGTCGAGCGCATCGTCCCTGCCGCCGGTGCACGCCATGCAGACGTAGAGGATGGGCTCGAGATTGCGCGGCCCGCCGGGCCTGGTGGCGGCGGTGGGGTCCCGCGCCAGTTCGGCCGCAACGACATCCGCTGAGCCGAACGTCAGCGCGGACCAGAAGTTCCTTGTCCGCAGGCCGGGGACCATCGCGAACGCGCGCGCGAAGTCGCGGTGTCCGCTGTTCGCGGTGGCGGCGAGGATGAAAAGGTCGATGGGGTCGCGCCCGTCGGCGGAGGATCCGTCCATGGATCATCCCCCCCTTGATTCCACCATGGCGGCCGTGGCGAGCAGCGCGTCCAGCTCCGCCTCGGCGATGGGCTTCTCGGGAGCCCCATCCTCCTGGGCAATCCGATAGAGGAGCTCCGACGCCCGGTTGAAGTGCCCGCGGAACTCGTCCGCGTCGAACCATGTGGAACCGAGGGGGGCGAGCCGTACCTCGTCCTGCGCCAGGGCCGCGTGGGCGCGCGCGAGCCGCAAGGCGTGCTCCGTGGCCCGGGCCCCGCGACTGTGCCGCGAGAGGACGTTCTCGAAGGCCGCAGGTGTGCCGATGGATTCGGCGTGCAGGACATCGCTGCATTCCTGCAGGCGCAGCGCCAGAGCCCGATAGAACGGGTCATCCAGCTCGCCGGCTTCCCCTCCGTAGGCGGCGGAGACCCCTTCGCGCCACCGGAGCTCCGCATCGCGGTTGCCGGCGAGGCGCGGGTCCATCGTCTCGATGGAAAGGAATGTTCTCAGGATGCCCGCGCGTCGCAGGGCCTCGGGCTTGAGTTCTGTCTCGAACTCAGCGCAGAGCGAATACGACTTTTCGGCCCCCCGCAGGTCCAGAAACCACTCCATGGCACGCCCGCGGAGCATCGCAATCTCCGGGGTGAACCGATCTGGGTGGAGCGACTCGTAGTTGGCGAGTCGGATGAGGGTCGCGCGTGCGAGGTTCTGCCCGGTCAGGTCCACGGGAACCGGGTCGCGGTATGGGTCGATCGCGCCCAGCAACTCGAACTCGGCGGCGATGGACAGGATGTTGTCGTGGGGGGAGTAGGCGGGGTACTTCGGTCCCCCTCCACCGCAGCCTGCCGCGGCGATCATGAGTGCCGCGAGTGTGAACCCGTGGAGAAGTCGCCGCGTGCGCATGGACATGGCGGCAGCTTGGCCATCCCCCGACCCGGGGCGAACCAAATCGGAGGAGTGCCCCCGGATCCCCGCGGGAGCCGACCGGGCATTTTGATGGCCACGCCTGCGCTGTTGACGTCGTTGCTATCCTGTCGCAACCTCAAGGAGTCATTTGCCATCGGTGGGGCTTTTCTGGGGCTTCCCCCCTCCGTGTCGTTCGGAGACTTCTGCCCGCGTGAGGACTCTCATGGGCTTTGGCGGTCGGGAACTTGCCTTTCTCGCAGCGTTGTCGATGCTCGGGGCGTCAGCCCGGGCTGAGCGCATCACGCTGAAGAACAACTCGGTTTTGGAGGCGCAGATCACTGCCGCCGACGAGCGTTTCGTGACCATCAAGCGCTCGGACGGCTCGACGATGAAGCTGTCAAGGTCGCAAATCCTCAAAATTGAGCAGTCTGCACCCGGCATCATGGAGATGCAGAAGGCAAAGGACGCCCTTCAGCGCGGGGACCTCCGGGCAACGAGGGTTCTCCTGCAGGCGGCCCTCGATTCGGGCGCTGATCGGGCCGAGGTGGAGCGAATCCTCGCCGACCTGTCGAACCGGGAGAAGGAAATCGAGCTGAAAGTGCACGGACCGCGTCTGCGGGACTTTGACGCCGCGATGTCCAAGTCGGACTTCGGCACGGCCGAAAAGACCCTTGTCCAACTCGAATCCGAACTCGACGCGGACAGCGCCCTGCGGAGCGACATCAAGAAGTGCTGGATCGACTTCTACGTGCGCAGGGCCCAATCGCACCGGGACACCGTTGATGACACCGCCGCCATTGCGGACCTGAAGATGGTGCATGAACTCGATCCGGGCAGGGCTCAGGTGTACCTGGACCTCGCGGACATCTACGCCAAGAACTCCAAGACCCGAAGCCAGGCGCTGGAGAACTACGAGAAGGGGTTGGCGCTCGCAGGGGACACGCTGGACCGGAAGCAACTCGCCCGCATCCACTTCGAGCTCGCCAATCTCTACCGCGAGGCCGGCCGCACCACGGATGCCTACGCCGAGTACCTCTATGTCCACTCTCTCGACAAGCGGTTCGAGGGGCGACTCGAGGACCGCATCATCCGCGCTTGCTTCGATTCGGTGACGGCGACCGAGGACGCGGATCCCGCGAAGGCGATCGAGCTGATCGACAAAGGCTTGGCCGTGCGGCGCGAGGCGGACCTGCTCGACCGCAAGGCGCGGCTCCTGGTCGTCCTAGGCCGCTATGAGGACGCAACCGCGGTTTACCGCCAGGTGCTCGAAGTGCATCCCACCTACAAGGACGCCAACTACAACCTGGCGCAACTGGCGCTGCGCCGGTCGGAGCTCTTCGAGGCGCGCCAACTGCTCGACGCGGAGTTGGCGACCTATCCCGACAACTACAAGGCGCTGTGCCAGCTCGGCGAACTCTCCCTCCAACGCGACGACTACGAGGCCGCCTTCGGGTTCTTCGAGAAGGCGCACAAGGCCGACAAGGACCAGACGCGCGCCAAGGTCGGGCTCGCGAAGACGCTGCGCATGCAGAAGAAGTTCGCCGAGGCTCGCACCTACGTCGTCCAGTTGCTCGCGCTGAATCCCCTCGACCTCGATGCAAACCTGGAGATGGGGCGCATCCTGCGCGGCGAGGAGAATTACGAGGAAGCCTCTCGCTTCTACTCGATCGTCCTGGACCTGGTGGACCAGCACAAAGGGAAGCTCGACGAGTCGATGACGCAGCTCAAGGCGGACGCATTGATCGCGCGGGGGGAGGTGCGCCTTCTCACGACGGGACCATCCACGGCGAACGCCGACTTCAATTCCGCCCTCGAAGTCCTGCCGGAGTATCCCGCCGCCTTCTACAACATCGGGCAGGCCTACAAGTCGAAGTACGGTTTCAGCAAGCTGAAGGGCGACCTTGAGGAGGCGGAGAAGAACCTCGATAAGGCACGCACGCTCGCGCCGAAGAACCCCTCCTACGCCCTTGCACTGGGGATTCTCTACCACCAGACGATGGCGCAGGTGGACCAGGAGAACAAGCCGGAGTACCTGAAGAAGGCGGCCACAAACTATCGCGACTACGTAGCTCTTGGCGGCGCCGACTCGGACTCGGTCGAGGGTTGGATCCGCGAGTGCGAAAGCTGACCCGATAGACGACGCAAAGTCCCCCTTCCCCCCGCGGGGAGGGTCTGCTGACCCTAGGGCACCTGCCACGGGGTGCGGCTGCGATGATCCAGGATGTCGAGCTTGTCCGGAAGCTGCAACGAGTACGCCTGATAGCGCTCGACGTGGACGGCGTTCTGACGGACGGCGGGATTTTCATTTCCGAATCCGGCGAGTTCAAGCGCTTCGACATCAAGGACGGGCACGGGATCGTCGTGGCGCAGCGCGCGGGGATCACCTTTGCGCTCATATCCGGCCGCGCTTCGACGGCAACGACCGCGCGGGCGCGGGAACTCGGCATCTCCGAAGTGCACCAGGGGATCCGTGACAAGAAGTCGGTGCTCCTCAAGCTCGCGGAGAAGCTCTCCATCGGGCAGGAGGGGATTCTCTACATGGGCGACGACATTCAGGACCTCGGGGTGATGGCGTGGTCGGGATGCTCCGCTGCGCCGTGCGACGCCTGCCCCGAGGTGCTGTCGCGCGCGATGATCGTGGCCAAGTGCGGCGGGGGACACGGCGCCGTCCGCGAGGTCATCGAACTGGTGCTGAAGGCCCAGGGATCGTGGCGCGCGGTCGTGGATGCCTACCTTCCGCGGGATGCGTCCTGAGCCCGCCATGGCCGCTGAAAACCACCGAGTCGGGACGAGGGAATGAACTGGATCGTCATCGCGACGTACTGCGAGCGTGAGAACCTGCAGAAGCTGCTGCCCAGGCTGCGCGAGGTCATGCCCGGCGCACGGGTCTGCATCGTGGACGACGACTCGCCCGATGGCACGTCGAAGGTGCCGGGGGAACTCGGGATGGGCGGGTTTGCGCGGGCCATCGTCCGCAAGGGGCGCCGCGGCTACGGCACCGCCGTGCGCGATGGTATCCTGGCGTGCCACCGGGCGGGCGCCACGCGCATCCTGACCATGGACGCGGACTTCTCCCACGATCCTGCGGAGGTCCCCGCGATGTTCGCCGCCCTGGACGACGCCGAACTCTGCATCGGTTCGAGGTACACCGGGGGCGTGCGGGTCCTTAACTGGGAAATCAGCCGCCTGCTGCTCAGTCTCTTTGCGAATGCGTACGTGCGCACGATCCTCGGATTCGGCGTGGACGACTGCACGTCCGGTTTTCGTGCGTACCGTGCCGAGCTGATCCCGCGCCTGGGGCTGCGCACGATCCGAAGCAATGGCTATTCGTTCCTCGTCGAGATGCTGCACCGCAGTTCGCTCGCCGGGGCGCGCATCGTCGAGCACCCCATCATCTACGTGGAGCGGCGCGAGGGTCAGTCGAAGATGAGCCGTTCCGTGATCCTGGAGTCGGTCTTCATGCCCTGGAGGTTGCGCCTCTCGGCGCTCCTTGGGGGCCGCAGGGGCCGGTAGCGGCAATGCAAGTGTCGATTCCCACGCGGAGGTGTGCCCGATGACGCCAGAGTTCCTCTCGT
>CAZUCD010000138.1:0-9900 GCA_964618855.1 uncultured Candidatus Sumerlaeota bacterium
CGTACACCTCGCTCGTCGAGGCGAGCAGGAAGCGCGCGCGCTTCTCCTTGGCCAAGCCGAGCGCGTTGTGCGTCCCGAGCGAGCCGACCTTCAGCGTCGGGATTGGCTTCTCCAGGTAGTCGATGGGGCTCGCGGGCGACGCAAAGTGAAGGATGTAGTCCACCGGCCCCGAAAGGTAAATGTAGTTCGTCACGTCATGCTTGATGAACATGAACTTGCGGTTTCGAATGTGCTCGATGTTCTCGACCGAACCCGTGATCAGGTTGTCCATCGCGACGACCTCGTGCCCGCGCTCCAGGAGGGCATCGCAGAGGTGGCTTCCGAGGAATCCGGCACCGCCGGTGACGAGCGTGCGAGGCATGGAGGCGTCCTGTTCAGGGGGATTCGAAGGTGGAGAATCTGAACATCGAAGTGTCGAGAAGACGAAAAGTCAAAAGTCGGAGGCCCGGTCGTGCGGCCTGACAGCAGAAACCCGACACGCTATCTCAGTCGTGCCGCCTGAAGGATCTCCGCGAACTCCTTCGCCTGAAGCGCGGCGCCGCCGATCAGGCCCCCATCCACGTCGGGGAGGGCGAGGAGTTGGGCGGCGTTGGAGGCCTTCATGGAACCGCCGTACTGTATCCGCACGGACTGCGCCACGGCCTCGCCGAACATCTGCACCAGCCGGGTGCGGATGTGGGCGTGGACCTCCTGCGCCTGGTCCGGCGTGGCCGTCCGGCCCGTGCCGATGGCCCAGACCGGCTCGTAGGCGATGACGATGCGGGCGACGTCGTCCCCGGGCAGCCCCCCGAGGCACCCGCGCACCTGCGTGTCGATGACCCCGAACGTGGTCCCCGCCTCGCGCTCGGCGAGTGTCTCGCCGACGCAGACGATGGCGCCGACGCCGCACTCGAGCGCGGCGCGCACCTTCAGGTTCACGCCGGCGTCCGTCTCCCCGAAGTACTGCCGCCGTTCGCTGTGCCCCAGGATCACCCAGGACACGCCCGCGTCCGCCAGCATGCGCGCGCTGACCTCCCCCGTGTAGGCACCGGCATGCACCGGTTTGCCATCCTTGGCGGCCGCATGGCAGTTCTGCGCGCCGAGCTTGACCGGCGTACCGCGCAGCCGTTCCCGCACCGTCGCCAGCGCCGTGAATGGCGGGCACACGGCGATGTCGATGTCCCTGAACGACTGCACCATCGGCAGGAGTTCGGCAAGGAGGTCCGAGGCCTCCCCCTGCGTCATGTTCATCTTCCAGTTTCCGGCAACGAAGGGAACGCGGGCCATCGGGTTTTGCCTCTACTCCGCCTGGTGTGGTTCGACGGGGGAGGCTTGCCGAGCGTCCCCCGCGGCGCAACGCGGATGCACAAGCGCCCGGCTTGCCTTTAGGTGCAGTCCATGGGCAGTCGTGCTTTCAAGATTGCGCGTGGGGGAGCAGTGGCGCTTGTGTAACCCCGAGGTCGTCGCGCGGCTCGCATGGGCAGATTCCAGAAACTCGAAAAGACAGGTTCGTCCTCCTCCCAACCGGCGCAGCCCATCCCCCATGGGATGGTGCTCGCCTCCGGGGAGCACGCGACCGCCCAGGCATCGGACTATCCCGAGGCGGTCGCCGTTGCGGACGACGCGTTCTACCGCGGCGACTACAAGGCCGCGCTGCGCCACTACTCGCGCGCGCTCCAGGCCGAAAGCACCCAGGTCTACCCGTGGATCGGGCAGCTCAACGCGCTCCTCTTCCTCAAGCAGTTCAAGGAGGCGGAGGTCTGGTCCAACCGCGCGCTCGACCTGTTTCCCGAGGACCCGACCCTGCTGTCGCAGCGTGCCCGCGTGCTCGCCCACAACGGCAACATGAAGCGCGCGCTCGGCACGAGCGACTACGCCGTCTCCAAGGGCGCGACCGACTGGGCGTGGATCGCGCGCGCGGAGGTCCTCCTCCTCGCGAGGAATCCCAATGCGAAGTACTGCTTCGACAAGGCGATCGAGATGGCCGGCCCCGGGGACTGGAAGGTGCCGTTCATGGCGGGCCTCATGTGCATGGAGCGGCAGAACTACGCCGCCGCGGTGGACTTCCTCAACACCGCCGCCGAGCGCAACATGCGCCACGCGCACATCTGGGAGAACCTCGCGGTGGCCCTCACGAAGCTGAACTTCACGGAACGCGCACGCGACGCCGCCAGGCGCGCCCAGGAACTTGACCCCCAGCGCCGCGGCGCCGAGCGCCTCCGCACCGAAGTCGAGTCGCGCGGGGTCGTCGAGCGCATCCTGGGGTACCTTCGCCGATGAGCAGGGTCTCGGAGGACCTCCGCAGGAAACGCGACCAGGAGGAGGAAAGGGAGGCGCTGACCTCCACGGGGGACGCCACGCACCTGCGGCGCCTCATCCGCTACCTCGCCCCCATGAGGCGGCGCGTCCTCATCGCGATTGCGACGAGCATCACGACGGCGCTCCTCATGCTCGCCCCCATGTGGGTGATCCAGCACACGATCGACGAGCACATCCTCAAGGGCAACATGGAGGGCGTCGTCTGGATGGCGGTCGTGCTGCTCGTGGTGCAGGCGGTGCTCGCCGGTCTCGATGCGTGGAACAACTACCACATCGCGCAGATCGGCAACAACGCGATGACCCAGCTCCGGCTGGACGTGTTCAACCACCTCCAGCGGCAATCGGCGTCCTTCTTCGGCAGGAACCCCGTCGGGCGCCTGGTGACGCGCGTGACCGGCGACGTCAATGCGCTGTACGAGCTCTTCTCGCAGGGACTCATCGGCATCTTCCAGCAGGTTTTCTTCCTCGTCGCCGTGATCGGCCTCCTGTTCTGGACGAACTGGCGGCTCACGCTGTGGGTGCTGCTGATCATGCCGGGCGTCGTGATCGTGAGCCGCAACTTCGGCCGCGGGATCCAGCGCACCTACCGCCTCACGCGCGTCCGACTCTCCCGGCTCAACGCCTTCCTGCAGGAGAACCTCACAGGCATGAAGACGGTGCAGGCATTCACGCGCGAGGCGCTGCAGTTCGGCCGGTTCCGCGACCTGAATGCCGCCCACCGGGACGCCCACATCGACACCGTGTTCCAGTACGCGATTTACTTCCCGATGGTCGAGTTCCTCGCGGCGGTCGGCTTTGCGATCGTGATCTACAAGGGCGGCCTGGACCGGCTCGACACCCCGGGGATGAAGGCCCTCGCCGGAACCGTCACGGTCGGTCAGCTCGCGCTGTTCGTGCAGGCGCTCGAGCGGTTCTTCATGCCCATCCGGGATCTTTCGGAAAAGTACAACGTCGTCCTCAGCGCCATCGCCGCCAGCGACCGGCTTTTCAAGCTCCTCGACCAGAAGCCCGGCGTCGAGGATCCCGCGCAGCCGGCACCCGCCGCGCCCATGGCCCGCGGAATCCGCTTTGACCACGTCCATTTTGCATACAATGACGCGGAGTGGGTGTTGCGCGACGTGTCCTTCGACGTCGCCCGGGGACAGACCGTCGCCGTCGTCGGCCCCACGGGAGCGGGGAAGTCCACGCTCATGTCGCTCCTGTGCCGGTTCCACGACGTCCAGCAGGGGAGCATCACCATCGACGGCGTGGACGTGCGCGCGATGAGGCAGCACGACCTGCGCGCGCGGATCGCCATCGTCCTGCAGGACGTGTTCCTCTTCCACGGGACCGTGAAGGGGAACATCCGGCTCGGCGAGGAAGACATCACGGACGAGGAGGTGGTCGCGGCGGCACGCGCCGTTCACGCGGAGCCCTTTATCCTCAAGCTTGCCAAGGGCTACGACAACGGCGTGAAGGAGCGCGGTGCCACGCTCTCGACCGGCCAAAAGCAACTCCTAAGCTTCGCCCGCGCGCTCGCCTTCGATCCGGAGATTCTCATCCTCGACGAGGCCACCTCGAACATCGACACGGAGACCGAGCTCCTGATCCAGGACGCGCTGGCGCGGCTTCTCGCGGGCCGAACCGCGCTCGTCATCGCGCACCGGCTCTCCACGATCAAGCGCGCTGACAAGATCCTCGTCATGCACCATGGCCGCATAGCCGAGGAGGGCACGCACGACGAACTGCTGGCGAAGGACGGGCTCTATCGGAAGTTGTACGACTTGCAGTTCAAGGAGGAGGCGGCTTCGAACGGGGACTTGGCCGCAAACGTCTGACAGGGGCCGTCCCTGCTACTGCTCCTTGGGCCTCACAACCCCATGCCTGTTGGCCGGCGACTCGATCACGAGGTTCGTGATCAGGAACGTCGCGTGGCGACGGTCGTCCGATCCCGGCTCCACGTCCGAGATTCGGTAGGGGTTCTCCCCCCGGATTGCCAGCCAGCGGAGGTCCTCCATGCCGGTGAAGGTGCGCTCGAACCGCTTGCCGATGCCCGCGCGCAGGTAGCCGTACTCGCGTTCACCGTCGGGCCAGCGGACGCGCACCTCGCCCTCCCCGTGCTTGCGGAAGGCGATGAAGCTGATCCGGGTGGTCTCGGGATCGACTGCGCCGCGCCAAGACTCATCAAGCCAAAACGAGAAGCCCGAGGCCGGGTCGAACTCCGGCGTGCGAGGCCACGTCCCCTGGACCGCGCGCACGGAGTGCGTCAGCGCCATGAGCGCGGCGACGGCCAGTGCGCACCTCAGAAGAAGGCGTGCGCGGCCGGGCTCCACCGGAGGGAACAACTCGGGGACCTCGCGCCGGCACAGGCCCACGATGAATCCCCCCGCGATCCACATCGCCAGCTCCACCACCCGGATGTAGATCACGTCCTGCGCAAGCCCCGCCATGACGAGCCCCCCGCCGCCCAGGACGAGCGCGAGCACGATCCGCCGCGAACCAAACGAGATGGCACTCCAGGAACGGCGGACATCCATGCCGGCCATCACGACTCCCCCGAGCAGCAGGGCCACGAAGAACGGACCGTTCTCCGAGAGCGGATGGAGGATGATCGAATGGGCCGTGACGTGGTCCGTCTGGAAGAAGGAAACGGACGCCGGGAAAAGCCAGCCGTACTGTAGAGCATGGGTCCCAAGGCCGATCCCGAGGGGCGCGACGGAAAGCAGGGCGAGCGTGCTGGTGACGTAGTTGGCGCGGTCGGACACGCGCAGCAGGGTGCCGACGCGGCCGGTGACGACCTCGCTGGCCGCCAGGGCCGCGACGAAAACGACCAGCGCCGCGATCGCGCCCCTGCGAATCCAAGGCCGCAGGCCCGGGTCCCGGCGCCAGATGTACGCCGCGCCGACCGCCGCGCCAGCCGCCGCGGCGAGCCAGCTCGCCCTCGCAGCCGTCAGGAGCAGCGCCGGCGCGACCACCAGCACCAGCGCCCCCGCCACGAAGAGCCGGCGCACGCGTCCCTCCCCGTGCCACCAGAGCACCACCCCGGGCCACATCATCACGATCCAAAGGGCGAACCAGCCCGCGTGTCCCGCGGTTCCCTGCAGCCGCCCGGCGTGCAGTGGATCCGGGTTTGGGCGCCGAAACGCGTCGAGGGAGACCAGGCCCGCGCGGTCCAGATGCGATACCAGGCATGCCGCCACGAGGCCGAGCGCGCCAAACTTCAGCCACCGTGCCGCCCGCAGCGGCGAGGCCCTGCGTGCCGCGAGCAGCGCCAGGAGCGGCGCCGTCAGCCAGTTGAACAGGCTCCGCAGCGTGTACTCGGGATAGGTCGCCCACCCGTAGAAGGCGCGGTCGAGCGTCCACCGGAGCTCGGAGTCCGACCCGGCGACCGCATCCTCGCGCGACAGGAGCAGCCTCAGTCCATACGTGGCCGAACCAAGGGCCATCAGCATGAGGGCGATCCCCCAGGGCTTCCACGCGCCGAGTTCCGGCGCGCCCAGCGCGTTGTCGCGCTGGACGCTGTCGTGGTCCCGCGTCCCTGGCGTGACGCTGAGGGCGAGCTCGCGCTGGCGCCCCAACTGCCG
The DNA here is from genome assembly GCA_964618855.1 of uncultured Candidatus Sumerlaeota bacterium. GTDB lineage: Bacteria > Sumerlaeota > Sumerlaeia > SLMS01 > JANRJK01 > CAZUCD01. The sequence goes on from CAZUCD010000138.1 coordinate 5,862, forward strand.
GAGTTCCCCCGCGAACGCGCCCAGGATACACACCTCGAGCGCCACCAGAAGGTGCGTGTTCCCCGGGTCGATCAGGAACAGCGGGCCATAGAGCGCGATCGCATAGAGCGACCACACGGGGTTGATGATGCCAATGGCGAGGACGGCGGGGTAGAGGATGCGGCTGTAGGGCGTTCCCCCCGCCAGGAAGAGTGCCATGAAGGCCGCGACCAGGGAGTAGCCGAACGCCTTGGCCGCCAGCGTCCGCCAATCGGTGGCGCGGGCCGCCGCGGCCGGCGCGGCAACGCCGGCGAACGTCGCATCCACGGGTGCGTCGCTCACCTTGGGAGGCGGATCAGCGCCCGCCGGCCGCGGTCAGGATGCCCGCCACCGGCACCCCCTTGAGCGCGGCTATCCGCTCCAGCGTCTCCCCGACGGCGCGGTTCGGCGTGCTCGCTCCCGCCGTGATCCCCAGCGTGAAGTGCCCCTCGGGCAGCCAGTCCCGCGCGACCACCGCCGCCGTCGCACCGTAGGGCTTGTGGCGGATTTCCTCGCGCGAGAGCACCTCGCGCGCATCATCGATGTGGAACGTCGGGCAGTGCCGCAGCGCCATGTCCACCAGATGGTTGGTGTTCGAGGAATTGTAGCCGCCGACCACGATCATCAGGTCGAGCCCCCCGTCGCGGACGAGCGCGCCGATGGCGTCCTGCCGGTCCTGTGTCGCGCTGCAGATCGTGTCGAAGCTGCGGAAGCGTTCCTTGGCCCCTTCCTCCCCGTGTCGCTCGCGCATCGCCTCGCCCACCATCCGCGCGATCTCCAGCGACTCGCTGGCCAGCATCGTCGTCTGGTTGGCGACGCCGATGCGCTCCAGGTGGCGCGTCGCGTCAAACCCCCTGCTCATCGTCATCGAAAAGTTCTCCGCGATGTCCCCCGGCGGCCGCGTGCCGCGGATCACGTCGCACACGATCGCGGCCTGTTCCTTGTTCCGCACGACGATGTGGTGCCCCCCGTTCGCGGAGGCCTGGCTCGTCGTCGCGATGGTCTCCTCGTGGAAGTATTTCCCGTGGATCAGCGACGTGAACCCGTCGCGCGCGTACTTCTCCACACGTTTCCAGACGTGGATCACGGAGCCGCAGGTGGTGTCCACGATGACGCACCCCTTGTCCCGGTACAGCTTCAGCTCCTCGGTGCTCACCCCGAAGGCGGGGAGCAGCACGATGTCCTCGCTCGTGATGTCCGAGGGCGTGAACCCGCTCTTGTACTGGCCGGAGAGAAAGAGGATGCCCTTGTCGCGCATGCGCTCGTTGACGCGCGGGTTGTGGATCAGCTCCGTCGTGAGGAATAAGCGCCTGCCGGGGAACTTCTTGAGCGCCTCGTATGCCATGTCGATGGCCTTGTCCACGCCGTAGCAGAATCCGAACTCGCGCGCGAGGCGGACGCTGAGCTCCGGCATGTCCAGGCGGAAGTCGTTCGCACGGATGGCGTCCACCAGCTTGTCGTGGTAGTCCGCGGAGACATCCCCGGCGATCTGGTCCTTCATGCCGAGGCTGGCTCGGAAGTACTTGGTGGGTTCTGTGGCGGGGGGCATGGGGGACTCAGCTCTTGTTGGGGTGAGTGGGAAGAGGGGGGCGGTGCCGACCATTGTAACCGGGGAGTTCAGGAGCTTCTTACGACCCTCAACTCCTGGACTGCATGAATTCGCCGTCTTGGGCCCTCCGAAGTGCGAAACTCATCTGCGCCAAGTCGAATCGCGGCGGCGACGTGGATTGCGTCCATCCCGTGAAGGCCATAGCGCGTCGCGAGCTTCTCGGAATCCCTAAGCAAGGCCCGATCGAGCTCGCCGAGGAAGACCGAGTTGCCGAAGAATAGGTCATAGAACTCCACCTCAGCGGTCCGGAGATTGAATGCCGCCTGTGGTATGGTCTCGAGGCGGACGGCCACCGAACTCAGTGGTACAATTGTCCCTCCGGCCAAACTCTGCCAATCTCGCCCAGGGGCCTCATCCTTTGGAGAGCGGAACAGGGAGATGAGCGCACCCGAATCAAAGTAGACCCGAACTGGTGGCATCAAGTGTCCATGTCCTTGCGCCGAAGATTGCCCAGTTCATGGACCATCTCCTTCCTCGACGCGAACACTTCGCCTGCCGCGATGCCCTTCTGCCGAATCTCCCAAAGCTCGCGGCCCCAACCATTGCGCGGAATCAGGGCTTCAAGCTCCGATTCGGTCAGGTTCTGTCCAACCGGACTCGCCCCCTCCACACCCGTCTTCCGTGATCCCTCCACTGCGGCCTTGGTGGTCCGCAGAGCGCTTCCGACGACTCGCTTCGCTGCGCCATTCCCCTTCGCTGACTTCGGCGTCACCGAGTGCTTGTTGGATGTGGTCTTGGGCGGACTCTTGGCGCGCATCGAAGCGAAACCTCCAGAAACTTCACGCTAGGTTCATGGAGGCTCCCGCCCCCGACAAGCTCAGCAGGGATTACGTCGCCACGATGCTTGGACAATCAGGTGTCGAGATCGCGCCCCGTTGCCAAACACACACTCGTGGGGAGCCCATCGGAGACAATCGAGGCGTGGTTCCAGGGGTCATGGCACCAGCCCAAAGTGTCACGCCCCCGCCTTCGCCGCGTTCTTCTCGTTCAGCTTGCTCTTCAGGTACCCCTCGATGAACGGGTCGATGTCCCCGTCCAGCACACCGTTTGCGTCGCTCACCTTCAGTTCCATCCGATGGTCCTTGACCATCTGGTAGGGGTGCAGGACATAGCTGCGGATCTGCGAGCCGAAGCTGATGTCGCTCTTGGCCTCCTCGCGCGCCTCGACCTCCTTCTTGCGCTTCTCCAGCTCGAGGGCAAACAGGCGGGAACGCAGAATCTGGAACGCCGTGTCCCGGTTCTGGTGCCAGCTTCGCTCGTTCTGGCATTGCACGACGATGCCGGAGGGGTAGTGCGTGATGCGCACCGCGGAGGTCGTCTTGTTGACCTTCTGCCCTCCCTTGCCGCCGGAGCGGAACGAGTCGAGCCGCCAGTCCTTGTCCTTCTCGCCGATGTCGATCTCGATGGACTCGTCGATCTCCGGCGTGACGTCCACGGATGCGAAGCTCGTGTGGCGCCGCGCGTTCGCGTCGTAGGGCGAGATGCGCACGAGGCGGTGCACCCCGTTCTCCGCCTTCAGGTATCCGAACGCGTAGGGGCCCTCGATGCGGATCGTGACGTCCTTGATGCCGGCCTGCTCCCCCTCGGTCAGGTCCACCTGCTCCATCTTGAAGCCCTTGCGCTCGGCCCAGCGCATGTACATGCGCAGGAGCATCTGGGCCCAGTCCTGGGACTCGGTCCCCCCGGCGCCAGCGTGGATCTGGAGGAAGCACGGGAGCTTGTCCTCCTCGCGGCTCAGCAGCACGCGCAGCTCGAGCTGATCGAGCCGGTGCGCCAACTCCCCTGACAACGCGTCGAGCGCCTCGACGTCCGGCCCGTCGGTCTTCCCCTCGTCCTTCAGTAGCTCCGCAAGTTCGAGGTTCTCGGAAATCTCCCCTTCGAGCTCGGCCCATGGCTCGATCGTCTGCTTCAGGGCGTCGATCTTCTTCATCATCGACTGGGCGCGATTCTGGTCCTGCCAGAAGTCGGGGGCGTTGGACTGCGACTCGAGCGCCTCGATCTCGCTGCGGATGGCCTCGAAGTTAAAGATACTCCCGGTGACGGAGGCAGGTGGCCTTCATTTTCTCGAGTGCCGTCACGATTTCCGACAGGACCTTCAAGGGAGTTCTCCTTTCGCGTGGGGTGGCCCGGGGATGCTGGGCGATTGACCTGAATCATCAGGGAGCCTTCGGATGGCGTGCAAGAGCCGAAGGGGCAGGTCCCGTTGACTATTGCGTCGGGCAGCTTCACACGATCGCTCTTGCCGCGCCTTTCCGCGCCTCTGAGGAAGACGCGGGTCACGGCCCCGGCGCGACGCTGGAGCCGGTCGGGCCGGAGACGCTGACGCTCGCGGCGCTGCTGGCGCGCTATCGCCGCTGGCTCGGCTTCGGGCCAGCCTTGACGCTGCCCGTCCCGCTGCCGCTGCTGCGCGTG
>CAZUCD010000139.1:0-9826 GCA_964618855.1 uncultured Candidatus Sumerlaeota bacterium
GGCGCTCGCGGCATTGCGCGAGAACCCGAGTTCGGTTTGTCCGTGTGACTTGAAGAAGTCCCCGCCAAAGCGCATTCGAACCCAAGAGGACCTGTTCACCTGCGAGTTGGAGTTTAGGTCGGCAGTCACACGATAGATCTCGCTGCTCGACAGGTTCACCCCGAGCGATTTTCGCCAGCCGGCGTAGCCTGTCGTGCCTGCCGCCGAGTTGACGCCCACTGTTGTGGTTCCGGGGGGAGGGTTTGACTGCCCTCCCGAGAGTGCGGGAATGGGAGTCTCCGCGCCGAAGGACAGGAACGAAAATCCGTCGAAGTTCGACAGAGTCATGACTTCGGTGAACCGGCTGAGGTATGCGGTCACGGTGTAGGCCGAAGTACCTGTGCCGTACCCATGGACAGAGATGAAGTAGGTGCCTGCGGAAATCGCAGGCGTGGTCGTCCGGGTGACGAGCACCGACTCGAGGGATCCCGCCAGCCATGGACGAAAATCCCATGAGTCTAGGGTGGGCAGGCTGCCCCTGCGGATGTACAGGTCGGCATCGTTGTCCCCCGAGAGGGTGACGAGCAACTCGGTCGATCCAGCCGGAACTTCCATGCGGTAGTGACGCCACGTGTCGAGCGGGACGGAGCAGGACGCAGGGACGCCGTCGGCGAGGGTCGGTATGGACTCTACCTCCGAGCAGGTGATCGCCGTGTCGGAATAGCTGAAGTATTCGGCAGCCTCAACGTTCCCGTTTCCATCCTCGGACGCCGGGGCCTGGCCGATCAATGCACCTCCATCAGTAGTTGCGTACTCTGCCAGCGCAAAGGCGAGTTGCGTGCCGGGGATCTCCTCCAGAGAGAGGAGGACTTCCGTCGCGTTGATTCCGCGCGCGAGGATTCTGGATGTTGGTGCGCTCGGGATGCTCGAGCCCGCTGCGTCACGCCAAGTGCAGAAGGAGTTCGTACCTTCGACCGCCACGGAAAGGGCCGGCGCGGCGACGTTCCCTGACTTGGTCCATGGGGCCGGGCCCAGCAGGCCAGGCTCACCCGCGAGAAAGAGGAACCGGTCGCTTGTCCCGGTTGTTGGGAATGAGAAGTAGCACCAGCCGTCCCTCAGGCCATAGCTTAGTGCCCCCGTAGTGCATACTCCGCCGTCTGCGATTCCATCCATCGTGAACGGGTACTCCGAACCTGAGGGATCGCCGCACCAGTAGCCCGTCGAGGTCGGCGTGAACGGGTAGAAGTAGGCGTAGCTCGACAGAAATGCGATGTCATCCGGAGTCAGGTACGCGTACGGGAAGGACAGGTAGCCAAACAGCATGATGGCCGAGTCGTGCAGGCCAGCTTGCGCGTGGGGTCTCGCCAAGGCGTGCCCCAGTTCATGCCCCAAACCTCCGATCCATCGGCAACGGGGCGATGTGGATGAGTTTCCGGAGCAAGGGTCGTACGACGGTTGCCCCAGAAGCCCGGTCAGGTCCCCGCGCCCAACAATGGCTAATCCCTCATAGCCTGCCCCGCCCACTTGGCCACAAAGGGGATCCGAATCGATGACCACCATCGAGCAGAAGTTTGGATTTTGATATGATGAGCCGGCGAGAGCTGCCGCCTCGTTGGCGACGCTCTGCCACCATTGGAGGCTGCCAGTGCCCGCGGTCGCGGGATCTGTGGCGAAGTCCGAGGCGTTCTTTGCGGATTGGTACGTGAGGACCGCAGGGTCGGCAAGTTTGAAGGACTTCCCACCGACCTGGCGACCGTACCACTCCTGCAGTGTGAGTAGCGAGATCTCGAGATTCTCCGCGAAACCAGGCACCGGGGTACGGTCTGCAGGCACGATGTAGATTCCCTGCACAACCTTGTCCGCGCGAGGGTCCGCCGGAGGGCCGCCGTAGCGCAGCAATCTGCCGAGCGCAGCCGGGACCTCGCAGCCCAAGCCCGAATCCGAGGGCTCCGGTGTTTCTGCGTGGGCGAGGTGAACCGAAAACAGCAAGGCTATCAGCCAACGCGGAATCGTACGCATGGGAACCTTCCGACCCTGATACAAGTAGACTCACTGAATAGGCGGACTATGCTGTGCGTCCCACGGCAAGTCAAGCGTTGTTATGAATTCCGAGCACGCCGCCCGTGAAGGAGAGGGACCGGATCGCAGCCGGGCGAAAGGGTCGTGGGATTCCGCCAGATGCGCCTTGGTCGGCAGGGTGGCAGCCGGAGGGAGAGCCGCTGGGAGGCCCCCCCTACCCCTCCAAAAAGTTAAACGTCACCTCGGCGTCCAGCGATTTGGTGTCCATCGAGTCCGGGAGTGGGGCGAGCTTCCTCGTGCGGCGCAGGGCCTCGAGCGCGAACTCGTCGAGTTCGGCGCTGCCCGTGCCGCCCTTGATGCGGATGTTCTCGATGGTGCCGTCGGCGCGGATGGTGAACGCGACGGTGGCGTCGTTGTCCTTCTGTTTGTCGGCGGGGACGCGGAAGTTGCGGCCGATCTGCGCCAGGGCGGTGCGCGCATAGAAGTCCGGCAGGCCGACGCCGCGCATTTCGTTCGAGCCCACGCGGGCGCTTCCGCCCCCGCCGGCTCCCCCGCCGCTGCCGGGGGTCGTGCCGGAGTTCGGCTTGAACGCGCCCCCCTTCGCGGCGGCGCCGGGCTTCATCGCCGACTCGGATTTGGCCTCCTTCGCCGATCCCTTCCCCCCCTCGCGTGTCGGCAGGGGCTTCGGCGGGACGAGTGCCTGCGCCTTCGATGGTGAGATCGCCGCCTCCGTGTGCTTCGGGGCCGGGGTGGCCTTGGGTGTCGCCTTGGGCTTCTCGGTCGCCTTGGGTGCCGGAGTCGCCTTCGCCGCTTCGGTCGCCTTGGGCGTCGGCGTTGGCTTGGGCGTCGTCTTGGGCTTGGGGGTCTCCTTCGGCTTTGCCTTCGCCACGTCCATGGTCTTCTCGTCCGGGGGAGGCGGCGTTTCCTTCGGCTCGGGCTCGGGCTCCGGGGTGGCCTTGGGCTCGGGGGTTGGCTCGGGTGTCGGATCCGGTGCGCGCGTGGGTTGGGGGGGGGGGGGGGGGGGGGGGGTGGCCTTCGGTGGAGCGGCCTTTGGCTGCGGAGGGGGAGCGCTGAGCCCGACCATGATCGGGCCCCCTCCGCGCTTGGCGGGGAGGCCCTTCTCTCCCAGCAGGCTCTTCGACTGCTCCGACATGAAGAACGCGCCGATGGCAATGATGAGCGCGGCATGGAGGACGGCCGACGCGATGACGGCGCGCTTCAGGCTCGGAGCCTCCAAGGTCACGACGGACACGATCAATCCTGGCGCTTGAGGCTGATGATGCCCAGTTGCTCGACGCCAGCGGCGCGCAGGCTCGTGATGAAGCCGGCCATGAACTCCCAGGGCACGCGGCGGTCGGCTTCGAGTGTGACGGGAAGATTGCTTGACGCAAGTAGTTTTGCTTTCACCTGATCGACTGCTTCCTCAGCAGAGCATTCCCTCCCGTTCACCGTCACCATTTCGCCTCCGGCACCCGTCTTCCAGAGCACGCGGACCTCGACCGGCTTTAGGGTATCCTTGTAGGCTGGGGCATGTTTGACCTTCGGCAGCTCGAGTTCGACGCCGTGCTTAAGTGCGGGGGCCACAATCATGAAGGCGATCAGCAGGACGAACACGATGTCCAGCAGCGAGGTGACGTTGATCTCTGCATTGATCTGGCGGCGCGACTTGGAACGTCTCACGGGATCAGGCCTCCGCGACGGAGGATCTCGCGCTGCGTCATGCTCATCAGTTCGTTGGCGAACTTGTCCATCCCGCTTGAAAGATCGATGATCCGAGCCGTCAGGATGTTGTAGGCGAGGACCGCCGGAATGGCCACGAACAAGCCGAAGATCGTCGTGACGAGCGCAGTGGAGAGGCCGGGAGCGAGTGCGGCGAGGCTGGCGCCCTCCCTTCCGAGCGCCTGGAACGCGCCCAGGATGCCCCAGACCGTGCCGAACAACCCGATGAATGGACCTATGGTCGAGGCAATCGCGAGCAGGTAGAGACCGTTCTCGAGGCGAGCCTGCTCGGTCGCTATGACACGGTCGATCGTGTTTTCCAGGAGCGAGGGCGCGCGGGACTGGAGCTCTGCCGTCTGTGCAGGATCCGGGGTGCGGAACCAGTCCTCCGCCTCGCACTCGACATAGACCTCGCGCGCCATGGTCGCGAGGGGGCTGTTCGCGTGGTCGCGGGTGGCGGCGAATACCTGCTCGATGCCTCCATCCCGGCGGTAGGCCTTGCGCTGGAAGTGGTGCGACTCGCGCCCGGCCGCCACGATTTGTCGGCCCTTCTGGATCATGACCGCGCCGCTCAGCACGGACATGCCTGCCAGCACGATCAGGCAGATCCAGCCGACCAGGTCATTGGCGGAGATGGCTGAAACGAGGTCGGTTCCGACGCCGACCTCCGAGGCGAGAAGCTGGTGCAACAGGAGCGGATGCATGGGGAACGGGACTCCTTCCGGTCGCCTTTGCACGACCTGGGGGAGGGGATTTTCGGCCGTTCCCGCCGCGGTTAAAGCCGTTCGACTCCGAGCATTTCAATCAGTCTGTCGAGGTCATCCAGGGTCTGGTAGGTGATCTCGACGGTGCCTGACGTCGTGGACTTGGGGCGAATCCGCACGGGACAGCCGATTTGTTCGATCAGGCGCTCCCGAAGATGTTCAATGTCAAGATGATCGTTGCCCTTTTTCAGGGGCAAATCCTTGAAGGGCCCGCGACGCTTTGGCACCGGCCCTGCGGCCAGTTCCTTTGCCCGCTCCTCCGCGGCACGGACGCTGAGTCCACGCTCGACGATTTCCTTCCTCAATGCTTCGCGCGAGGTGTTGTCCACGAGCGACAGGATCGCCCGGGCGTGCCCTGCGGAGATGCGGCCTGCGGCCAGATCCTCCGTCGCCTTGTCGGACAAGCCGAGCAACCTCAATGCATTGGCCACTGTTGGGCGCTTCTTGCCCACCCGGTCCGCCACCTCGTCCTGGGTCCACCCGAAGGTGTTGATGAGGGCCTTGAAGGCGCGCGCCTCTTCCACCGGATTCAGGTTCTCGCGCTGGACGTTCTCGACGATCGAGAGCTCCAGCATCTGCTCCTCGCTCGCCTTGAGGACGATGACGGGAACCTCGGCGAGGCCGGCAATCTGGGAGGCGCGGAGTCGCCGCTCCCCCGCGAGGAGCGTATACTTCCCCTTTCCTTCGTCGCGGACCACGAGTGGCTGGAGGATGCCGTGGCGACGGATTGAAGCCGTGAGGTCCGCCAGCGAGTCAGGGTCGAACACCGACCGCGGCTGCCTTGGGTTGGGGGAGATCGCCTCGGCGGGGACGCGCATGACACCGTCGCGCGGTTCCACGATGGTCCTCGGCTTTTCACCCGGGGGGAGCTGCGCCTGGATGAATCCCGGCTTTACCGTGGGTGGGGGGGCGGTGGCAACACCGAGCAAAGCATTGATACTATTGGCGATGGCGTCTTGTCTGGACTTCATGGTGTGGACCTCCGGATGCGGCTGCGGATGCCGTGGAGACGGCCGAGGAACTCGAAAACGAGGGCCTCGTAGGCACGCGCGCCTCCCCCCCAACGGTCGTACTCGAAGATGGTCTTGCGGAGGCTTGGGCACTCGCTGAGCCGGACGGTCCTCGGAATCACGGCGTTGAACACCTGCGCTCCTAGTGTTCCACGAAGACCTGCCGCAACAGATTGGGAGAGGTTGGTGCGCCCGTCCACCATCGTGATGAGGAAGCCGAGTATCTCGGCACTGCTCCCCGACTGTCGCGAGAGGAGCTCGACTGTGCGGCGCAGGTTCTTGACGCCCTCGAGGGCCAGGAACTCGGCCTGCACCGGGACGAGGAGTGCGTCGGATGCCTGCAAGATGTTGATGGCCAGAAGCCCGAGCGACGGTGGCGCGTCGATGATGATGTGGTCATAGTCGAGCTGCATGCGTTCCAAGCCCGCGGACAGGGCTCGTTCGCGCCCGTGCGAGCGCTGGAGCAGAGTGAGTTCCGCGGCGATCAGCTCCGCGGAGCCCGCGAGGAGGTCGAGCCCAGGGCACCGGGTTTGGAGCGGGACGGGCGGGGGAGCGTCGATGAGGAGCTGGTGCGCGGCGGAGTCGGGCGCCTCCCCGGGCACGGTGCCGAGACTGAGGGTCGCGTTGGCCTGGGGATCGAGGTCGATGAGGAGGACACGCTTGTTTTGGAGCGCGAGTCCGTGGGCGAGCGAAACGGCGGTTGTGGTCTTTCCGACTCCCCCCTTTTGGTTGATGATCGCCGTCGTGATTGTTTCACGTGAAACACTGGTCGGTTCCGAGAGGACGGGGGCGCCGGTTGCGAGTTCTGCGGGAGTCATGCCCGGATCCGCCTTTCTGAGGGAGATGGGAACAGCCCGCCTGCGCATGCAGACGAACTTCCGACATTTGTCGCCACCGCCCCGCCACAATTCAAGCGCAAACTGCAAGTTGTGGAAAAACCGCCGTGCGTTCGTCGTTTGCTGTTTTTACACGACTTATCAATCTGCACGCCCAATCCCTTGACATGGTGCACACCTCATGGATACCCTCAGCTTAGTCTTGGGGGTTCGCCAAGCTGGTAAGGCATCGGCCTTTGGAGCCGACATTCGCAGGTTCGAGTCCTGCACCCCCAGCCATCCCTTCCCATCTCCCTTCTGCACTGATATTGCCCATGTTAGATACCGCCACGGCCATCGTACTTGCCGCAGGGCAGGGCAAGCGCATGAAGAGCTCCCTCCCTAAGGTCCTGCACACGGTCCTTGGCGAAGCGATGCTCGACCTGGTCCTCACGGCTCTTGAAGGTGCCGGCCTGGCCAACCCAGTCGTGGTGATCGGCCATGGGGGTTCGGTGGTCAGGGCGCACCTTTGCAACAGGGCGCGGATTGCGGTGCAGGCCGAACAACTCGGGACAGGCCACGCGGTGCGGATGGGATTGGATGCCATGACGGAGCAGGACGGCCTTGTCGCAGTCGCATGCGGCGACACGCCGCTGCTGACGGCGGACCTCTTCCGCGCCCTCCGCGAGCATCACGTTTCCGAGAAGAACGCGGCGACGATCCTGACGTGCGTGCTTGAGGATGCCGGTTCCTACGGCCGAATCGTCCGCCGCGCCGACGGCAGCGTTTCGGGAATTGTCGAGTTTCGCGACGCGTCCCCGGTGGAGCGGGAAATACGCGAAATTAACTCGGGGACATATTTCTTCAATATTCGCGACCTGCGTGCGGCCGTCGCGGAGATTGGCAATTCGAACGCGCAGGGCGAGTACTACCTGACGGACGCGATCGGCATCATCGCTGGGCGCGGCGGGCGCGTGGGCGCGCTGGTCTGGCCCGACCGGTCCCAGACGCTCGGCGTGAACTCGCCGGCGGAGCTTGCCGAGGCGGAGGACCTGCTGAACGACCGCGTCCAGCGCGGCCTTCTCGCATCCGGCGTGCGGATCGAGTCGCGCGCGTGCGTCAGGACGGGGCCGCGCGCGGAGGTGGGCGGCGGCACGGTGCTGCGGGGCCCGCTCGAGGTCCTCGGCGCGACCAGGATCGGCGCGGGATGCACGATCGGCCCCGGCATGCGCCTGGTCGACGCGATTATTCCCGATAATTCGCGCGTGGACTCGCGGGAAATTGTCTTTGGCGGGGGATGATTTCCGCGGGGGGATTTTTCTTTTTCCGCATTTCCCGTGATTATTCCCCTGCGGGCAATTCCCCGCGTTCCGTCGCCTCGCGCACGTACTTCTGCCAGTCGGACATCCTGTAGGAAACGAAGCAGAAGACATGGTGGAGCGTCAGGTATTCGATGCTCTCCTTGTCGTCCGAAAATTCCTTCCGCATGTCGTGGAGCTGGGCGAGGAGGGTTTCGGCCTTCATGGTGCGGGGGCGGTCCGTGGGCTGGAATGGTGGTGGCGTGAAGGCTTCCCGCACGGGGGCCCGGGGCCAACCGAAAGGAACCGCCCCCGGCATCGCCCTTCACCACCTTCGACCCTGTGACTTTCGACTTTGTGACTTTCGACTTCTGGCTTCGCTACATCGGGTACTTGCGCAGGAGGCCGACCACGATGCCCTGGACTTCGCAGTCGCGCGCGTGGACGAGGATCGGTGCCATGGCGCTATTGGCGGGCTGGAGGCGGATGAACTTCCCCTCCTTGTAGAACTTCTTCACGGTCGTTTCGGTGCCATTGACGAGGGCGACGGCGACCTGGCCATTGCGCGCGTCGCGGCGGCGCTCGCAGATGATGAAGTCCCCGTCGTGTATGCCATCCTCGATCATGGAGTCGCCGCGGACGCGCAGGACGAAGCTTGAGTCTGCGTTGCGCACGAGGTCGCCGGGGACGGAAAGGCGCTCGTCGTCCTGCTCGTAGGCCTCGAGGGGTTGCCCGGCGGCGACGACGCCCTTGATCGGGAGTGCGTAGCACGCCTCGATCTTCATTTTCACCATTTCCGGCTTTTCGATGCCGGAGACGAGCTCGATGCCGCGGCCGCGGTTCCAGTGGCGCTTGATCAGGCCCTTTTCAGCGATGTTCGTCAGGTGCTTGTGCACGGTGGCGAGCGACGAGAGGTCCAACCCACGGGCAATCTCCTCCAGCGACGGGGAGTAGTCGTTCTCCGCTATGAAGCCGCGGATGAACTCGAAGACTTCGCGCTGCCGGCGTGTCAGGTACATGGGCGGATTCCTTCGCTTTGGCGTTTCGCCTTACCTTTTGGGCGAATGGGAGGCGAAACGCGCACACGATGTCAAGGCAAAGGAAAGGCGAATGCGATTCTGAATCAAACCGGGGGGCCGTGCAGCCATGCGCCGCGGCCCTGTCAGTCCTTTCGCCGGGACGCGCCGGGATGGTCCCTCAGCGGTAGCGCCGCGCGATTTCGTCGAGCGGGAGCGGGGCGTAGTCGTGCCCATGGCCCGCCTGGCCGAAGTCCCGCATCTTGCCCTTGATGAGCTGGTAGAGCGCCTCGCGTGCGGGCTTGAGCCAGTCGCGGGGATCGAAGTGCTCGGGGTGCTCGGCGAGGGCCTTGCGGACGGCGCCGGTCATGGCGATGCGCCCGTCCGTGTCCACGTTGATTTTGCGGACCCCGCGCTGGATGCCGAACTGGATGTCGGACATGGGGATTCCCATCGTCGCCTTCATCGCGCCGCCGTACTTGTTCACGGTCTCGACGAGTTCGGGAGGCACGGAGCTGCTGCCGTGCATGACGAGCGGAAATGCCGGATATCCCGCGTCGGCGAGCTTCTTCTCGATCAGCTCGATGCGTTCGAGGGCGAGCCTCGGGGGGAGCGGCCTGCCGTCCTTGTCGTAGCGCATCGTCTTGTAGGCGCCGTGGCTGGTGCCGATGGCGAGGGCGAGGCAATCGATGCCGGTCGAGCGCACGAAGTCCACGGCCTGGTCGGGATCGGTCAGGTGGGAGGCGTCGTCGAGCGCGACGCCGGCGCCGTGGCCGTCCTCGATGCCGCCAAGGCAGCCGAGTTCGCCCTCGACGGAAACGCCTCGCGCGTGCGCGTACTCGACGACCTCGCGCGTCACGGCGACGTTGTACTCGTAGCTGCCGATGGTCTTGCCGTCGGGCATGAGCGAGCCGTCCATCATGACGGAGGTGAAGCCGAGCGCGATGGCCTGGCGGCAGGTCTCCGGCGAGTTGCCGTGGTCGAGGTGTAGGACGACCTTGACGTCCGGGTGGCGCTCGACGGCGGCCTCCATCAGCTTCTTCAGGTAGATCATCTCGGAGTATTGGAGTGCACCGCGGCTGGCCTGGATGATGACGGGGGCGTCGAGTTCCTCCGCTGCGCGCATGATCGCCTGGATCTGCTCCATGTTGTTCACGTTGAAGGCGCCGACGCCGTAGCCGCCCTTGGCGGCCTCGTCGAGGACCT